>JAGREN010000075.1 GCA_020446505.1 Novosphingobium sp. | reverse complement strand
CAGGTCGTGAGCGAAACGCAGTGATTGCCGAACTTGGCCTTGCCGCGCTGTGGCTCGCCGCCGCGCTCGCTGCCCTGCAATTGCTGGCTGGCGCATTCGCCGCGTCCGGCAAGCCTCTCTTCTTCAAGATCCCAGGAGCCTGGGGCGAATCAGGTCGACCTTTCCTTCATTTCACCGGGTCCATCGCGTAGAATTCGTCGAGCATGCGGTGGAAGTGGTTGACGGTCACTTCCTCCAGCGGGTTGGTCCGCGCCCCTTCCCATCCACGCGAACGCATGCCTTGCTGCACGGCCTCCATATTGCCGAAGTCCTGCTCCAGGAACGGATTGCGACCGCGCGCTTCCTCGAAGCCGTGGGAGACATGGCGCTCCACCTGCGGCTCCTTGCCCGGCGCATAGCGGTTGAGGGACCAGATATCGAAAATGCACGATTCCGCGTCGGTGGGTTGCGGCCTCATGCGATACCATAGCACCGCGTCGGGTGTAGGCAGGACGATCGTATTGGGGAATATGTGGATGCTGATGCCGGGTTTGAGCATGGCCTCCATGTCCAGCTTTTCCGGCCACTCGGCGCCTTCCGCCTCCATCTCTTCCTTGCTCAGTTCGATGAATCGCGGAAACAGGTTGCTCTCGTCCGAGCCCGGCGGAAACTCCTGGCGCAAACGTTCGAGCGCGCGCATCCCGGAATCGCTCACCTGCGCGTTGAGCTCGTCGTGCAGTTCCTTCGACTGGTAATAGAGCATGTCCGCGCCCGAGACAGCCGGCGTCCACTTTCCGTCCTCGCGCTTCATCTTCGGCATTTCGAGGAACTGCGTGGTGAAGCCGCAATGCTTGCCATAGGCATGCGTGGGCGAAAGCATCGAATAATAGTCCACCCACGAATTGTGCGTGGCGCCCGAATGATACCCTTCGTGGAAGGCCTCCATAACCACCTTCCAGTTCACCGGCGCGATGATCGTTTCGTACCAGGCCCGGCGCAGCTTATCGAACTCGAACGGATCCAGCCATTCGCCGACAGGCTCCAGCCATTCCTTCAGCGAAACCGCGTCCGGGTCCATGTTGATCCAGACCCAGCCGCCCCAGCGATCCACCTTCGGCTGCTTCAGCGCGAGCGCCTCAGTGGTGAAGGCCGGGCACCCCTCCCATTGCTCGGGATGGAAAACGAAAGTGTTGTTGCCTTCCAGATCCCACTTCCAGCCGTGGAAACGGCACAGGAACCCACCCTTGGAAAAGCCCTTGCCCGGATTGACCAGCCGCCGCCCGCGATGCTGGCACACGTTGTAATAGGCCGAGATCGTGTCCGTGTCAGAACGGACAATGATGATGGATTCGTCGAGCACTTCGTAGGTGATGTAGTCCCCGACGTTGGGAATTTCTTCTTCCCGGCAGGCGATGTGCCAGATGCGCGGCCAGAGTCTTTCGCGCTCCAGCCGGGCGATATCCTCACCTACATACCTGTCGGCGGGAACCCAGTCAGGCCGGATTTCCTCGCGGGCGCCTTCGGTCTGCGTCCTGCTCAGTTCGTTCATTGTCCTCTCCTGTGCCCGACGCCGGGCCGTGTTCCGTTCACCACTCGCCCACGTTGGGCATCGACTTCCAGGGTTCGGCCGGTTCCAGCCACTCACCCTTTTGCAGCAGTTCGACCGAGATGCCATCGGGCGAACGCACGAAGGCCATGTAGCCATCGCGCGGAGGACGCAGGATCGTCACCCCCTTGTCCATCAGATCCTGGCACTTTTCGTAGATATTCTCGACCTCGTAGGCGAGATGCCCGAAATTCCTGCCGCCGCCATAGACTTCGGCTTCGCCGCCGTCTTCCGGCGGCCAGTTGTAGGTCAGCTCGATTTGCGCCTCGTGCTGGCCCGGCGGCGCGAGAAAGACGAGGCTGAACCGGCCATCGGCAATATCGTAGCGGTTCACCTGCTCCAGCCCGAGCCGGATCACAAAGAAATCGAGCGCAGCATCCAGATCGTGCACGCGCAACATGGTATGTAGATATTTCATCTCTGGACCTGCCGCCCATCCTCTCGTTCAAAGCAATCCTGCGCGAGTGAGCATTCCAATTCCAGATCCGAACAGCCACAAGGCTGCTTGCATCTGGCCAAATCCGAAACTAAGCACTCGCTAATGGATAACGATGGGTTTCATTTATCCGCCCGGGGGAGTTTAGGCAATGCCGCAATCGAAAAATTGCTGCGTGCCGCGCTTGGCGACCAGGCCGTCCTGACAGGCGAGGCCGTCACGGAATTCGCCAGCGGCTGGTCGGACCTGGGCGCTCCGGTCGCGCTCGTCAGGCCGGCCGACACGGACCAGGTGGCCGCCGCGGCGCGCATTTGCCACCAGGCCGGAATTCCAATGGTCCCGTGGGGAGGGAGGACAGGCCTTGTCGCCGGGGCATGCGCCGATGGCGCCGTCGCCATCTCGCTCGACCGGATGAACCGCATAGAGGAGGTCGATCCTGTCGACGGCGTCATGCTGGTGCAAGCCGGTTGCGTCGTTGCCACGGCATGCGAAGCGGCGGAACAGGTCGACATGTTCTTTCCACTCGACCTCGGCTCGAGGGGATCGGCAACGATCGGCGGGGTGATCTCCACCAATGCCGGGGGCAACCGGGTGGTGCGCTTTGGCATGACCCGCCAGCTCGTTCTCGGCATCGAGGTGGTGCTGGCCGACGGGACGGTGCTCTCCTCGCTCCACCCGCTCATCAAGAACAATACAGGCTATGACCTGACGCAGCTGTTCTGCGGGGCGGAGGGCACGCTGGGGATCGTCACCCGCGCCGTGCTGCGCCTGCGCCCGGCCATGCCCGGCCGCAATGTGGCATTCGTCGCGGTCGAGGATTTCAACTGCGTGACTAGGCTGCTTCGAAGGCTCGAATCCCGGCTCGGCGGCCAGCTTTCGGCCTTCGAGGTGATGTGGCCGGAATACTACCACCTCGTCACGACGCCTCCCGCTCTCGGCCGCCCCGTCCTTGCACACAGTCATGGCTACTACATTCTGGTCGAGACGATGGGCGCGGATCGCGGAGAAGACGCCAGCCACTTCGAGACGGTGCTTGCCTCGGCAATGGAAGAGGGCCTTGTCAGCGATGCGGTGATCGCCAAATCGGAAGCGGAAGCGGCAAGGATGTGGGCGCTGCGCGACGATGGCGAGCAGGTCGGGCGGATCGGTCCCTACCTGCCATTCGACGTCTCCCTGCGCGTATCGCGGATCGCGCCTTTCGTAGCCGAATTGCGCGCAGGGCTCGAATTGCAATGGCCGGGCAAGCAATCTGTCGTCTTCGGCCATGTCGGCGACGGCAACATCCACCTGGTGATCGCAGCCGGAGACAACAGTGCCGCCCAGCGCGAAGCCATCACCGACATCGTTCTGAACCTTGTCGGCAAATACGAAGGATCGATTTCGGCAGAGCACGGCATCGGCCTCGACAAGCTGCCTTACCTGCATCTGTCCAGATCGCCGCAGGAGATCGCGGCGATGCAGCGGATCAAGCACGCGCTCGATCCCGACAACATCATGAATCCGGGCAAGGTATTGCCTGCCCCGTGCCCTTCGGACGCCGGGGGCGCAGCCCTGTGAACGCGATCAGCCTTGACGACAAATACAGCGCGACGAGCGGCCGCGTCTTCGTCACCGGTGCGCAAGCACTCGTCAGGCTGCCGATAGAACAGGCACGGCGCGACCGGGACGCCGGCCTCGACACCGCCGGCTTCATCTCCGGCTACCGCGGCTCGCCGCTGGGCACCTACGACAGCGCGCTATGGGCCGCCGCGCCGCATCTTGAAGCCAATCGCATACGTTTCGAACCCGGCGTCAACGAGGATCTTGCCGCAACGGCGGTCTGGGGCACGCAGCAGGTCGCGCTTTTACCCGGCGCGCGCCACGACGGCGTGTTCGGCATCTGGTATGGCAAGGGCCCGGGCGTCGACCGCTCGACCGATGCGCTCAAGCATGCGAATTTCGCCGGAACCAGCGCGCATGGCGGGGTGCTGGCGCTGTGCGGCGACGACCATGCCGGGCGCTCCTCGACCGTCGCGCATCAGTCCGACCACGCGCTGATCCACTGCGGCATCCCGGTCTTCAACTCCGCCGGCATTCAGGACTATATCGACCTTGGCCTGATGGGCTTTGCCCTGTCGCGCTATGCAAGCCTGTGGGTGGGCTTCAAATGCGTGACCGATACGGTCGATGGCTCGGACTCCATCCTGGTCGGCGACGGACGCATCAGCCCGGTCATTCCTGCGGACTTCGAAACGCCGCCGGGCGGGCTTGGCATTCGCAGCGAAGTTGCCGCGCTGGCGCAGGAAAGTCGCCTGTTCGACTATCGCCTCAAGGCCGCGCAGGCCTTCGCGAGGGCCAATGCGCTCGACCGGCAGGTCATGGGTCCGCCCGGCCGCTTGAGGCTGGGCGTGGTATCGACCGGCAAGAACCTGGGAGACGTTGCCGAAAGTCTTGCCATGCTGGGCATCGACGAGGCCGCGATGGACCATCTGGGTATCGGCCTGTTCAAGGTCGCCATGGTCTGGCCGCTCGAACCCCAGGCGATCGGCGCCTTCGCCGCTCGCTGCGACGAAGTACTGGTGTTAGAGGAAAAGCGCGGCCTTATCGAGGAACAGCTGACCCACCTGCTGTACCACCTGCCTGCCGGAAACCGTCCGCGCATTACCGGAAAACGCGACGAGCGCGGCGCGGCGCTGGTGAGCGAGACGGGCGAACTGTCTCCGGAACGGATCGCGCCGGTGCTGGCTGCCCGCCTCGACCTTGCGACCGGACAAAGCGAACTAGTCGCGCGCGCACAGGCGCTAGCGCTCCTCTCCGGGACTGGCGGAGACAATGCTCCGCTGGCGATCCGCACACCCAGCTTCTGCGCAGGTTGCCCGCACAACCGATCGACCGTGGTGCCCGATGGCTCGGTCGCATTGGCGGGTATCGGCTGTCACGGCATGGCCTCGCTCATGCCAGAGCGCAACACGCGGCCCGGCTCGCACATGGGCGGCGAAGGGGCTAGCTGGATCGGGCAGGAACCCTTCACCGAAACGTCCCACGTTTTCCAGAATCTGGGCGACGGCACCTATTTCCATTCCGGCCTGCTTGCGATCCGCGCCTGCGTCGCGGCCACTGCGAACATCACCTACAAGATCCTGCTCAACGGCGCGGTGGGCATGACCGGCGGGCAGCCAATCGAAGGCGAGGAGTTCGCTGGCGAAGTTACTGCGCCGCGCGTCGCCCAGCAGGTCGCATCCGAAGGTGTAAGGCGTATTGCCGTGGTCAGCGATAGCCCGGCGCATTTCGATGCGGTGAAGGGCAGCTTTCCCCAAGGCACCAGCTTCCACCACCGCGACGATCTCGATGCTGTCCAGCGCGAGCTGCGCAACGTCAGGGGCGTATCCGTCCTGATCTACGACCAGAGCTGCGCGACCGAACGCCGCCGCCTCAGGAAACGGGGCCAGTTGCCCGAAGCCGATGCCCGCCTCTTCATCGCACCCGCAATATGCGAGGGCTGCGGCGATTGCGGCACGCAATCGAACTGCATCGCCATCGAACCGCTGGAAACCGAATTCGGACGCAAGCGACGGATCAATCAGTCGACCTGCAATCAGGACTACAGCTGCATCGAAGGCTTCTGCCCCAGCTTCATCACCGTAACCGGCGCCAAGCCGCGCGCGCGCACCGGCGCGGCTGGTGCGGGCACGGACTTCGCGGCCGACCTGCCCCGGCCCGCCATACCTTCCCCGGAAAAGGGCATCGACCTGCTGGTGACGGGCATCGGCGGCGGGGGCGTCGTCACGGTGGGCGCGGTGCTGGCAATGGCCGCGCATATCGACGGGATCGGGGCCAGCGTGCTCGACATGTCAGGCTTTGCCCAGCGCAACGGCTCGGTGATGAGCCACGTTCGCTTTGCCGCCTCGCCACCGGACGGCGCGCATTGCCTGCGCATCCCGGTGGCCAGCGCCGATGTCGTGATCGGCTGCGATCCCATCGTCGCCGCAGGGCCGGACGTGCTGTCTATGCTGAGGCCGGACACGGGCCGGGCCGTGCTCAACCGTTTCGTCGCGCCGACCAGCGCGTTCGCGCTCGATCCCGAGTTTCGCGTCGATTTCACCATGCTGGAAAAGCGCCTCGCCCGCCGCGTGGGCGAAAAGGGCGTTTACTCGCTCGACGCGAGCGGCGTGGCGAGTGCCCTGCTCGGCAACGCGATCGGCGCGAACATGATGCTGGTGGGGCAAGCGTGGCAACATGGGCTGATCCCGCTTTCGCTTGAAAGTATCGAGCAGGCGCTTGCCTTGAACGGCGCCGGGGTGCAGATGAACCGGCAGGCCTTTGCGCTTGGACGCATGGCGGCGGCACGGCCCGAACGCCTGACCCGGCTGATGGAGCAGGCAGCCCCGCCACGGCAGGACGAACCACAAACGCTCGAGACGCTGGTGGAAAGCCGGTCGCACCACCTTGCCACCTATCAGAACGAGGCGCTGGCCTTGCGCTACCGAACATTGGTAGAGCGGGTAGCCGCCACCGAACGGACAATCGCGCCGGGCCGCACCGATCTGGCCCGCGCCGTGGCCCGAAGTTACGCCAGGGTTCTGGCCTACAAGGACGAATACGAAGTCGCACGCCTTCTCACCAGCCCGGACCTCGCCGGGCAACTCGACGAAGCCTTCGAAACGCAAGGCCGCAAGGTTCAGCTGAACCTTGCCCCTCCGCTGCTTTCCCGCCGCGATCCTGCAACCGGCCGCCTGCGCAAGCGCAGGTATGGCGCATGGCTGCTTGGCCCGCTGCGCATGCTCGCACGGCTCAAGGGGCTGCGCGGCACGGCTTTCGACCTGTTCGGCCATCACCCGCACCGGCGGCGCGAACGCGCCCTGATCGGTGAGTTCGAGGAGCTGGTCGAACACATTCTGGGAAGGCTCGGCGCTGCCAACCATGCGGCGGCAGTGGACCTGGCGAGCATCCATGCCACGATCAGGGGCTACGACGTCGTCAAGGATGCCAGCATCGCCGAAGCCGAACCGAAGATCGCAGCCGCGCGCGCCATGTTCGATGCGTTGTCAGGGATCGCCGCGCAGCCCCCGGAACGGCGCGAAATGCAAGCAGGAGAGAAAATCTGATGGCCATCTGTCGCCAATGGCATGTCGTTTCCGAACCCACGGGCATGGTCGAGCCCGGCAATTTCGCACTGGTGGAACGTGACCTGCCCGATCTTGCGGAAGGCGAGGTGCGGGTGCGCAACCTGTTCCTTTCGGTCGAGCCGGCCATGCGGTCGATGATGTATAACGTCGCGGACTATCCGATGGGACTGGAATTCAACGCCCCGCTCTGGGGCCGCGCCGTGGGGCTGGTCGAGCAATCCCGGTCGGACGATCTGGCGGAAGGCGATCTCGTCTTTCACTATCAGGGCTGGCGCGACGTGGCGCAGGGACCGGCGGCCGGTTTCGAGAAGTTGCCGGTCGAGCCGGGCGACAAGCCGGAGATGTTCCTTTCGGCCCTCGGAATGCCGGGAGTGACGGCCTATTTCGGCCTGACCGAAGTGGGCCTTCCCGTGGCGGGCGAGACGATCTTCGTTTCCGCCGCGGCAGGCTCGGTGGGCTCGACCGTCGTCCAGATCGCCAAGGCCCTTGGCCTCAGGGTGATCGGCTCGGCGGGCGGCCCGGCAAAGTGCGATCTGGTCAGGAGCCTGGGTGCGGACGTCGCCATCGACTATCGGCAGGGCGACCTTCAGCAGCAGTTGCGCCAGGCCGCGCCAGAAGGGCTGAACATCTATTTCGACAATGTCGGCGCCGACCATCTCGACGCCGCGCTCGGCAACGCAGCGACGCACGCACGGTTCGTCGCGTGTGGAATGATAGACACCTACAACCTGAAGACGCACGACCAAAAAGTCTGTTTCGGCAACATGATGATGATCATCGCCAAGCAGATCACGCTGCGCGGCTTCATCGTCAATGCGTTCGAACACCGGATCGGCGAGTGCCGCGCGCGGATGCGCGAATGGCTGGCGGACGGATCGATAAGACCTTTGATGACCATCGACGAGGGTCTCGAAAACACGCCGAAAACGTTCATTGGCCTGTTCGAAGGCCGTAACACGGGCAAGGCACTGGTGCGCGTCTGACGCCGGACCGGTATGCCGAAAGGGAGAGAGAATGCCTGCTGAAATCTTCACGTCAGAGCCGCTCAGCGCGCCCGACGCCATCCTCCGCGTGCTTGAGGAGGCCGGGATCGATAAGATTTTCGGCGTGCCTGGCGGCCATACCGGCCACATTTTCAATGCCGCCGAAAGCCACCAGAACGCATTCCGCACGGTCCTTGTCAGGCAGGAATCGCTGGCGGGTGTGATGGCGGAGATCACCGGCCGCATCACCGGCAGGCCGGGCGTCATCATGGGTCAGGGTAGCTGGGTGCTGGGTCATGGCATCATCGGAACGCTCGAAGCGCACCTGTCGTGCACGCCCATGCTGCTGCTGAGCGAGCTGAGCGACACGCCGGGATGGGATCTGCATGCGCCCTATCAGGCCGGAACCGGCGACTATGGCGTATGGGACGCGCGCAAGGCTTTCGAGGCGATCACCAAGCAGGTGTTCGTCGCGCGCGATCCGCTGACCGCGGTTCACGCCACGCAGCTTGCCATCAAGCACGCACTCTCGGGCGAGCCTGGCCCGGTCGCGGTGCTTTACAGCCGCGCCGCCCTGCTCGGCGATCCGGTGGGACCGGAGAGCTTTCCCTTTCTCTACAAGACCCGGCACTACCTGCCGCCACCGCCCCCTCCGGCCGATCCGGCACGCGTGGCTGCGGCGGCGGATGCCATTGCAAGGGCCGATCGCCCGATCCTGCTTGCCGGCAATGGCGTTCGCGTCGGGCGCGCGGAGGAACAATTGCGCCGCTTCGCCGAAGCGACTGGCATTCCCGTGGTGACGAGCGCGACGGGCAAGGGCGTGATCGCCGAGAACCACCCCCTCGCTCTCGGCCCGGTCGGCACCTGGGGCGTGCATGGCGCGGGCATGACCGCCGCCGATGCGGATCTCGTCATCGTCGCGGGCTCACGCCTCGGCTCGTCCGACATCGGGCGAGAAAGCCCCGCCCTGTTCGACCCGCGCAGGCAGAGCTTCGTGCAGATCGAGATCGAACCGCGCAACGCATCGTGGATCGTACCTGCCGACCATCAGCTTATCGGCAGCGTCGGCCCCGTGCTCGACCAGTTGCGCGAGGCCCTGGCCCCCTCCTCCGATGCCGGTGCCAAGGGCGAGGCCAGGGTCGCCGCGATCCGCGAGCAATACGGCCACTTCGACCACGAATCGCGCCTCAGCGACGCCGTGCCGCTCCTGCCGCAACGGATTATCGCGGAGATGGAAAAGGCGCTTCCCGCCGATGCCATCGTCACCTGCGACGCAGGCGAAAACCGCATGCTCGTCAACCATCACTACCTGTGCCGCTCGGCGGGCGGCGTGCTGGAACCGGCGGGCGCGGGGCCGATGGGCGTCGCGATTCCTGCCGCTCTCGCCGCGAAGCTGGCATTCCCTGACAGGGTTGCCGTCGCGGTGGTGGGCGACGGCGGATTCGCCATGAGCCTCAACGGCCTGATCACCTCGCGCGAACAGAACATCCCGATCGTGGTCGTCATTTTCAACAACAGCGCGCTTGGCGCGGTCGTCCACGATACCGGCGCGTTCGGCGCGCTCTTCGCGGACTTCGACTATGCGCAGATGGCTCGCGGCATGGGCTGTCAGGGGATTCGCGTGACCGAACCGGACGAGATCGGCCCCGCCCTCGAAAAGGCTCTCGCCAGCCAGACCTCCACGGTGATCGATTTCGTGACCTCGCCCGACGTTTCCTTCCGCGATGCCCTCGCCCCGCCGCTCGGCTCGCTTTCGGCGGCGGACGAGCCGATCATGAAATGACTTTGCATTTGGCCTGGATCAATGTTTAAACGGTACCATTAGGTACCGTATCGAGAATGATGGTTCGAGCCTGGGAGAATTTGCCATGACCGATCAAAGAAAGATGCGACTGGGGCTGTTCGTGATGACGGCGGGGCATCACGTTGCGGCCTGGAGGCATCCAGAGGCCTATCGGGGCGACATGTTCGCGGAATATGTCGAGCTGGCCCGGATCGCCGAAGATGCGAAGTTCGACATGCTGTTCGCGGCGGACACGCTCAGTTCGCGGATTCGCCACCGGGACGTTGCCGAGCATTCCGCCCACAATTTCTCGACCGCGCTTTTCGAACCGCTCACGCTCGTCTCCGCGCTGTCGGCCATGACATCACGGCTGGGCTTTGTTGCCACCGCCTCGACGACCTTTACCGAAGCCTACAATCTGGCCCGGCTCTTCGCCTCTGCCGACCACATCAGCGGCGGTCGGGTCGCATGGAACATCGTTACCACGGCAGATGACGAATCGGCGGCCAATTTCGGCATGGATCAGGTCATCGGGCATGACGAACGCTATGTGCGAGCAGAGGAATACGTACGCCTCGTGCGCGATTTGTGGGATAGCTGGGCCGACGATGCCATCGTCCGGGACAAGGCGAGCGGCAAGTGGCTCGACCTCGACAAGCTCCGGTTCCACGGACACGAAGGCAAATACCTGAAGAGCGCGGGACCGCTCAACATTCCCCGGCCGCCCCAGGGCCACCCTGTGCTGGTTCAGGCCGGATCTTCCGGGCCCGGCCGCGATCTTGCAGCCAGCCAGGCCGATGTCGTTTTCACGGCAGGTACCGTGAAGGATCAGGCAATCGCCTTTTATGACGACATGAAAGCGCGCGCCAAGGGCTTCGGGCGCGATCCCGACCAGCTCCTCATCATGCCCGGAATCAGCCCGATCGTGGGATCGACCGAGGAAGAAGCGAAGCGCCGGCTGACCGAACTGAACGAAGGCATCGAGATCGACGTCGCCGTCGAAAGCCTGCACAATTTCATGCCGGATATCGACATCAGGCAGTTCGATCTCGACAGACCCGTGCCCGAGATCAACGAGATGACGCAGGCCCAGCAAAGCCGCCAGAAGCTGGCCTGGGACATGGCTCGGCGCGAAGGCATGACCATGCGCGAACTGGCCCTGTGGTTCAGCGGCACCCGCGGCCATAATACGATCGCGGGCACGCCGGAGCAGATTGCGGACCGGATGGAGGATTTCTTCAACGGCGGTTGCGACGGTTTCAACGTCATGCCCATGCTGTTCCCCGGCATTTTCCGCGACTTTGCCGAACAGGTCGTGCCCGTACTGCAAAAGCGCGGACTGTTCCGGGAAGATTACGAAGGCACGATGCTGCGAGAGCATCTCGGCTTGCCGAGACCCGATCTCGACTAACGCTGCCTCTTTTGCCCGGACCCGAATAGAAAAAAGGGCGGGACAATCACTGTCCCGCCCCTTTTCTTGTGGGCATTATTGCCGGGTGCCGGTCAGAACTCGAAGGTCCAGTCGGCGCCGAATGTCGCCGCCCGCTGGTAATCCGCCGAAATCAGGAAGACCAGCGAAGGCGAATAGCTCACCGACTTGTTGTTGAAGATGTTTCTGCCCCACAGGGCAAAGGTCGACTTCACGCCCGCCAGTTCGACATCCTGAGCGGCAAGGCGGACGTTCCACAGCCAGTACGAACCGATCCGCTGCGCCGCCTTGAACGCTTCGGAATCCGCCTGGCTGAAGCCGAAGGCAGTGCCCGGAACGAACGACGTGCCATTGGCGGCCGAGCGGTAGCTGCCGTCGATACGCGCAACCAGAGCCGAGCCGTTGTCCATTGCGGCGGTATAGGTCGCGTTGACGTTGCCCGTCCATTTCGGACGCTCATGCACCAGATAGTCGTAGGCTCCGGCGGTAACGATCGGCGAAAGCGAGCGGTACTTGAAGTCCGTGTAGCCAAGCGAACCGCCCAGAACCAGTCCGTCGACCGGCGCCAGAGTGGTCTCCAGCTCGAAGCCCTGCGCCTTGGCATCGCCGGCATTGAGCACGACCTGGGTCAGCTCGGGACGGCCGATGTTGCGGCCCGTCGTGGTGAATTGCATGGAATCGTATTTCGCGGAGAATGCCGCGAGGTTGAACCGCAGCCGGTTGTCCAGCAGGTCGGCCTTGATACCGGCCTCGAACGATTTGGCCTTCTCGGAATCGAACGGAATGCTGGCAAACAGGCCGCCCGAGATGAAGCCCGTCGCATATTTGGCGTAGAGCAGGATATCGTCGGTCGGCTTGAAGTTGACGCCCACGTTGTAGGTGAACTGGCCATCCTTGTAATCGATCGGGTAGAAGCCGGTGGGGTTGAGCGCATTGGCCGTGGCCCGGTCCTCGCCTCTCTTGCGGTCATGCGTGTAGCGCCCGCCCAGGATCAGGTCGAGTTGCGGCGTCACATGCACTTCGGCCTGGCCGTAGATCGCCTTGGAATTGACCTTCACGAAAGAAGGCACCGCGCCATAGGCGTTCGGCTGGCCGAGATTGGGCACGTTGAAGCCGGGAAAGACCGCGAAGGGCGCGCTCTTGAGGGCATAGGTGTTGTTCAGATCCTGCGTCTGCTTCTGGTGGAAGTAGAGCGCACCTGCCGTGAGGGTCAGGAAATCGGAATCGTAGTTGACCTGAAACTCGTTCGAGAACTGCTTGTAGGTGCCATAGGCGATGACCGTCTGGATCATGAGCGGCGCGTTGACCGCGCTCGGCTGGTAGTAGGGGCAGAACTGCGGCGCCACGCCAGCCGGCAGACAGGCAAAGCCGTACAGCACGTCCGCGGTTCCCGGAAGGCCCACGCCGCCGGTGCTCGGCGTATTGCGCAAGCCGCCCGCACCATCGATCTGCGAGAACAGCGTGGCGTAGCTGCTGGTGCGATAGGCGGCGATGTTCTTGATCGAAAGCTGGTCGGAAATCTCGGCGGATGCCGTGAGCGAGTGCCCCTCGTTCTTCACGCGGCTTGGCAGCGCCGCCCAGTTGTTCACCGCATCTGGCCGCTTGTTGGTGATCGGCGTCAGCAGGGTCGGATAGGGCTGATTGCCGAAGATCAGCTGATAGGCGGGCGCCGCATAGACGATGCCCTGCCCCGCCGACGTCTGCGTGGTGTCGGTCCAGTCGAAGCGGTAGACCAGCAGCACCTTGTCGAAGTCCAGCTTTGCCGCGGCATTGATTGCATCGGTGTTGCTGCCGCCCAGGCTATTCGGCGACGTGCGTGTCTCGCTTCCGGACGCGCCGCTGAAGGTCCACTGCGTGCCGCCGCCGAGGTTGCGGATATCGCCGCGCCGTTCGCTGTGAAGATAGGTCGCGGAAAGGCTGAGCGGACCGAAGCGGGGCGTATCGACGTGCGTAATGGAACGGAACTGGTCGTAATTGCCCAGCGTAAAGGTCTGCTTGACCGCGAGTTCGCCCTTGGGTTCAGGCGTGATGACGCTGACCGCGCCGCCGGTCGAGTTGCGGCCGAACAGAGTGCCTTGCGGCCCGCGCAGGACCTCGATCCGTTCGATTTCCCCCATCTCGAAAATCGAGCCGGACCCGTTGCCCATGTAGACGCCGTCGACATAGAGCGCGACGCCCCGGTCGGTGCCGAGAGCCGCGCCAAGGCTGACCACGCCGCGCATCGAATAGGTCGGCAGGCTGGCGCCGCCCACGATCGTCCTGATCGTCAGGTTGGGCACACCGCCATCGAGATCGCGCACGCTGGCAATGCGGTTGGCGGCCAGCGCCTCACCGCCAAGCGCCGTGATCGCGACCGGCACATCCTGAAGGCTTTGCTCGCGCTTCTGGGCCGTGACGACGATTTCACCAAGTCCGCCGCGCGATTCAGTGTCTTCGTTGGCCGACTGCGCCAGGGCGAAAGTCGGAATCGATGCGAACGCCAGGGCCGAAACCGATAGCGCCAATCTGTTAGTCATCTTCATGTTTATCTCCCTCATATTCAATTGAATTTCTTCCGTCCCGAAGTGTGCTTCACGCCCAGACCGCCGTCCGGTCCGGCCCGTCCATCGTTTCGCGGTGCGAAATGAGGTGCTTCACCAGTTCATGCTGCGTGATCTGGTTCTCGATCGGCACGATCCGGCCGTCCGGCCAGGTGAACGCGCCGTTGGAGATGCCCAGGTGCCAGTACATGAACTGGTACCCGCGCTTCATTTCCCACGGATAATAGGCGCGGCCCGTCGCCTGCATCTCGAGCTCGAGCCTGCCCTCGGGCGAGGTCATGTTCGCGCGGAACCGCGATGGCATGTAGAGCCCGCTGCGCGGATCGTGCCACGGGTCGAGCAGTTCGTAGGAAATCTCGGTGCCCGGCGCGCCCGGCAGGAACGTCAGATCCTTGCCTTCGACGGTCAGGAAGAACATCGGCGCTTCGAAGCTGCCCAGCCCCCAGACCCATACGTCTCCGCCGAGAATGTGGATCGCAAAGGCATTGCCGAAGCCGTTGACGTCATGCTGCGAATTGGCATTGGGATCGAGCGTCTCTGAAAAGCCCAGCCTTTCGTGAACGCCGCGCCCGCCCCTGATGTCGTAAGTCGTCTTGCCGACCTTCAGGGTGCCTTCGGCCTCAAGATAGCAATAGCCGCCCGCAATTCCCGCCTGCGGCGCCGCCTCGCGCGTTCCGAAAGACCAGACGGCGGGCGCGTCGAGCTGGGTGAAGCGGATGTCGTATTCGCACTCGCCCGAAATGCCGCGCATTGCGTAGTGCGGGCCGTTGAGCACATATTCCATCTTGCCCATGCGCCACACGACAGCGCCGTTCTCCTCGGTGACCTTGAGGTCGTCATAGGAGAAATAGTCTTCCAGGTTCATGCCGTTGCGGCTGAAATTGTTGTCGTACATGCCCTTGCCGCGACGGTCCTTGGGAGTGATAACGACAAGGTTGTTGTTGGCGATTCCGTCGCCGAGCCACTGGCTTTTCGGGCGTTGCTTGCCGCCCTGGAAGAAGTACATGAAGTTGCCGACCATGATGTCGTGCTCGTCGGTCGAGGCGGTCAGCGTGAAGCCGCAATCGTCGTAGAAATCCTGCTTGTCCCCGAACAGCCCGAGCCACGGCTTCTCCGCTTCGGCAGAGATGTACCGGCCGGTATCGTTTGAATCCTGTGTCATTTCGTCCCTCTCCGCCTGTGCGGGCCGGTGCCCTGTCGCTCTCTTCGAAGTTGCGGTCCGCCCCGCCTACGGTTGACCGAGCCCGAATACCCGCATGGCATTTCCTGCCAGCACGAGTTGTCGTTCCTCGTCGGTCAGGCTGGCGAGCGATTCATCAATCGCCGTGCGCGAATGGGGAAACGGGCCGTAAGTATGCGGATAGTCCGAACACCACATGATGTTCTCAATGCCGATAACGTCCTTGTTCGAGATGCCGATCGTGTCCCACAGGAACGAACCGAAGACATGCTTGCGGAACGTTTCGCTGGGCTTTTCGGTCAGCCCCGTGAACAGCGTAGGATGTTCGCGGACTAGCACGTCCATCCAACTTACCAGATGGGCCATCCAGCCCACGCCCGTCTCGACGCAGAGCAGCTTCAGCCCCGGATAGTCGCGGAAGACATGGCCGACGATCAGCGAAGCGATCATCTCGGACGGCAAGGTCTTGTTGATGATCATGTTGATGCCCGGCTCGTCATAGTTTTCAAGTCCGGGGGTCGCGGCGGCGGCATCGGCATGAACCACGATGACAAGGCCAAGCTCTTCGAGCACCGGCCACAGCGGCTTGTAATAGTCCGAGGTATACGGCTTGTCGGCGGGCGACGACCACGCGCCGACATAGCCGGGAATGGCGGGCATCAGCACGCCTTTCAGCCCCAGCCCGGCAATGCGCCGCGCTTCATCCATCGCGCGGTCAAGATCCCACAGCGGGATCTCGCCAATGCCGATGAGCCGCTCGGGCGCATGGTTGCAAAATTCCGCGAGCCAGGAGTTGAAGGCAACCATCATGCCCCAGCGCGTCTCGCGGTTCCTGGGCAGCAGGATCGGATAGCCGGGATGGACGATCACGTCGGCATCGACACCGTCCCTGTCCATGTCCGCCAGACGCGCGGCAGGATCGCGCTGCCCGGCATAGCCTTCGTCGAAGGAGCGGATGAAAGGCGTTTCGGCCAGAGCCTCGGTCGCGCCGGCGCCGACCTGCGTAGGAAGCTGGCGGATGAACTGGCCCTCCAGTTCGATGCATTCGAACGTTCCCTCACCCGGAAACTCATGCGTCACGAAGCGCGGCGCGAGGTGCTTCAGCTCCTCCGGGAAATAGCGCTCGTACATGTCGCCCGGCGGATTGGCGTGGGTTCCGACGCTGATCACCTTGTAGTCGTACGCCATGGTCTGCTTACTGCCTTTCCGGTTGGGAATTGGCCCCGAGCGCAGCGCGCGCGGCGCGGTATCCGAATATCATCGACTGGCCGATGGTGATGCCGGGCCCCGGATAGGCGCGCCCGAAGCAATTGGCCGCGATATTGCCGCTCGCATAGAGGCCGCCGATTGCGCTGCCATCGTGCTTCAAAACCCGCCCGTCCGCGTCTGTCACCAGCCCGCCGCAGGTTCCGACATCGCCGACATGGACCGGCGCGGCATAGAACGGTCCCTGCTCGACCGTGCCGAGCGAAGGATTGGGCTTGTTCGACGGATCGCCGTTCATGCGATCGTAGGCGCGCGCCCCGCGCGCAAAATCCTCGTCGCGGCCCTGCCGGGCAAATGCGTTGAAGCGTTCGACCGTTGCAGCAAGGCCGTTGGCCGGAATGGCGCAAAGAGCGGCGAGTCCGGCAAGCGTATCGGCCTTCTTGAGATAGCCGCTTTCCAGCCATTCGGGCGGCGTCTTGCCCGGCATGGCCATGCCCCATCCGTATCTCTTGCGATGGCGCGAATCGAAGATTGCCCATGACGGTACGGCAGGGACTTGCCGGTTGCGGGCAAACATCGTCTGCCCGATTTCCATGTAGCCTTGCGCCTCGTCGAGGTATCGCTGGCCGGACTGATCGACCATGATGCAGTGCGGCTTCGACAGGTCGATGGTGTGCGACACCGGCATGCCGCCGGGAATCTGTCCTCCGGGCACCCACCAGCTTTCCTCAAGCTGATCGGTCGCCGCACCCAGCGCGATCGCCTTTTCCAGCACCTCGCCCGTATCGCCCGGATTGCCGAGGTAGTTGGCGGCACCGTCCTGCTGCGGACCGGGCAAATGGCGCTCACGCAAGGCTGCATTGGCCGAAAAGCCGCCGGCGTTGAGCAGCACTGCTCCCGCCCGCACGGTTTGCTTCGCTCCACCCGTGTCCACCACAACGCCGGCGACCCGGCCCCTTTCGACAATCAGATCCAGGACCGGCGCTTCGAGCAGAACGGGAACGCCGCGTTCCAGGGCCAGTTTGAGCATGCGGCCCTGCAGGGCCGAGCCCTGCGAGAGAATGTCGGCCTTGCGCAGCTTCTGCAGCATCATCCGCCAGCCCACCTTGAGCGCCACGATCTTGCCCTTGAAGGTCGTTGCCGCGTTGGAGAGCGGCGGAAATTCGAGCAGGCCCACCGGCGCGGCGAACATGGCGTAGCGGTTCATCCTCGTGCCCCACGCGCCCAGTTCGCGGGAATCGATCATCCGCGCGGCGATGGACCGCCCCTGCGGCTGCCCGCCCGGTCGTTCGTCGTAATAGTCGGAATAGCCCTTGAGGTAATCGACCTCGAGCCCTTCGCTTTCGAGAAACGAAAGCATTTCCGGGCCGGTGCGGACATAGGCTTCCATCCGCTCGCGAGTCGCGGCGCTGGTATGCTCCACGCAGCAGGCCTCGATGTAACGCATGGCCGTGTCGAAATCGTCAGGCACTCCGGCTGGCCCCATGTGCGCGTTGCAGGGAATCCAGACCGCCCCGCCCGAGCGCGAGGTGCTTCCGCCGAACGCGGATTCCTTTTCGAGAACAACGACGCTGCGACCCATCTTCGCAGCCGTCAAGGCGGCCGTCATGCCCCCTGCCCCGCTCCCGACGACCACGAGATCGTAGCTGTCATCGAGCCTCATTCGCGCCATCCTCCCTCTGGCGCAGGCCTTTCGGAAAAAGGAAATCCGGAGCCTGCGTCGTCTTTGTGGTAGACTAGTGCGGCTAAATGGTACTATCAAGAACTATCTTGCGGCATTACGCGATTCAGCCGCTTCGAAACATTTCACGGGAGACAAGAGAAATGGCCAGCACGAGCGAACTGGAACCCAAAGCCGACCGCAAGATCGCGAGCCCGTCCGGCACCCGTTACGAGATCATCTGCGCCGATTCCCATGTGACCACGCCACCCGATTTCTGGGGCGACTACCTCCCCGAACGGTTCCGCGACATCGCACCGAAAATCGAGGAAGGCGACGACATGGACTATGTCGTGTTCCAGGGACAGAAGAAGCCCCTGAACCTGCTCGCTTCACAGGCCGGGCGCGAAGGCAAGAACTTCAAGATCCAGGGCAAGGTTGCCGATATCGGGCGCGGCGGCTGGGAACCGGCAACGCGGCTCGATGAGATGAATCTCGACAGCATCGATGCCGCGGTCCTGTTCGGCGGAGGCCCTCTCGGCACGGACAACACCGATTTCTATATCGAGAGTTTCCGCGCCTACAATCGCTGGCTGTCGGACTTCTGCAGCCATGATCGCAGCCGCCTTGTCGGCGTGGGCTATATCCCGCTGCGCGATGTCGACGAGTCCATCGCCTTCATGAAGGAATGCAAGGAGCTCGGCTTCAACACGGTCAACATCCCGGCGTTCCCGATGAATAAGGAAAACCCCGCCGCCACCGGACCGAAGACGGCGCTGGGCGCGCAGGCGCTGGCGCTGACCGGCAATCCCAACGGCGAGCGGCAGTACGATCAGCCGGAATTCGATCCGTTCTGGGCCGCCGCGGTGGACATGGACATGACCATCACCATCCACCTCGGCGCGCGCATCGCCCGGTTCGGCAACAAGGATTATTTCCTCTCCGACCTCGTCAATTCGAAGATGGCGATGGCCGAACCGATCTCGATCATGATTTTCGGCGGCGTCTACGACCGTCATCCCAAGCTGCGCTTCGTCAGCGTGGAGAGCGGCACGAGCTGGTTCGCCTTTGCCGCCACCTACATGGACCGGACCTGGGAAAAGCAGCGGTACTGGACCAACTGCACGATCAAGGAAACGCCCAGCTTCTACTGGGACCAGAACATCTATGGCACCTTCATCCACGATCGCCCCGGAATCCTGATGCGCGACCTGCCCGGCGCGGGCAACATCATGTGGTCGTCAGACTATCCGCATTCGGAAACGACCTTCCCGCATTCGCTGGAATGCATCGCCCGCGATTTCGAAGGCGTCCCCGAGGACGCACGCCGCGAAATCCTGTGCGAGCGGGCCAAGCGGGTCTTCAAGGTCGGGCAATGATCTGACCGGCAGCGGGGCACCGGATCTTCTCCGGTGGCCCCACGCGGTCCGGCAAGGGATTTCTACAGTCCCAGCAGGCCGTAACTGTCGTGGTCCGCAACGAGCAGGCCCAGCCGCTTGACCGCCTCGTTCACGATCGGCGCATCGACCCGCATCGTGACCGACCACAGGAAGAAGCCATAGGCCGCTCCCTCGCGATAGAGGCGCCAGGCGGTTTCGAAATCGGGCGGGTCGCCACCGTGGTCTCCCAGCCGGTCTAGGTAGTAGCGAACAAGATCCCGTTCCTTGGCGCGGCGATCCTCCACGGTGAGAACCGAGCCGATATGGTACGGCAGGTCCAGCGACCAGTGCCCGCGCTGCACGATCTGGAAATCGATGAAGCCGAAACTACCCTCGGTCTCGAAAATATTGCCGATGTGGCAATCGCCATGGATGGCGGTGACGGGCAATTGTTCTGCCCGCCGCGCCAGCGCTTTCAGCCCGTTGTAAATCCGGCTGCCATCCTTCTGCTTTTCCGGCAGAGGATCGCCGCGCTGACCGTGCATCGCCTCGCTCAGACGCTCGGGCGTCACCGCAATCGGAATGCTGAACACATCGAGCTTGTCGCGTAGCCACGGCAGTTCGTCCGGCCTCATGTTCGACATGCCGCCATGCAAACGAGCAAGCTGGTCAAGCGTATCGCGAACCTGATCGAGGGTCAGCGCCGTGCGATGGTCGAAGAAACGGACGTCACGCTCGGTCAGGTCTTCCAGCACCACGACGCCCGAGCCGCGCTCGTCGACGCCGCCGTAATAGCACCGGGGCGCCTTCATCGTGATGCGCGGCAATACCTCGGTATAAAACAGCGTATCGGCTACCAGCGCGCCGTTCTTCAGGTATTCGGGATGCTGTTCGCCGAACAGACCCTTGATGCAAAGACGTTCGGGCAGGCCTTCAGGCTGGCCCCTATCCGCAAAAGTGAGCTTCACTCTTAGATTGAGGCAGTTCCAGCCAATCGTCTCGACCAGTTCGACCTTCTCGATCTCCACGAGCTGTCCGTCCCGGCAAAGCGCACGTTCCAGCCATGCGGGATTCAGCACAGTCTCCATTTCGAGCGGCGCCGGCTCGAATTCCATCGCATCTGGCATGTCTTTATCCTGCTCCCGATCGTCCTTGCGGCCTAGTGCAGCAACACGCGCACATGCGATGCCCCGCGCTGCTCCATCGCGCCGATCAACTCCGGTTCCGGGGCAGCCGGATCGAGCCGCAGATTGGGGAAACGGTCCATCAAACCGTTGAGCGCGCTTACCATCTCTTCCTTCGCGACATGCATGCCCAGACAGATGTGGGGGCCCATGCCAAAGCCCAGATGCGGCTTCGCCTCGCGATGGATGTCGTATTCGCCCGGTCTGTCCCAGCGTTCCGGGTCGCGATTGGCAGCTCCTGCCACCACGAACACGCGCGAACCGGCTGGAATCGTCACCCCGCCCATTTCGACATCCTCGGTCGTGGTGCGCGGGAAGAGCTGCTGCGTGCCGTGCCATCGCGCGGCCTCTTCGATTGCCTGCGGGATCAGGCTGCGGTCGGCAAGGCAGGCCTCCCAGTTGGTGCGGTCCCTGAGCAGCGCGACCAGGGCAATGCCTAACTGGCGCCAGGTCGTCGCGCTGCCGGCCAGGAATATCAGCTGGCAATAGGCGACGATGTCGTCGTCGCTCAGCTCGCGTTCGCCGCCCTCGCCTTCGAGTCTGCCAGCGATAAGTTTGGAAATCAGGTCTTCTTTCGGCGCGGTGCGGCGCGCATCGATGACTTCTCGCAACAGGCGTTTGACTTCGCCGGGCGCGGCCATCATTTCTTCGGGCGTACCGCCACGCTGGCCAATCGAGCGCAGCAGGTTGCTTCGGAAGCGCAGCGCCTGATCGCCATCGACGCCAAGGCCCCGGATAATGGTGTGAATCGGCAAGCGGGCACACAGATCGAGATTGAGGTCGGCGCGCTCCATCGGCACCAGTCGATCGAGCAGCGTGTTGACCAGTCCCTCGATCCAGTTGGGCCGCCACCAGTCACTCGCGCGCGGCTGCACGAAATGGGGCTGCGCCACGGCGCGCAGATTGCGGTGCTCGCCTCCGATCATGCTGATGATCGTTGGCCCCATCGAACGGAAAACGACGGTATCGAGATAGGCCGCCGACGAGAACGTCCTGTTGTCGCGCAGCGCCCGCGCGCAGGCCTTGTAGCTGGTGAGAGTATAGGAGTCCCGTTCGACATCGTAGGCTCCGAATTCGGGCGCTCCGACCAATGCGCGCGGCGTGCCCTTGTGAACCTCGCCCCTGCGGTGCAGTTCCGCCCAGGCCTCGCCCAGATCGAGGTCGATCGCATTGCCTATCTCGCGCGCTTCGTTGGCGACGTCGAACTGCTCGAAATATGTGTCGCTGTCCGCGCCAAGCAGATTCGCATTCTCGCTCATGACGCGCCTCTCCCGTCGTCGTTTCGTATTGGCCCCGCCATATGGTACCACGACGTTTCAATCAAGTCGCAAGCATGTTATCGCTACGCTTCCGGGCAGAACCGCGTAGTGTCGTCCGGCTGGGGAGAGGGGAAATTCATCGATGAGCGATCTAGCGTCGTCCGGTTCGGGCACAGTGGCAGCGTCCGGACGGGTACCCGCGCGCGAGCGGAGCATGGCCTACAAGCTGCTGGTCGCGGTCACGATGCTGCTGGCCAATATCATGAACTATGCGGACCGCTCGGTGCTGAGCGTTCTCGCCGAGCCGATGAAGGCGGATCTGGGCATAACCGATGCGCAGATCGGCGTCTTGTACGGCACCAGTTTCGTCCTGCTCAACGCCTTGACCGGCATCGCCCTCGCCCGGCTTGCCGACAACTGGCTGCGCAACCGCCTGCTTGGCATCGGAGTCGCGTTCTGGTCACTCATGACGGCGCTTTCCGGATTGGCCAGCGGCTATACCCAGCTCGCCCTCGCGCGGGTCGGCGTGGGCGTCGGTGAAGCGACCATCAGCCCCATCGGTCATGCCATGCTGGCCGATCTGTTCGAGGCCAAACAGCGTTCACGCGCCTTCTCCATCTATCTCGCCGGCCCATTCGTCGGGTCGGCGCTGTGCATCGCTGTCGGCGGCTGGATTCTCGGCTCATGGCCTGACGCTTGCGGGACATACGGCCTGTGCTCCATCAAGGGCTGGCAGATCGTCTTCATCCTTTTCGGCCTGCCCGGACTTGTCATTGCCGTGCTCGCCTGGCTGCTGGGCGAACCTGCCGACGATATCGAACGGCGCAAGAGTGGCCGGCCGATCGCGGATACCTTCAGGGAACTGTCCAACATCATCCCCCCTTTCAGCTTCGTCAGGCTACTGCAGGGAGGTGGCCGTCAGGCTGCGCGCGCGAACATCAAGCTTACCGCAATCTTGACCGCCATCGCCGCGGTCCTGATCTGGCTGACCGGCGATATTCTGCAATGGGTGCTCGTCGCCATCGGCGTGCAAAGCGCGGGAAGCTGGATACAGGGCCTCAAGCGACGCGACCCGGACCTTTATCATCTGACAGTCGGGTCCAGGGCCTTTGCCTTTGCCGCACTGGCGATGGCGGGACCGAGCGTGGTCGCCGGCTCGATCGGGTTCTGGGGCGTGCCGCTCGCCTTGCGCACGTTCAATCTCGCACCGGAAGAGGCGGGCAAGACGCTTGGCCTGGCCATCGGTGCGGGCGCCCTGCTCGGAACCCTGGCGGGCGGCTTTCTCGGCGATTTCCTGCGTCGACGGATCGGGGCGACAGCCCCCTTGTGGATCGGCTTTGGCGCACTGATCGGCAGCGCGGCGCTGTTCGGACTGCTCGTCAATGCGCCATCGCTGCAAAGCTATGCACTCATCCTGGGCATGATCATGGCGCTTGGCGGCCTGTGGACCGCGCCTTCGGGTACGCTTCCACAGGAACTCGTCCTGCCGTCGATGCGTGCGCGGGGCGCGGCCATCTACGCACTGACGCTCACGCTGATCGCAATGTCGACCGGCCCCTATGCGGTGGGTCGCCTGTCCGACGTGTTCGGCTCGCTTACGCTGGGATTGGGCGCAATGTATCTGCTGATCCCGGTCTCGGCGGTCTTCACGATCCTGTCCGCCCGCGCCTTTCCCGAGGCGCTGCGTCTCAGGGAAGAAATGGCGAAGGCGGCCCGAGGCTGAGCGGCTTCACTCGTTGACGGGAAATGCCAACAGGAACGTGTCCAGCGCGGACTCGATCCGCTGCTCCCTGTCAGCCAAGAAATCCTCGATGGGAACGAAATAGCCGGTGATGCCGCCCATCAGCATGGTCAGGAAGTGATCGGCCATGCGGGACGCCCGCTCTTCGGTGAGTGCCCCTGGGGTCGCCTTGCTCAAAAGGTATTGGCCAAGCGGAGAACGCAAATGCCGGATGTGGGTCAGCGCCATCTCGCCCAGTTCCGGGAAGCGAGACACTTCGCTGACGATCAGCCAAGTGAGCGAGCGGATCGGCGTTTCGACAAGCGAGCCCATCCACAATTCCGCAACCGAGCGCAGCACATCGCGGATCGGCCGCTCATTGTGCAATTCGAAGTCGATCGCGGCATGAAGGCCCGACATGCTGTTGCGCGCGACCATCACGAACAACTCGCGCTTGTCGGCGCATATCTGGTAAATGGTGCGTTTGCTGACCCTGCTGCGCCTTGCCACTTCGCCCAGATTGGCGCGGTCGTATCCGTGCTTGATAAATTCTTCCAGCGCCACATCCAGCACGCGACTGGTCCGCTCTTTGGCTCTCTTGGTCGAAACGGGGCCCGGCCGGATATCCTGATCATCCGGCGGCAAAACTGGCGAGATGTTCATGCCTTCAGCCATGCCTACGTCATTAGAGCGGCCTCGCGGTCCGTCAAGAACAGTCGCAAAGTCGCACAGATCATGGCCGAAGGCGCTCGTGGTCGCGGCTTTCCAGCATTGCTCCATCGTCCGGGTCGCTAGTCACAACGGCGGGAGCACAGGTCTGGCGCAGATCGACGAGCGCCCTTTCCCGGCCAGCACCCCGGAGCACCGAAGGGTGAGCGTAACGGGCAATGGAAGCATGATGGCGACACAAACGAGCCTGTCACACCGAGGCGGCAAGTCTCGAAGCTGCTGCGCGAAATTGCCCAGGCGTGATCTTGAATCAATGTGGTGAGCCCTGCTGGGTTCGAAC
>JAGREN010000074.1 GCA_020446505.1 Novosphingobium sp. | reverse complement strand
TGAATTCTCTCCCAGTCTGAATATGAATTATATTTTTGGTGAGCCCTCAGGGATTCGAACACTGGACATACTGATTAAAAGTCAGTTGCTCTACCGACTGAGCTAAGGGCCCTTCCACGAGGAGGTCAGGTAGGGGCAGGTCCGGGCCGGGTCAAGCGCGCGTTGAACTGACTGGGCATGGGGCCACCAGAGGATCATGGCGACCATGTGCGATGTGGTCCGAAACCGCTATGACCCGCCATGGTGCAAGCTCTCGACAAGCGGGCCGCCTGAGCATCCCTGCGGCAAAATCATGGCGGTGCAACCGTTTATCTGGCAAGCCCTGCCAAGAGGATTGGGGAGAAGCGTCATGCTCAGTGCAGAAGAAATGTCCGACCGGCTGGAAATCCAGGATCTGTTTACACGCTATTGCTTTGCCATCGACGATCGGGACTGGAATGCTCTCGACCAGATGTTCACTGCAGATGCGCAGATCGACTACACGGCAACCGGCGGAAGTTCAGGCTCCCTGCCCGAGATGAAGCAATGGCTTGCCCAGGCGCTCGCTCCCTTTGCGATGTCGCAGCACATGGTCTCGTTGCCCCGGCTCGAAATCTTGGGCGACACCGCCAAAAGCCGCATGATCCTGTTCAATCCGATGATGATGGAGGATGCCGAGGGCAACCAGAGCACCTTCTTTGTCGGGGTCTGGTATCACGACGCACTCGTTCGCACCGAGGCTGGCTGGCGCATCACGCATCGCAGTCAGAAGCTGGCCTACACGCATGCCACCGCGAACGCGAAGGGGGTCAGGACCGTCTGACTGACCCGACGGGTACGGCTCTTTCCCGGTTGAGGCGCGCGTTCAGCTGCCTCATCGTAAGGCCCGTGATCGGATCGCGCCAATCGCCAGCGATCTGGGCAGCAGGGCCAAGCACGAAGCTGCGTTCGCGAAACGACAGGTGCGGCACGACGAGCCCCGGCGAAACCCACGTCCCGCCGCTCCACAGGATCACATCGAGATCGAGCACCCGCTCACGCCACGCCCGCCCACGCCTGAGCCGACCGAATTCCGCCTCGATGCTTTGAAGAACAGCGAGCAGCTCTGCCGGATCGAGCGAGGCAGCGACGATTGCAGCGGCATTGGCATAGGTCCGGCGCGATGGCCCCATCGGTGCGGTATCGTGGATGCGTGAGACCTTGTCGACGCGGATGCCACTGGCTTCGAGCGCCACAAGCGCCGCCGCCACGACCTTGCGAGGACTGCCGTGCCGCGTATGGCGGATGTTGGAGCCGAGCGCGATCAGATAGCGCCGGTCCGCCCTGTCCGGTTCAGACATCCTGCGCGATGCGGCCATAGAGCTGCGGCCGCCGGTCGCGAAAGAAGCCCATGCCCGCGCGGTGGCGCGCTGCCCGTTCAAGGTCGAGCGTGGCGACCAGGACGCCCGCCTCTTCGTTGCCGTATTCCGCGATCAGGTCACCCCATTCGTCGGTGATGAAGCTGTGGCCATAGAACTTCTGTCCGTCTTCCGTGCCTGTGCGATTGGCGGCGATCACCGGCATGCAGTTCGATACGGCGTGGCCCTGCATCGCGCGGCGCCACATGCGACTGGTGTCAAGATCGGCGTCATAGGGTTCCGACCCGATCGCGGTGGGATAGAACAGCAGTTCCGCGCCCATCAGCGCCATGACCCGCGCGCATTCGGGATACCACTGGTCCCAGCAGATGCCCACGCCGATCCGGGCGCCTGCCACCTGCCAGACCTTGAAACCGTCGTTGCCGGGACGGAAATAGTACTTTTCCTCGTATCCCGGCCCGTCCGGGATGTGGCTCTTGCGATAGGTGCCGAGGATTTCGCCATTCTCGTCGATCATGGCGAGGGTGTTGTAATAGTGATGGCCGTCGCGCTCGAAAAAGCTGGTTGGGATCGTGACCTTCAGCCTAGCCGCCAGCGCCTGCATGGCGATGACCGACGGATGCTCGGCAGTCGGGCAGGCCAGAGCGAACAGGGCCTCGTCCTCGACCTTGCAGAAATAGGGGCCGGAGAACAGTTCGGGCGGAAGGACGATCCGCGCGCCCTGCCCCGCCGCCGCTTCCACCAGAGCGGAAACGGCAGCGATATTTTCGCTCTCGTCGGGAGAGCCGAGCGCAAGTTGCAGGGCGGCGACAGTGATCTGGGTCATGCGCCGCGCGGTAGCATCAAGGCCGCTTGCGGAAAAGCAGGGTCATCCGGTCGCTCTCGCCGATGGCCGCAAGATCGTCGCGCTTGGTGCGCTGGACCGGCGGCAGTTCCCACACGCCTTCGGGATGGTCGGCGGTATCTTTCGGATTGGCGTTGATCTCGCTCTGGTCGACGAGTTCGAAGCCGTTCACTTCGAACAGGGCGATCACGTCCTTCTGGCGCATGTATCCCTTGTTGCCGTCGGTATAAGCCGCAGGCGCATCGGCCCTGGCACGATGCTGGACCACCCCGAGCAGGCCATCGTCCTTGAGCAACTGGTGCAACCGGGCGAGTTCGGGCCGCAGGAAATCGCGGCGGAAGAGATTATGGATCTCGCGGAAGATAAGCACCCGGTCGACCGTGCCGTTGCGATCCTGGCCAAGCTGATCGGTGTTGTATGCCTCCACCGGTGCCCCTTCGAGGTTCCATTTCGCTGCCTCGGCCGGAAATTTCTCCTTCAGACCGCCGAAATAGGTCACAAGTCCCTGCGGCGCCCCGGCCCCGATCGCAGGATTGAGGCCGATGTAGTGTCCGTCCTTGCCGAGATAGGGCACCAGCACGCGCGTGTACCAGCCGCCCGAAGGCATGTAGTCAATCACTGTCATGCCCGGCCTGACGCGGAAGAACGCGAGCGTCTCGACCGGATGACGCCAGACATCGCGCGGGCGGTCGGCGCTGCGGCGCGGGTGGGCAATCGCGGCTTCGAGCAAGGTTTCGCAACCTTCGCACATCTCCACAGCCCGGCCAGACTCCGTGGCGAGTGCAGGCGGCGCGACAATACCGAGCATGGCAGTGAAAAAGGCTATCAGGGGACGCATCCGGGCTCTCCAAATTCGCGGCGCCGTGCAATCTAGAGTCCGTCCGACCGATGACAAGCTGGCAACTGGTCACTAGTTGTATCAACACGACAACCAGACGGGAGCGAGCATAATGGCAACGGCAATCGTGGCGGGCGGATGTTTCTGGTGTACCGAAGCCGTGTTCCGCGACGTCATCGGCGTAAGCGAGGTGGAAAGCGGCTATATCGGCGGCGACATGCCCGATCCCGACTATCGCTCGGTGTGCAGCGGCACCACAGGGCATGCGGAGGCGATCAAGGTGGAATACGATCCCGAGGTCATTTCCTATGCCGAGATCCTCGACGTGTTCATGGGCACGCATGACCCGACGCAGCTCAACCGGCAGGGCAACGACGTCGGCACCCAGTATCGCTCGGCGATCTTCCCGCTCGACGACGCCCAACACGCCGAAGCCGAAGCAGCCATTGCGCGGGCCAACGAGGAGCACGGCGGCCGCGTGGTGACGACCATCGAGGGTCCGGCGCCGTGGTATCCGGCCGAAGGTTATCACCAGCTCTACTGGGAAGGCGAAGGCCAGCGCAATCCCTATTGCCTCGCTGTCATTCCGCCAAAATTGATGAAACTTCGCAAGAGCTTCGCCAACAAGCTCAAGGAAAGTTGAGGTTTACTCGTCCCCAGGTTGTCTAGGGGTTGCCCACAGGTTTGTACACAAGGCGCGCGATGAAGAATCCATCGAGCCCGCCTGCTTCGGCAAGCATTCCGGGATCGGTGCGCAGCCAGCCTTCAGGCGAAGGTGACAGTCCGTCGGGAAGTTCGTCCGCGCGGATCGGATCGCATGCGAGCGGCAGGTCAGGCATCTGCCCCTCGCCTTCCTCGCGCTCCAGCGAACAGACCGCGTAGACCAGCCGTCCGCCCGGCACGAGCCAGCCTGAGGCCCGCTCCAGAAGTTTCGCCTGAAGCGATGCCATCTCCTCGATCTGCGCTCCGCCGATACGATGCAGCACATCGGGATGGCGGCGGCAGGTGCCGGTCGCGGTGCACGGCGCATCGAGCAGCACCGCATCGAAAGGCGCATCCGGCTCCCATTGCAGCGCATCGGCAGTAACGATGCTGGCGGTCAGCCCGGTGCGTTCAAGATTTTCGCCCAGCCGCTCCAGCCGCCGCTTGCTGATGTCGAGCGCGGTCACCTCCCAGCCAGCCGCCGCCAGTTGCAAGGTCTTGCCTCCCGGCGCTGCGCAAAGGTCGAGTACGCGGCGGCCCCGTCCTTCGCCGAGCAGGCGTGCGGGAAGACTCGCGGCCAGATCCTGCACCCACCATGCCCCGTCGGAATAGCCGGGCAGGCCGGTCACGGCAGCGCCGCGCGGCAGGCGGACATGGCCTGGCATGAGGGAAGTTCCGCCCAGCCTTTCGGTCCACTCGACCGTGTCAGCAGGATCGCGCAGGACGAGATCGAGAGGTGGCGGCATGGCGAGACCAGCAGCGTTCGCTTCCGACCGTGCGCCCCAGCGTTCACGCACAGCTTGAGGCAGCGTGGGTGCTTCGGGCAGCGACGCCTCTCGCTTCACCAGAGTCGAAAACACCCCGTGCGCCAGCCGGCGCGGACCACCAGCGAGGAGCGGCAGTCCCGTCGCGATCACGGCATGCGGCGGAGTTTCCAGCCGCAGCCATTGCGCGAGCATCAGCGCCAGCACCTGACGCGGCTTGGCGTCATCGGGCAGCGGGTTCTTCGTCGCGGAATCGATCAGTGCATCGAGATCCTGTTTCCAGCGCAGCACTTCGGACGCAATGGCGCGCGCCAGAGCCTTGTCGGCCTCTCCCCTCACCCGGCGCAGCGCGCCGTGGGCAACCTGATCGAGCGTCTCGCCCCGGCGCAGCACGGCATCGAGCATCGAGAGCGCCGCGCGGCGCGCGGGAAGGCCGGGAATATCCATCAAGGGCGGTTAGGACAGATTGCATTGTCGCGCCAGCGCGCCCAGATTGGAAGAATGGAAAAGCGCGCAACCCAACGTCCGGAGGGCTTCGTCAAACCCGCCTACTGGACCGACGAACCACCACCGGCCCCGGCACCTGCAAAGAAGGAGCCCGACCCGGAGGGCCTTTCTCCCACCCGCTATGGCGACTGGGTGGAAAAAGGCATCGCCGTCGATTTCTGAGCAGCATTCACCGCAGTTCAGATCGCTGACAGGAGCCATCGAGCTGCCAGAATCGCCGCGACCAGCCAGATGACGAGCACGAGGACGAGCCCGGCGCGTGACGTGGGCCGGTCGCGGTCACGCGCCTGTTCGCGAAGATCCTGCATGACTGCCTGCGGGATCATCCGCACCGCGATGATGATGCCGAGCGGAACGATCAGCAGATCGTCGAGATAGCCGAGCACCGGAATGAAATCGGGAATGAGGTCGATCGGCGACAAGGCATAGGCTGCGACCATCGCGGCGATTGCCTTGGCATACCAGGGTACGCGTGGATCGCGAACTGCCAGCCACAGCGCCACGACGTCGCGCCGGACCTGGCGCGCCCAATCCTTAAGGCGCCCTGGGAACGGTTTCGAGGAAGGGTCCGTCTTCCCGGAGCTGTTCACGGCAGGATGTCTATCACCGTGCCGTCGGGCACGACCTCCCAGACATATTCCATCTCCGCATTGTCGAGCGCGATGCAGCCGTCGGTCCAGTCGCCGCGCATCCTGCTGCGCATGCCGTTGGGCTGGCCGTGGATCATGATCATCCCGCCCGCGTTGCGTCCCAGCGACGCCGCATAGGCCGTGTCGTTCGCATTGGGGTAGGAGATATGCAACGACAGGTAATAGCTGCTGTTGGGATTGCCCCAGTCGATCACATAGCGGCCCTCGGGCGTGCGTTCGTCGCCCTGAAACCGTTTGTGACCGCGCGGCGCGTCGCCAAGCTGGATTCCGCCAAAGCTGCGCAACATGCGCCCTTGCGCATAGAGCGTGATGGTACGCGCGGTCTTGTCGACGACGACATGGTCGGCAAGCGGCGGATCGGTTTCGGCGACGCTCGAATGCAGCGGACCGGCCAGCGCAACGATCGCCAGTCCGGTCAGTGCAAGATGCCGCATCGGTTCAGTCCTCGAAAGGGTCCCTTACGAGGATCGTATCCTCACGTTCGGGGCTCGTCGAGACAAGAGCGACCGGCGTCTCGATCAGTTCCTGAACGCGCTGGATATATTTGATCGCCTGTGCGGGCAGGTCGGCCCAGCTTCGCGCGCCTTCGGTCGATTCCTGCCAGCCTTCCATTTCCTCGTAGATCGGCTCGACCGCGGCCTGATCGGCAGCGTGGCTGGGGAAATAGTCGAGCACCTTGCCGCCGAGGCGATAGCCGGTGCAGATACGCACCGTGTCAAACCCGTCGAGCACGTCGAGCTTGGTGAGCGCGATGCCGGTGACGCCCGAGATCGCGCAGGACTGGCGGACCAGAACCGCGTCGAACCAGCCGCAGCGCCGCTTGCGGCCTGTGACCGTGCCGAATTCGTGGCCACGCTCGCCGAGACGCTGGCCGATCTCGTCTTCCAGCTCGGTCGGGAACGGGCCGGAGCCGACGCGGGTCGTATAGGCTTTCACGATACCCAGCACGAAGCCCGTGGCGGACGGGCCGAGGCCCGAACCCGAGGCCGCCGTGCCGCTGACCGTGTTCGACGAGGTGACGAAGGGATAGGTGCCGTGATC
>JAGREN010000073.1:6521-7597 GCA_020446505.1 Novosphingobium sp. | reverse complement strand
GTGTGGGGCTACACGCTGCTGATGCCGACGCTGCTGGCGCCGGAGCACTGGCTCGTTACCGAAGGCCTGCATCCATCGGGTGTGCTGAAGCCCGAAGCGCTGCTCGGTCTGGAGGTCAGCCCGATCGCCAATGGCGTGATCTGGAGCCTGGTGATCAATACGCTCGCCTTCGTCATCGGTTCGCTTTCGCGGCTGCCCAGCGCGAGTGAAAACGCGCAGGCGGCCATCTTCGTCGACCGCAGGCAACCGCTGATCATCGGACGCAGGGGAGCCGCCGCCAAGGTCAATGTCGGCGAGCTGATCGCTACCGTGGCGCGTTATCTCGGAACGCGGCGCACGCAGCGCTCTTTCGAGAGCTACTGGACGCAGAACGGCGAACGGCCGAAGGACAGCGATCCGGTCGACCAGAAGCTGCTGCGCTTTTCCGAGCAATTGCTGGCGAGCGCCATCGGTGCCTCGTCGTCGCGGCTGGTGCACACATTGCTGCTGCAACGTTTCGAGGCGACGACGCCAGCCAATATCCGCCTGCTCGACCAGGCGTCGGAAGCGCTGAAATACAATCGCGACATTCTGCAGTCAGCGCTCGACCAGATGGACCAGGCCGTCTCGGTCTTCGATGCAGAGTTCAAGCTTGCGTTCTGGAACAGGCGGTTCAGAAGGTTGCTCAACCTGCCGGCAGCGATGGGCCAGGTTGGCATCGCGCTCGACGAACTGGCACGCTATGTCACGGAGGCGAACGGTCTGGCCGGACAAGGCGTCGATGCCGGCGAACTGGCCGACAAGATCGTCAACCAGAACGAACCCTGGCTGCTTGCGCTGGGGTCTTCCGAGCAGATCGTCGAAATCCGCACCAGCGCGATGCCCGGCGGTGGCGTAGTCGTGACCTGGCACGACATCACCGACCGCATCCTTGTTGCCGAAGCGTTGCGCGAGGCGAACGAAACGCTGGAACGCCGCGTGGAGGAACGTACCAGCGAGCTGGTGGAGGCCAACCGCGAACTGGAGCGGGCGACACGGGCAGCCGATGACGCCAATGCCGGCAAGACACGCTTCCTGGCTGCGGCCGGCCATGACGT
>JAGREN010000073.1:1608-6468 GCA_020446505.1 Novosphingobium sp. | reverse complement strand
GAATCGACGCTTGCCGGCAATATCACCAAATCGCTGGAATCGGTGGAGGACATCCTCGGCGCCATCCTGGCGATCTCGCGGCTCGACACGGGCCGGCAGGAAACCAAGATCTCCGACTTTCCCGTGGGCGCCATTCTGGAGCAGATGGGTGTCGAGTTCGCGCCCTTCGCCCGCGAGCGCGGGCTTGATCTGACCATCGTCCACTCATCGGCCTGGATACGTTCCGACCCGGCTCTGCTGCGCCGACTGCTGCAGAACCTGATTTCCAACGCGATCAAGTACACACCTTCCGGACGCGTACTTGTCGGCTGCAGGCGGCACGGAAAATCCATCGCAATCGAAATCATCGACACCGGGATCGGCATCGCCGACAACGACCGTCAGGCGATCTTCGCCGAATTCCGCCGACTCGACGACGGCGTACGCCAGGCCCCGGGACTGGGACTTGGTCTGTCCATCGTCGAACGTATTGCCAAGGTGCTGGAGATCGACGTGTTGCTGGTTTCCGAGCACGGCAAGGGAACGCGCTTCTCGGTCAGCGTGGAACGCGCAACCGCGAAGACTGCCCCACTGAGCGGCAAGGCACGCAAGCCCTCGGCCGGCGCAGTTTCGAAACTCGACGGGCTCTACGTGCTGTGCATCGACAATGACCTGTCGATCCTGGAAGGCATGTCGGGACTGCTCACGCAATGGGGCTGCACCGTGACCACCGCGCCCGATCTCGACACAGCCTTTGCCACACTGGATGCGGCGCACAGGCCGCCCGACATCGTGCTCGCCGATTATCACCTTGAAAGGGCCAACGGCATCGAGGCCATCCATGCGTTGCGCCAGGCCTTCGGGCTGGACCTGCCCTGCGTACTGGTCACCGCGGACCGGACGCCTTCACTGAGAAGCGAGACCGAGGCGGAAGGGATCAAGCTGATCTACAAGCCGGTCAAGCCGGCAGCTTTGCGGGCGGTCCTGTCGGCAACCCATGCGCGCCAGGAAGCGGCGGAATAAGCCCCGCTTACAGGGCAGCCGATTCCTCGCCGGATGCAAGGCCAAGGCGGCCAAGCGCGATTACAGCCTGGGTACGGCTTTCCACCCCGAGCTTGAGAAGAACGGCGGAGACGTGCGCCTTGACGGTCGCCTCCGAGACGCCGAGTTCATAGGCTATCTGCTTGTTGAGCAGGCCTTCGCCGAGCATGCCGAGTACCCTGCCCTGCTGCGGGGTAAGAGTCTTCAAGCGCTGCGCGAGTTCGGTGAATTCACCATCTTCCTCGGCCTGGCTCTCAATGTCGGGTGGCACCCATATCTCGCCGTCGAGGACAGCAGAAATTGCGGCGCGGATGTCGGCCATGCCGGAAGATTTGGGGATGAAACCGGACGCGCCAAGTTCCACCGCGCGTCGAATGGTGGCCGAATCCTCGGTCGCCGAGACGATGACGACGGGTATCTCGGCATGTTCGGCGCGCAGGCGCAGCAGGCCGGAAAGACCCCGGCTGCCCGGCATTGCGAGGTCGAGCAGAATGAGATCGACCTCCTCTGCACCAGCAACGAGTGCCTCCACCCGGGCCAGATCCCCGGCGGTCTCGATGGTCCTGCCGGGGGCCGGCGCGTCGATTGCCTGGCATAGCGCATCGCGAAACAGCGGATGATCGTCCGCGACAATGATCATCCCCATTGCCCTGCCCTTCCTCCTCGCGTTCCATCCCGATTGGCGCCTGCTCGGGATTATCCGGGCCGTCCCGCCAAATTGCAAGTCGGCGGTGTTACTGCAACGTGACCGGGCCGGCCTGTAACAGGCTGGTGGAAAAACCTTCGCGTGAGACAGGCAATTTTTCGCCGCCAGCCTCAATTCGTGCTAGATCAGGCGCGCTGGCAACTGGCTGGCGCTGCCACTGCGTTGCGGAAGGCGGCCTGAGATGCGTACGAGGCAGTCAGGAGATACGTTTGGTGCTCAACTTTGCGACGGATCGGCGTGCGGGAACATGGAGCCTTGCCGGTGGTGGCGCGGCCGTCTGCCTGGCGATGGTAATCACCGGAATCGTGTTGCAAGCCAATCCCGGCGAAACAACCCTGCTCGGCATGCCCGTCGGGGTATTCCTGGCAATCCTGGTCCTGCCGCTGGCACTTGGCGGGCTTGTCATCGCATCGGTGCGGGCACAGGAACGCATCGACCGCCTGCCCGTGCATGACGAGCGGGATTGAGCAGCAGCATGCGTTCGGTGGGTACGGGTCCGGTTGAAGACAGGGTATTGTCGGGCGCGACGCCTTTCGGTGTGTTCGTGTCGATCGGCACGCTCATCTTCGCCGGCTTGATCCTTCTGGCTGAACAGTCCGGCATGGCCAGGCAATTCGGCTATCTTGCGGCGGGTATTCTGCTTGTCGCCGGCATTGCCGTGCCCGCCGTGCAGACGCGGACCATGTCGCCCACCGAATGGCTTGTCGCGCGCGCCGGCGCACACCGCACCGTCGCCGCCATGGCGCTTTCGGCGAGCCTGATTACAGGTTGGATGCTTGTCATCGCGGGCGGCCAGTTTTTTGCGGGCTCCCCGCTCGCCATGGCATGGATCGTCGCGCCGATGCTCGCGCTCGCCATTGGCGCGTTCGCGATCGTGCCGTTCGTCAAGCAAAGCGGTGCGGCGACGCCGGGCGATCTCATCGCAAGGCGCTTCGCCAGTCCGGCAACGAGCCTTGCCTTCGGTGTCGTAGCGGCAGTGGCCGGCGTCCTGCTGCTGTGGAGCCAGTTCAGGTTCGCCGGCCTGCTCGGCGGTCTGCTGTTTTCCGTCGACCGGTGGATCGCGATCGTCATCGCGGCCTGCCTGACGGGGCTGACCGCCCTGCCCGGCGGGTTGCGCGGCATATTGCGGGTCAATGCGGTGATCTTCGTGTTCCTGGCGACCGCCTTCCTGGCGCCGCTCGCATGGATTTCCGCTGCGCTGACCGGTTTTCCGGTGCCCCAGCTTGCCTTTGGCTACGGCGCGCTCGCCAAAATCGGCGACATCGAACAGCAATTGTCGGTGCTCGGNNTTCGCCAGGCTGGGCGGCCAGGTCGATGGCATGGCGGCGGCGGGCAATCCGCTCACGACGGCAATCGTGATGTGCCTATTCATCGCGCTCGGTCTTTGCGCGATGCCCTTCGTGCTGGGACATTATTCCGCGACATGCAGCCCGGCCGGCGCGCGGACGACCGCCGGATGGGCGATCTTTTTCATCGCGCTGGTGGTGACCGCGATACCCGCCCTCGCCGCGTTCGCAAAGCTGCTGCTCTATCATGGCATCCTTGGCCTCACGACGGAGGAGACCGCGAGCGGTGCTGGCTGGCTGCTCGAGTGGAGCAGCATTCCCTCGATCTTCCAGAACACCCCCATGGCGCGGCTATGCGGGCGCGCGGTGCAGGACGTTTCGCAAGCCGTTGCGGCCTGCGGGGGAAATGCCGACTATGTGATCGGCCCCGCCGATCTGAGGATGGCAGGTGAGGTCATCACCCTCGGTGCAGCTGACATCTTCGCCTTGCCGGCCATCTTCGGCGCCCTGATCGGCGCCGCACTGCTGTCGGGAACCATCGCAAGTGCCAATGCGGTCGCTTTTTCCATCGGCGCCAATCTACCTGCCGCCATCACGGGACCGGTTCCGAAGGAAGACCGCCAGTCGATGAGCCGGCTGTTCCGTGCGCGGCTTGCGATCGCCACGGCACTATGCGCGGCTGCATGGCTCGCCACAAGTTACGAGACGCGGCCGACCGAACCGTTCATGTGGGCGATGGCGATCGGTGCCGCAATCATTCTCCCGGTCCTCGTCGGCGCCATCTGGTGGTCCCGCATGAACAAGTCGGGTACGATCAGCGGCATCATTGTCGGTGGCCTTGTACTGGGCGTTCTCGCCTGGGCCAATCCCTCGGGCGCGGGCCTGCCGGCAATCCAGGGTGTAGACCTTTCCGCCCTCAATGCAGCCATGTTCGGCCTGCCCGTCACCATCGCCGCAATCGTTGGCGGGTCCCTGCTTTCCGGTATGCGTATCAGTGTAACGCGGGAAGCGACCAAGCCCGAAGCGCCGGCAAAGGCGCCTGAGAAAAAACCCGCGAAACGGGCAGCCAGGAAACCCGCTGTAAAGACCACCAGCAAGACCACCCGGAAGACAACGCGCAAAACGCCAAGAAAACCGAAGAGCGATGACAGTGCCTGACGAGGCGAAGACGCCTTTCGTCGAAACCCATCGCGGTTTCGTCAACACCTGGGATTGCGACGAGAACGCGCACATGAACGTGCAGTTCTATTTCCGCGCCTTCCAGCAGGCTTCGGAACTCTTCGCCATGCAGGCAACTGGCTCCAATCCCGGCGCACGCACCGCGATCCTGCGCCATGTACGCTATCACCGGGAGCTGCATGTCGCGCGTTCGACCCTCGTGCGCTCCGCCGTACTCGGCGATGGCGAGGCCGCGGGGTCCGTGGTCCATCTCATGTACGACGCCGACAGCGGCGAACTGGCAGCCACCGCGCTTGACCAGCCGGGTTACAGGATCGCCGTTTCCGAGACCTGCAAGCAGAGCGAGGTCGAAGCCGCATTGCCGCGCGGGGTTGCCTACGGCCCGTCGGCACCTGTCGACACGCGCGCGATGATCGAGACCGGCCATGCCCTGATCACCAACCGATCTGTGGCACGCATTCCGGAAATGGGCGCAGATGGCGACATGCTGTCAAACGCCATCGTATCGCGGCTGACAGACGCAGCCTCGCATATCTGGACTTTTGCCGGGATCACGACCGAATGGCTGACCGGAACCTCGCATGGGCGGGTCGCGGTCGAAACCAAGCTGACACGCTACGCACGCATCGAACCCGGCATGGGTCTCGTGCTGGTTTCCTGGATCGAGGC
>JAGREN010000073.1:0-1534 GCA_020446505.1 Novosphingobium sp. | reverse complement strand
TCGGAGATCCGCTGCCTTGTCATGAACCTGGAAACACGCCGGGCCGTGCCGCTGCCGCAGATCGCGCGCGACACTTTCGCGACACGCCAGGACTGATCGAGGAGCCGGCTCAACGGCTACCCTCTTCCTTTTCCATGTCGGCACGCAAATCCTTGACTGCATCGAAGAAGCGACGCAACGCCTTGCCGGCATGGCGCATCGCCTCGTTGAGGCGGCGGTCCTCATCAAGGCTTGTCTCCGGCTCACCCGGCCGCTCGGCCTCCAGTTCCCTCACGCGGGACTGCAGGCGCTCGATCTCGTTCTCGTAACCCTCGCGCTCCTCGTTGGCGAGGCGGCATACCAGCTGGCCGGATTTCGTCGTGCAGAAATCCATCGTGCCAGTCTCCTGGTCGAGGCGGACCATGCCGCCATTCATCGGCGCCATGGAGTAGCGTGCTCCAGGCTTGCCCTCCGGCCCGGTATTCTGCTCCGCCTCGGCATTCGGGGCCTGCCTTGCAGTTTCCTGTGCATGAGCGAATGCCGGCAGAAACGCAACACCAGCGACAAGGACAACTGCGGGGACAACTGCGGGGACAATTACAGAGGCAAGCGCGACGGCAGGCCCGAACGACAGTCTCGATTTTGCCTGCAAGGCGGCCTCCTTCTGATCCGGTTTCGATCCAAAACGCGACAACATTCCACACGATCCGTTTGTCACTTGTATGGCCGGCGCGAACGTGCCAATCCGCGTGGTCGGAGGTGCCACCCCGACACATGGCGGCCAGGACATGAACAGGTTCATCTACAAGATCGCGACAGGAAAAGAATGGCAAGCGGCGGAACGCATCGGGCGCTTCGACGGCGCGCCGATCGATCTGAAGGACGGTTTCATCCATTTTTCAACCGCCGATCAGGTCGCAGAGACTGCAGCGAAGCATTTTGCCGGGCAGGACGGCCTGCTGCTGGTCGAGATCGACACGCAGATGCTCGGCGGGGCACTGAAATACGAGGTATCACGCGGCGGCGCGCTCTTTCCCCATCTTTACGCACCGCTCGATCTCGCGGCGGTGACGCAAAGCTGGCCGCTGCCGCTCGACGAGGAAGGGCGTCACATCTTCCCGCCGGAGATCGGTGCGTGAGCCTGTTTTCGGCCCTGCTTCGGCCCGCACTCTTCCGGATCGATCCGGAGACGGCGCACACTCTTTCGATCGCCGCGCTCAAGGCGGGCGTCGTGCCACCCTGCGCCACATCTGTAGACGCCCGGTTGAAGGTCTCCATCGCCGGTCTCGACTTCCCCAACCCGGTCGGGCTGGCGGCAGGCTATGACAAGAACGCGGAAGTGCCCGATGCGATGCTGGCGCAGGGCTTCGGCTTTGCCGAAATCGGTACCGTCACGCCGCGACCGCAGGCGGGCAATCCGCGCCCGCGCATCTTCCGTCTGACGCGCGACCACGGTGTCATCAACCGGCTCGGTTTCAACAATGAAGGCCATGCAGCGGCGCTCGAAAGACTCAGGGCACGCCAGACAAGACGTGGCATCGTTGGCGTCAATATC
>JAGREN010000072.1 GCA_020446505.1 Novosphingobium sp. | reverse complement strand
AACTCTCAGCGGAAATCAACACCCAGTACATGTCCGCGTTCTCGGCCCCCGGATCGAGGTGATCGGGCTGGGTCAGGTTATCGACGATGCCGTCACGCTCGCGGTGCTGGAAAGCGAACGAGGCCTTCACGTTGCCCCCGGCAATCAGACCCGTATCGATGCGTGCGCTGAATTTGATCGCATCGAAGCTGCCGTAGCCAGCCTTGACCGCGCCGCTGAACTCGTCGGTAGGCGTGTGTGTCTGAACGACGATGGCGCCGCCCGTGGTGTTGCGACCGAACAGCGTGCCCTGCGGACCGCGCAGAACCTGAACTGAATCCGGCTCGACAAGGTCCATCGCTGCCACGGAAATGCGACCAAACGGCACGCCGTCGATGTAGAAACCGATGGGAGCATCCTGACCGGGAGCATTATCGCCATAGCCCAGACCGCGCATGTAAACCGCCGCAGCGCCCAGACCGCCCGGCGTATCATGGATTTTCAGGTTTGGGGTGATCTTGGATATATCGACGAGGTTCTCGATGCCGCGCTCCTCGATGATCGCCGAATTGACTGCGGTGACCGAGACAGGCGTATCCTGAAGGCTTTCTTCACGCTTACGAGCCGTAACGATGATTTCGGTGACGCCGCTGCGCTGCTGCTGAACGTCTTCGGAAGCGTCCTGTGCGTAGGCCGGAAGTGCCACTGCACCGGAATAAAGGACAGCACTGCCGAGCAAGGCAGCACGAAGCGAAAGCGATGTCATAAATCCCCTCCCAAGGTTTGATTGTTATGACTCTTTGAATGTCCTGACGGGAATATGCAAGCAATCCGCAGGCTGACCGCAACCAATCGGACCGGGTGTTGCAAAGGGGCATCAGGTCGCACGGACACGGCGCGAAACCGCCGAAAAATATTCACGCCGACGCGGTAACCCGGTGGAAAGGATTGTCTGTCGCAGCAATCCGCAGATCGTGCTGGCGACACGGGTTTCCTAAGCGGAATACCTAAGCCGAAGCCCTAACGAGTTGGTAAGATTTGGCGCTCATTGCGAACTCTCAGCAGGAGATATTCGGTGGCAGACCCAACCAACGGGCCGACAGACGAACAGGGAAAGGCGCGCGAAAACCGCTCGCAGCTCTCGCTCAAGTGCGAGGTTCGGCAAGGCGTGCGCCCGTGGAAGATGACGCTGCTCGAGGACATTTCCCCAAGCGGCTTCAGGATCGCCTGGTTTCCCGATTGCAGGGCCGAAATTCCACTGCGCATCCGCATCCCCGGCCTGGAACTTCTGACAGCGACAGTTCGCTGGCAGCGCGACTATCACGTCGGCTGCGAGTTCACCTCGCCGTTACACGTTGCCGTGCTCGAGCACATCGTCCGGCAAGCCAATCGATAAAGCGACCGCGCAAACCCGCGCCGCGATCAGATATGGATTGCGCGGCCGTAGGCGCCAAGCACCGCTTCATGCATCCCTTCGCTGATGGTGGGATGCGGGAAGACCGACTGGATCAACTCGGCCTCGGTCGTCTCCAGTGTCTTGCCGACCACGAAGCCCTGGATCATCTCGGTAACTTCAAGACCGACCATGTGAGCGCCCAGCAGTTCGCCGGTCTTGCCGTCGAACACGGTTTTCACGAAACCTTCCTGATCGCCCATGGCGATGGCTTTGCCGTTGCCGATGAAGGGGAACTGGCCGACTTTCACCTCGTAGCCGGCCTCGCGCGCCTTGGCCTCGGTCAGGCCGACTGACGCGATTTGCGGATGACAATAGGTGCAGCCCGGAATGTTGCGCCGGTCCAGGGGATGCGGGTGAACATCGCCATTGCCGAGTTCCTGCGCGATTGCCTCGACCGCCAGCACCGCCTCGTGACTGGCCTTGTGCGCCAGCCACGGCCCCGCCGTGCAATCTCCGATAGCCCAGACACCCGGCACATTGGTGCGGCAGTAGTCGTCGACCTTGATGAAAAACTTGGCGTCAGGCTCGATATTCAGGTCTTCAAGGCCGAGGTTCTCGAGGTTCGGCGTGATGCCGATAGCGACGATGACGTGGCTGAACTCGGTCGTCTCTTCCTTGCCGTTCTTGTCCTTGATGGCGACCTTGACGCCCTTGTCGCTCTTCTCGATCGCACCGACGTTTGCGCCGGTCATGATCGAGATGCCCTGCTTGGCGAGCGCCTTTTCGAGGAACTTCGAGACGTCCACATCCTCGACCGGAACCACGCGGTCCATCATCTCGACGACAGTCACATCACTGCCCATGTCGTTATAGAAGCTGGCGAATTCGATGCCGATGGCGCCGGAGCCTATCACCAGCAGCTTTTGAGGTAGCTCTTTTGGCGTCATCGCATGGCGATAGGTCCAGATGCGTTCGCCGTCCGCCTTGGCCTTGGGCAGGTCGCGCGCGCGGGCGCCAACCGCGATGATGATGTGCTTGCCTTCGAGCGTCTGCTCCTTGCCGTCTTCGCCCGTGACCAACAGCTTGCCCGGCGCGACGAGCTTGCCGGTGCCCATGTGCACATCGATCTTGTTCTTCTTCATCAGGCCGGTGACGCCCTTGTTGAGCTGGTCCGCCACCCCGCGCGACCGCTTGACCACAGCCTCGATGTCCGCAGCGACATTATCCGCCGACAGGCCGAAGTCCTTGGCATGCTTCATGTGGTGCAGCACTTCGGCAGAACGCAACAGCGCCTTTGTCGGGATGCAACCCCAGTTGAGGCAGATGCCGCCAAGTCGCTCACGCTCGACAATGGCGGTCTTCAGCCCTAGCTGCGCCGCCCGGATCGCGGCGACATAGCCGCCAGGCCCGGAACCAAGAACGATGAGATCGTAGGGGTCTGCCACAAGTCTACTCCTGCTCGACAGGTCTCGGCCTGCCATTTTCATCCAGCGCGACGAACGTAAAGCGCGCTTCCGTTACCTTGAACCGTTCTTCGGAATAGCGCGAACGCCGCCAGGCTTCGATCGCTATCGTCATCGATGTGCGCCCCACGCGCTCGAGAACTCCGAACACCGAAACCTCGTCACCGACCTTGACCGGCAAGTGGAACTGCATCCCGTCCATGGCGACAGTGGCCACGCGCCCGCCTGCCTTGCGAGCGGCGACCAGCCCTGCGCCCATGTCCATCAGGCTCATCAGCCAGCCACCGAAGATATCTCCCTCGGCATTGGCGTCGGCTGGCATGGCAATGATGCGGATGACGGGCTCCTGCCCTGCACCAGTCGTCAAGCCACCATCCCCAGCGGGCTTTCGACATAGCCCTTGAAGGCCGTCATCAGGCGTGCGCCGTCAGCACCGTCGATAGCGCGGTGGTCGAAGCTGCCGGTGGCAGTCATCACCGTGGCCACGCCAAGCGAGCCGTCTTCCATCACCCACGGGCGTTTCTCGCCAGCGCCGATGGCAAGGATCGTGGACTGCGGCGGGTTGATGACGGCAGTGAAATGCTTGATACCGAGCATGCCCATGTTCGAGATCGAGGCCGTACCGCCCTGATACTCGGCAGGCTGCAACTTGCCGCCCTGCGCGCGCTCGATGAGATCCTTGGTCGTCGTCGCAATTTCGGAAAGCGACTTGCCGCTGGCATCGCTGACGATCGGCGTGATGAGGCCGCCCGGAATGCTGACCGCCATCGAGATATCGGCGCGCCCATAGCGGATCAACTCGTTCCCCGCGAAAGTGACGTTGCACTCCGGCACGTCGAGCAGGGCACGGCCCAGCGCCTTGATCAGCAGGTCGTTTACCGAAAGCTTGATGCCCCGGCCCTCAAGCGCAGCATTCACCTCGGCGCGCATGGCCATGAGCTTGTCGAGCCGCACGTCCACGGTGAGGTAGATATGCGGCGCTTCCTGCATCGACTGGCTGAGGCGGCGCGCGATGGTCTTGCGCATGCCGGACAGCTTTTCGACAGTGTGCGGCACCCGGTCGTCGAGCAGGGCGCGGGTTTCGGCTGCCATTTCGACCGGCGCAGGCTTCTGCGCAGCAGCGGCGGGAGCTGAAGCGGGTGCAGCAGCCGGTGCGGCATCCTTGGGCTTCGCGGTCCCCGCCTCGGCACCTTCGATATCCGCCTTGACGATCCTGCCATGCGGCCCGCTGCCGCTGACTGCTTCGAGGTCCACGCCCTTTTCGGCGGCAAGACGCTTGGCGAGCGGTGAAGCAATCACGCGACTCTCCTTTGGAGCACTGGAAGCAGATGCGACTGGCGCGGACTTGACCTCAGCGGCAGGCTTGGCTTCCGACTTAGGTGCCTCTGCCTTTGCCGGCGCAGGCTTTGCGGGTTCGGCAGGCATCGCATCGGCCACATCCTCATCCTCGCCTGCGAGCGTGGCGATGACGGTGCCGACCTTCACGCCTTCGGTGCCCTCTGGTACCGTGATCGACACGATCACGCCCTCGTCCACCGCTTCGAATTCCATGGTCGCCTTGTCGGTCTCGATCTCGGCGAGGATATCGCCCGAAGTGACCTCGTCGCCTTCCTTGACCAGCCACTTCGCCAGCTTGCCCTCTTCCATCGTGGGGGACAGCGCTGGCATCTTGATTTCAGTCGGCATGTAAGGTCGGCTTTCCTGGTTCGAATGTCCGTTTGGCCCCAATCGTAAATTCAGGCCGGAGTTGCAAGACACGTTCCAAGTTACACTGCATGAATCGCGTGGCTTGCGCGCCGGGGCTTTGTAGCGGATAGGAAGGCGCAGGGGGAAGGTTTATGCGCGTCTATCTGGTCATCATCGACGAAACCGAGGAGGCTCTGCTTGCCTTGCGGTTCGCGTCGCGGCGCGCAGCCAAGACCGGCGGCGGGCTACACCTGCTCGCGCTCGTGCCGCCACAGGAATTCAGCGCCTTTGCCGGCGTGCAGGCCACCATAGAGGAAGAAGCGCGCAGCCGCGCCGAAACGCTTGTCACGGCCGCAGCCGGAAGCCTGCTGTCCGAGGGCGGGAAGATGCCGGTCATCTCGGTGAAGGTCGGCGAAGGCGAGAAGGTCGTCCGCGAATATCTGACCGAGCATCCGGAAGTTTCCGCCCTCGTGCTTGGCGCAGCGAAAGAAGGCGGGCCGGGGCCGCTGGTCAGCCACTTCACCGGATCGCTGGCCGGGTCGCTGCCCTGCCCTGTCTTCGTGATTCCGGGATCGCTTTCCGACGAAGATGTCGAGCGGCTGAGCTAACGCTTCTTCCTGCCCTGATGGCGGATATTCGATGGCCTGCCTCGCTGGCCAACCATGTGCTTGCCGCGCTTCTTGAGCGGCATCGGCCTGCCGCGCGGCTCGACCGGGGCGCTGCCGCCCTCCTCCAGTTCGAACTTCAGCGCGCCGGTCAGCGGGTTCGCCTCGGCCAGACGTAGCCGCAACCGCTGGCCGATGGCATAGGCGGTGCCGGACTGCTGTCCTTCGAGAACCTGCGCCTTCTCGTCGTAGTCGAAACGTTCACTGCCGAGCGTCGAGACTGGCACCAGCCCATCGCCGCCAAGACCGACAATAGTCGCGAAAAATCCGAATTTCTGCACGCCGGTAATACGCGTGTCGAACACTTCGCCGACGCGAGCGGAAAGCCACGCCGCGACATAGCGGTCGATCGTCTCCCGCTCGGCCGCCATCGCGCGCCGCTCGGTATCGCTGATCGCCTCGCTGATCTTGCCGAGGTCTTCGCGGTCGCGGTCGGACAGGCCGGAATGCGCCGGCAAGGAGCCCCTGGGTGCGGGCTGCTCAAGCCCGAAGGCATCGACCAGCGCGCGGTGGACCAGCAGGTCGGAATAGCGGCGGATCGGCGAAGTGAAATGCGCGTAGGAGCCCAGCGCGAGGCCGAAGTGACCCTCGTTACGCGGCCCGTAATAGGCTTGAGTCTGGCTGCGCAGCACGGCTTCCATGATGAGCAGCCGCTCGCCTTCGTCCGACACGTCCTTGAGCATGCGGTTGAACAGCCCCGGCGTGATGACCTGCCCCAGCGCCAGCTTGCGTCCGAAAGTCGCCAGATAGTCCTTGAGCGTAACCAGCTTCTCGCGGCTGGGCGGTTCATGCAGGCGATAGACGACCGGTGCGGCCTTGCTCTCCAGCGCCTTGGCGGCAGCGACGTTGGCCGCGATCATGAAATCCTCGACGACGCGGTGGGCATCGAGCCGCTCGCGAACCGCGATCTGGGCGATCCGTCCCTTCTCGTCGAGCACCACCCGGCGCTCTGGCATGTCGAGCTCAAGCGGGTCGCGCCGATGCCGGGCCGCGGCCAGCGCCTTCCAGCACGCCCACAGGTTCTTCAGATGCTCGTCAGCCTCGCCTGAATCGATCTGCGCCTGTGCGTCCTCATAGGCGATGTTGCCCGCAATCCGCACCAGAGCGCGGGTGAAGCGCCAGGAGGTCACCTGACCTTCGCTATCGACTGCAAGGTGGCAGACCATGGCCGCGCGATCCTCGTCCTGCCGGAGCGAGCAGACATCGGCGGAGAGCACTTCGGGCAGCATCGGCACGACCCGGTCGGGGAAATAGACCGAGTTGCCGCGCTTGCGGGCCTCGCGGTCGATCTGGCTGCCGGGACGGACGTAGAACGACACGTCGGCGATTGCGACAATTGCGCGGAAACCACCCTGCCCGTCCGGCTCGGCCCAGATCGCATCGTCGTGGTCGCGCGCATCGGCTGGATCGATGGCAACGATCGGAACGGCGCGCAGGTCCTCACGCTTGTCCTCGCTGAGCGGCAACTTGGCCGCGTCCTTCGCCTCGTCGATCACTTCGTCTGGAAAGCCGAAAGGGATTCCGTGCTTGTGGATCGCGATCAGGCTGAAAGATCGAGGCGCCAGCGGATCGCCCAGCACCTCTGTCACTTTCACACCTGCGCGGTCGCTGCGTCCGACAGGCTCGGCAAGAACCAACTGCCCCTTCTCCGCCCCGCCAAGGTCTGCAATCGGCGGCGAATGGCGAATGCGACGGTCGGTTGGGGCAAGCCATGCCTTGCCGCTGGCGTCCACTTCGACGACGCCAAGCACCTGGTCGGTGCGGGTCGCCAGCTTCTTCATCGGATGGGCGATCCAGCCCGTGCGTGTTTCCTCGGTACGGGCGAGGACGCGATCACCCTTCTTGAGGGCTGGCATGGCCGCCTTGCCCTTGCGCTCGACCATGCGGACACGCGGCGGCGGGGTGGCGTCTTCGGGAGACCAGGTGTCGGGCACGGCGATCGCCTCGCCATCGTCGATATCGACAACCCGCAGCACGGTGACTTTCGGCAGGCCGCCCATCTCGTGATAGGCGGTCCTGCGACCGTCGATCAGCCCTTCGTCGGCCATGTCGCGCAGCAGCGCCTTGAGCTGGATCTTCTCCTGCCCCTTCAGCCCGAAGGCACGCGCGATCTCGCGCTTGCCGGCAGGCGTGGGCGAGTCCTTGATGAAATCGAGTATCTGCTTGCGGGTGGGCAAGCCGGGCTGAGGCGTGGGCTTGCGCGCCAAATCAATAGGCCCGCGCGACGTAGATACGCTCGACCGCAGGCTTGCCAGTAAAGATGCATGAGCCGTCGGCGGCAGGTGCATCCATCGGCACATTTCGCAGCGTGAGCTTCATCGACTTGAGGGTTTCGATGACGCCGTCGAGCTCCGCACCGGTCGGCTTCGACCACTGTGTTTCGACCCAGCCCGGATATTTCGCATCGTCGCCGTAAAAGGCGCGCAGGGCATCGAGGCTATCGATGTCGCGCACGATGTTGGCTTCGCGGCGCTCGATCGCTTCGCCGTGCAGCGCGCTCTGGATTTCCTCGAGCGCACCAGCGGCACGCGCGACGAATGCGTCCTTCGCCTCACCGGAAAAGGCGACCTTGCCGTTCTCCTCGTTCCAGAGCCGATCTCGCCGGATCACGGAAACCTTGCCGTCAGCCATGTCGCGACCGCCGATTTCGAGAATCAGTGGCACGCCTTTCTTGACCCAGGCCCAACGCTTGCCGGTCGCCTTGCCGGGCCGCTTGTCGAGCAGCACGCGGACGGGTTCGCCCAGCGCGGATTCGCTGGCAAGAGACTTGCGGATTTCTTCGCAGTATTCGAGCAGCGCAGCGTCTTCATCGTTGTCGCGCAGCATCGGCAGAATCACGATCTGGTGGGGGGCAATGGCAGGCGGCACACGCAACCCGTCATCGTCGCCATGCGTCATGATGACGCCGCCGATCAGGCGGGTGGAGACGCCCCAGCTCGTCGTATGGCAGTGTTGTTGCGTGCCCTCGTTGTCCTGATACTGAATGCCCGCAGCCTCGGCAAAACCAGTGCCGAGGTAGTGCGAGGTGCCGGCCTGGAGCGCCTTGCCATCCTGCATCATCGCCTCGATCGACCATGTGCCGACCGCGCCGGGGAACCGCTCGTTTTCCGGCTTCTCACCCGCGATCACCGGCATGGCCAGCACCTCTTCGGAAAAGCTGCGATACATTTCGAGCGCGCGCAAAGTCTCGGCCATCGCGTCTTCACGGTTGGCGTGGGCCGTGTGCCCTTCCTGCCAAAGGAACTCGCTGGTGCGCAGGAACATGCGGGTGCGCATCTCCCAGCGCACGACATTGGCCCATTGATTGGTGAGCAGCGGCAGGTCGCGCCAGCTTTGCACCCAGCGCGCCATCGCAGCACCGATCACGGTTTCAGACGTCGGGCGAACGACCAGCGGCTCTTCCAGCCTGGCTTCGGGATCGGGGACCAGCCCGCCCTTGCCATCGCCGATCAACCGGTGGTGCGTGACGACCGCCATTTCCTTTGCGAAGCCTTCGACGTGTTCGGCCTCCTTGGCGAAATAGCCCAGCGGAATGAACAGAGGGAAATAACAGTTCTCGACACCTGCCGCCTTGATCCGGTCATCCATCAGGCGCTGGATACGTTCCCAGATACCGTAGCCCCATGGCTTGATGACCATGCAGCCACGCACGCCCGACTCCTCGGCCATCTCGGCTTCGGAAATGACTTCCTGATACCACTGGGCGAAATCCGCGTCGCGCGACGTTGCAAGGGCGTGTTTGATAGCGGGCACGGTAAGGGGCTTTCAGAATCGGGAAGAGGCAGGAAAAAGTAACGAGCTTCGCTGCGCCCTACTTGTCGAGCGCGTCAAGCCTCTTCTGCATCAGTTCCATCTGCTTGCGCAGGGTATCGATATCATTGCCAGGCTTTGCTTCCGCTTCGGCTGGCGCGTTCGACTCGCCACCTGGCAAAAACGCGGAAGCAGCGGCCTTGAACATGGCGATGTTCTGTTCGGCCAGGCGAGCCAGGGGATTGTTGCCCAGGCTACCTTCGAACGCCTGAGCCAGCTTGGTCTGGTTTGCGCGGAAATTTTCCATCGACGCTTCAAGATAATGCGGGATCAGCGACTGCATGGAATTGCCGTACATGCAGATCAGTTCGCGCAGGAAATTGACGGGCAGCATCTGCTCGCCATTCGCTTCTTCATCGAGGATGATCTGAGTCAGTATCTGGTGCGTTATGTCGTTGCCGGACTTGGCATCCAGAACTTTGTAGTTGACGCCTTCGCGCGTCATCTTGGCAAGGTGTTCGAGAGTAATGTAGCTTGACGAACGCGTATTGTAGAGACGCCGGTTCGCATACTTCTTGATAATTACCGTATCGTCACTCTTCGCATCTGCATCAGCCATCCAACCACTCCAAAACCTGCCCCAGTGGTTGAGCATAGCACGAAATCGTGGTGCAACGCAACATTCCTTATGCTGCGCAGCAATAGGCTTTGTCCAGCGATATCAACGCGCGAAACGATCACCTAGCAGAGTAAGTAATTCATATTGCGACAGTCCGCTCGACAAGGCTGCCTCGGGAAGCGAATAGTCCAGTTCGAGCCAGTCGCCCTCGCGAAGGTCTTGCGCACCTGCAAGATCGACGTCCACCATGTCCATCGACACGCGCCCGAGTACGGGCAGCCGTCTACCCTTCCACAGCAAGCCGCCTTTGCCGCCGGACCAGCAGCGCAGAAAGCCGTCGGCATAGCCCAGAGCGACAACGCCCACGCGCATCGGGGAAGGAGCGATAAATGTCGCGTTGTATCCGACGCCTTCGCCCGCCTCGATATCACGCACCTGCATGACGGCAGCCATGGGCCTCGCTACCTGGGCAATGCGGCCTTCGAATATGCTGCGCGGTACACCACCATAGAGCGCGAGCCCCGGCCGGGTCAGATCGCCATGATAATCCTGCCCGAGCGCGATTCCCGCACTGTTGGCAAGGCTCGATCGGCGATGCGGCACGAGATTGCGCGCCTCTTGCCAGCGGGCGCATTGCCTTGCATTCAGCGAGACGTCTTCGTCTGCCGAAGCCAGATGCGACATCAGAATGTCGATCTCCAGCCTGCCGATCAGCGGATCACCGAGTTGGGCAAGCGGCAAGCCGAGCCGGTTGATCCCGGTATCGACCATCAGATCGCAAGTGCCTCCTCCTGCCTCCAGCCATCGAGCCGCCTGCTCGAGCGAATTGATGACCACGCGCACACCGGTTTCTCTCGCCCAGCGCGCCACGCCGTCGTTGATCGGACCGTGTAACAACGAGATCGACCGTGGCGGCACGAGGCCGATCAGATCGGCAGCCTCGTGCGCATAGGTCACGAAAAAGTCGCGGCAGCCAGCATCGCGCAGGACCGGAACAGCAACCCTGGCACCAATACCGTAGGCATCGGCCTTTACGGCTGCACCCGCGCTGGCCGCGCCGGACATGGCGTCCATTACGCGCCAGTTCGATGCCAGCGCGTCCCGATCGATTTCGAGCCTGAGCGCGGCAGGCGGCAGATCAGGCAGCTTGCGCCTCCTCGAAATCGCGCGGCGGCCCGCCCTGCAGACCCCAGATAGCAACGACGAGGCCGAAAGCCACGACTCCCCAAGTGTACCACAGACCAGCATAGGCATCGCCGGTAATGGCATTGATGTAGCTGGCAATGAGCGGCAGGAAGCCGCCAAGATAGCCAGCGCCGATATGATAGGGGATCGACATCGAGCTGTAACGGATAGGCGCCGGGAACATCTCGGCAAGCTGTGCGGCCACCCCGCCATAGGTCAGCGCCGAAAGCCCTCCCATGAGCAGCAGAAGCGCGCCAATGCCAATGAGCGAGAGGAACGAGGGCTTCTGCACGCTGAAGTCGAAACCGCTCTCCGTAAGGGCGCTTTCAACGCCTGCCTTGCGGGCAGCGCCCGCGGCCTTTTTCGCTTCAGGGTCGCTCGAGAACCAGTCGGCAGCGAGAACCACCGGCTTGCTGCCCACAGTAAGCGCGAGCCCTGGCGACTTTTCGATGGAATAGGGCACGCCGCTCGCAGTCAGCGTTTCCAGCAGTTGGCCGCAGGGGCTCAGCTTGGTTCCGGAAAGTTCCGCGAAGGGATCGGTCGTGCAATCGCTGCCCGACACGACCACCGGCGCCGTGCGCGCACTCTCCTGCAGGCCCGGATTGGCCAGGGCACCCATGCCCCAGAACGCCGGGAACAGCAGGACCAAGGCTGCCGCGGCCCCGATGACAAGCGGCAACTTGCGTCCGACCTTGTCCGACCACGCACCTACCATCGGGTAGAATGCCATGGCGATCAGCGCGGCGATGCCGATGGTAATCTCGACCGAGATCACATCGACCCGCATCGGCCCCTTCAGGAAGGAGAGCGCCGAGAAGAACGAGGTGTACCAGATCGTGGTCAGGACACCCGTCACACCGAACAGGGCGACGAAGATGCGCTTCTTGTTGCCGGGATAGGTAAAGCTCTCCACGAAAGGATTGCCGGCGATTTCTCCCTCTTCACGCATGGCGAGGAACACCGGACTCTCGTTCAGCTTCAAACGCATCCACAGCGAAATTGCCAGCAGCACGAGGCTGAGGATGAAAGGCACGCGCCAGCCCCAATCGGCCAGCACGTCTTCGGGAAAGATCGCCTGGTTTGTCAGAACCACGACTATCGAAAGCACGAAGCCGCCGACGACGCTCGACTGGATGAATCCGGTGAAATAGCCGCGTCGCTCAGGTGGAGAATGCTCCGCAACGTAGATCGCGGCACCGCCGTACTCGCCGCCCAGCGCCAGGCCCTGTAGAATGCGCAGGAAGATGACGATGACCGGAGCCCACACGCCAATCGACTCTGCCGTAGGAACCATGCCGACCCCGGCCGTCGAAACGCCCATCAGCGCGACAGTTACGAGAAAGGTGTATTTCCGCCCCAGCTTGTCGCCGAGATAGCCGAACAGAATCGCGCCGAGCGGGCGAAACCCGAAGCCGACCGCGAAACCGGCCCAGACCAGCAGAACCTGAAGGGTCGGGCCGACCTGCGGAAAGAAGGCCTTGCCGACGAATGCCGCGAGCGTGCCGTAGATGAAGAAGTCATACCATTCGAAGACGGTCCCGGCGGACGATGCGCCAATCACCAGCCTGATATCGGACGCCGTCGGCTCCGGCCCATGCGGATGACTGTGTGCGTCGGCCATGCTGAATCCCCCCTTGAAGTGCTATCGCAGGCCTCTCTAGCCGCGCGTCTCGCCGCTGGAAAGCGCCTCGCTCGCTGCCTGCCAGGCGAGCAGGATCGCCCCATGACGCCCCGGATAGTCTCTTGCAGGTTCGATCGCTTCGATACCGGGCCAGTCCGGCAGAGGGCCATCATCAGCCAGCCATTGCCGCATGTCCTGTAGCGATCTGCGAAGCTCGTCAGCCGTCTTTCCCGCAGCTTCACGCGCGAAGAGCGCGGCAGACGCCTGTCCGATGGCGCAGGCCTGACTGCGCAGTCCTACCTGCTCGACACGCCCTTGGTCATCGAGACCAAGGCCCAGTTCAATGGTGCTTCCGCAACTTCTGGACCGCGCGCTTCCCTGCAAAGGAAGCGCATCGTCCCAACCGTATTCGGCCAGACTGGTCGCTAGTTCGAGTATCCGGGGCGTGTAGAGCGCGGCGCTCGCCATCACTTTTCGCCCAGCGCCCTCGCCTCTGCTTGGGCAGCCGCCTGACGGCGCTCTGCGATCATGGTCACCAGTGCCTCGCTGCTGGCGTTGACGAAGGGATAGGTTCGGGCCTGCGTGATCCATGTAGGCCGTCCACCGAGCCCCCAGACCGTGTCATAGGCCAGGACGAGAATCGAGAAGCCAAGGACAACGATAATCATGCCCTTGATGCCGCCGAATCCAAATCCCAGCACCCTGTCTATGGGGCCCAGTATCGAGTTGCGGCTCGCATTGCCCAGCCAGCGCGCCACGACCTTGATGAAGGCGTAAGGTACCAGCAGGAGCAGAGCGAAGGCAAACAGCGACGCCATGGTAGTGCCGCCCATTGTCGGCTCGAAGAATGCGGCGACCGCCGGATGCAGGAAACGGATCGCGAACAGCGCGAAAATCCATGCAGCCAACGCAAGGATTTCCTGCACGAACCCGCGCATGAAGCCGGTTACTGCGCCGAGGCCCACGATGAGGAGCACCGCTATGTCGAAACCTGTCATGCCGCGCAGACTTATGGGCGCGCCACGATCCGGTCAACGAGATTTGGCAGGATCGCAAGTTCGTCATATCCCCTGCCGGACCCTTCGCTCTTCGTATTGGAAGGCGGGCCATAGGCCTTGGCAAAACCCAGCTTCGCGGCCTCGCGCCTGCGCAAGGCGGAATGGGCCACAGGCCTGATTTCGCCGGACAGCGAAACCTCCCCGAACCACACGGCCTCGGCAGGCAGCGGCTTGTCCGAAAGAGCCGATACGAGAGCCGCGGCCACGGCAAGATCCGCCGCCGGGTCCGACAGGCGATAACCCCCGGCTACATTGAGATAAACTTCGGCATTCGAAAGGCTGAGGCCGCAGCGTGCCTCAAGCACCGCGAGCAGCATGGCGAGCCTGCCTCCGTCCCAACCGACGACCGCGCGGCGCGGCGTCGCGCCACTGGTGAGGCGAACAACAAGCGCCTGGACCTCGACGAGCACCGGCCGCGTTCCTTCCATCGCCGGGAATACCGCACTGCCCGGAACGGGCTCCTCGCGGCCCGACAGGAACAGCATCGAGGGATTGGCCACTTCGGCAAGTCCCTCGCTCTCCATCGAGAACACGCCGATTTCCTCGACCGGGCCGAAGCGGTTCTTGAGGCTGCGCAGGATGCGATACTGGTGGCTACGCTCCCCCTCGAAGCTCATCACCACGTCGACCATGTGTTCGAGTACGCGCGGTCCGGCGATCGTGCCGTCCTTGGTGACATGGCCGACCAGCACCAGCACCGTGCCGCGTTCCTTGGCGAAGCGGATCAGCTCGAACGCACAGCCGCGCACCTGGCTGACCGTGCCCGGCGCGCCCTCGATCTGGTCGGAATGCATCGTCTGTATCGAGTCGATGACGAGCAGAGCGGGCGGTTCCATCGCGCCCAGAGTGGTCAGGATATCGCGCACCGAGGTCGCTACCGCCAGCTTGATCGGCGCATCGGCAAGGCCAAGCCGTTCCGCCCGTAGCCGAACCTGCCCCGCTGCCTCCTCACCGCTGACATAGACTGCTTCGCCGCCCGATTTCGCGACATGAGCGGCAACCTGAAGCAGCAGCGTCGACTTGCCTATGCCGGGATCGCCGCCCATCAGGATTGCCGAACCGGGAACCAGCCCGCCGCCAAGCGCCCGGTCGAACTCGGCCAGCCCGCTCGGCCTGCGCACTGGCATGGCCCCCGGCTTGTCCAGCGGCTCGAAGTTCAGCTTCTGGCCGCCCGACGAGAGATCATGCCGCGCCGAGAACACGGTTTGCGGTGCATCCTCGACCAGCGAATTCCATTCCGCGCAGTCCGGACATTGCCCCTGCCAGCGGTGAGACACCGACCCGCATGCCTGACAGACAAATCGTTTCTTGGGCTTTGCCATGTCCATTTCCGTATATGGAACGAATGCAGAACACAATCCCGCAGGTGACGAGTCCGACGAAACAATTGTAGCAATGTGAAAAGTGTGCACAAATGCACTTGAGCCGTGCAAGGGGCGATCGGTGATCGAAAGGGCATCTCACAAACAGGAGGACCGCATAAAGACCGCAGGCATGATTTCGTTGCTGGCGCTCGGCGCCGCACTAGCCTTTCCCGCTGCCGCGCAGACCGAAAGGAAGAGCGAATTCGGTCAGTTCGACATTCAGGATCCGACGGTAGTCCAGAAGCCACCTGCGGACAAATTGGGCCAGTTCGAGATTCAGGATGCCAAGGCGACACGGCAGACGAGCGGCACAGAACAAGGCGGAACTTCGCAAGGTTATACCATGACGCCGGGCAGCACTGCCCAAAGCCAGGTGCAGTCCGAGGGAATCAAATCGCCGCGCGATGCCGCTTCGGGTCAGGCTTCCGGTCGGACACAACAAAGCAATAGCTCAAATGTCATCATGCCTGACATTGTCAAATCGAGCGCGACCGCAAATCTCGATCCGGCCGCCGATCTGACCGATCGCAAAGCTGCGCCGGGACCGAACCAGCCGAATGGCCTGTACTTCGAGGACTCGGTCAGGACCGCGAAAACGGCCTCGAACCCTGGCGACACGGGTACCCAGAGCAAGTGGCTCGACGCATCGTCGCCTTACCTTGGCGTGAAGAATGGCGGCACTGGCCCGGCCGATGGTGCATCGACGAGCCGTACGGCGCCGACAGGTGCCGACGGCTTCATGATCGAGATGGGCACGACTCCGCCGACCACCAACCTCAAGTCCGACCACGCCAGTCGCGAAAACTGCGTCGAATGTTTCCGCACTTCCGGGGATGGCAGTGCGACGGGGCCGAACCAGCCCGATGGCTTCAGCTTCGGCATGTCGAACGGCGGGACCTGGGCGACGCAGCCTGAATCGACCAGTGCTGGCACGACGCAGGCAAGCACTGCAACGTCGGGCCAGGCAGCGAAGCTCCGCAAGGCCCGCCGCAATCGCGACGGCGCGAACGAGCGGCGGCAAACCAAGCCCTGAACCATACAACGGATTTTGACCGTCGGGAGGCAGTAATGAAGACAGTTCAATCGATTCCGTTACTGGCTCTCGCGGTTATGCTGGCTGCGCGAGCCCTGGCCGAGCCGGGAGACACCGCCACGCATGAAGTTGTCCGCCGCAACGCCATGCCCGAAGTCGGCGACGAGGTGATCGTCTCCAGTGCGACCGCAGGGCAAACGAACCCGACCGGGAATCGCCCCACCTCGGCGAGAATCCTGCAGGATGGACAAGTCGAAGAGGTTGATTTCGTAGGTGTCCGGTCGAGCGGCACGAACGGACAGGCCCGAGGAGGCACCCAGTTCATCGGCGAAACAGAGAAAAACGTGAACAACGGCGGCGCGAGTGGCCAGCGGCGGCAACCAGGACAATCCAATATCACGCACGACGACCAATGGGACAACCAGACGATCGTGAAGCCGGGCACACCGAAGAACGGCTACGTGCCCGACATGGACTCCGACCAGTCGGGCATGGCCGCTGTCGGAATCTCGCAGGGCGCGACTGTGCAGTTCAACCCCAAGGAATTAACCACTGACAAATTTGAGTCCCCACGCGATTCCGTACCCGGACAGTTCGCCGAAAGCGGCAAGAAGGCCGAACTTAACGCTAGACAGACCGTAGACGGAATTACAGGCGCGCAGCAGGCCCAGTTCATCGGCGGCGCCGAAGATGGGCTGGGCAACAAGCGAAAGAAACCCAACAACGCGCTCGGCGAGGCAACAACCAACGGTGCGGCAGCGGCGCAGGTAGGTACGGGGACAGCCGGACAGACGAACAAGGTCCGCAAGATCCGCCGCAACCGCGACGGCGCGAACGAGCGACGACAGATCAAGCCCTGACTATCTCGGGGGCTTAATCAGGGGAGAATTCATGAGGACGTTATGTGCTGCGTTGGCCATTTGCACCTGCCTCGCCACACCGGCCTTCGCCCAGGCCGAAGAAGCCGAAGAGGCGACAGGGGACACCCCCTGGTCGCTTTCGTTTGGTGTGGGGTCCAGTCTGGTCAGCGACAGCAAGGATCCATGGTCGACCAGCGCTGACCTTACGCGCACCATCGGCGATGCCAGCCTGTCGCTCGGTTTTGCGCGCTCGAAGGATCCCGGATCACCCGAAGTGCCGACCGCGCTGGGCTCGACCACGAACCAGTTCACTCTTTCAGGTGGATACGGGTTCGGGTCGGTGGGCCTGAGCGTCTATGGCTCTTACGGCAAACGCAAGTTCGACGGGCGCACATATCAGACGCGCAAGGGCAATCCGGTGACTATCGACTGCAGTGGCAAGAGCTACGGCCTTGGCGCAACCGCGACGCTCTGGCTGCCACTCGACGAAAAGACCAGCATCTCGCCCTATGCCTCTATCGACTACGACAGCACCGAAACGGCGAATGCCGTCGTCCTACCCCAGCGCGGACTGGTTTCGGTCAAGCAAAAGGAAAAGGGCACGACCGGCAGCTTCGGCGCCTCGCTTGACCGCAGCTTCGGCAAGGACGCAGCCCATTCGATCAGCCTCAATGCCGCTTTCGTCACCACGTCGAATTCGGCTGCGGCTTCGAGCAATATCAAACTGCGCTCGGGCATTGCGCAGCGTCTGCGTCCGCTGGCTGGCGGTGGTGGAAGTGATTCATGGTTCGAATATGGCGCGAGTCTCTATTTCACCGTTAACGACGTGATCGGCCTGAGCGTCTCGGCTTCGCGCACGGCCGGCCTGCCCGGCCCACAATCGACCAGCCTCTACAGCGGCCTCAGCTTCTCGTTCTGAGCGCCGCGCAGTCTGGCGACCGCACGTCAGCATGATTAATCGGGTCTTTACGCGCTGCCGCTAGGGTGCCGCGATGACCGAACCGGGTTCCTCTAAGGTACGTCTTGCCGAACTCGATGCCCTGCGCGGCATTGCCGCACTCGGCGTGGTGCTGTTCCACTATACCGTGAAAGCGCCCGAAGTGCTGCCCGGAGTGGTCACTGTCGACTACGGGCTGCCAGTCGGGAACTACGGCGTGCAGCTGTTCTTCGCGATATCCGGCTTCGTGATCTTCATGACGCTGGAACGCACCAAAAGCTCTGCCGATTTCGCTTTTGCCCGATTTACCCGACTGTTTCCGGCCTACTGGGCAGCGATACTGCTCACAACCGGGGCGCTGCACCTCCTCGGAGCGACCGATCTCACCAAGTCGAGTAGCGTCGTCGCCACCAATTTCACGATGCTGCAAGGATTCCTCTACGTCGAGGCAGTCGACGGCGTCTATTGGTCACTGACAGTCGAACTCGCTTTCTATCTGTGCATGTGGGCGCTGTGGCGTGCCGGTGCCTTGCACCGGATCGAACCGATCCTGTGCCTGTGGATCGCGATGCGCTTTGCCTGGATCCTGTTTCCGCAACTTCCTTCGCTTGGCGCAAAGTTGCTGCTTGTCGATCATATTGCCTTCTTCGCCATCGGCGTTGCGGCTTACCGCGTGCGAATGGGCTTCAGGCGCTGGCGCGACCAGATACCCGTGCTGCTCTCGGGTCTGATAGCAGTGGCAATGGCGGACGGCGCTGAAATGGCGCTGATCTATTGCGGCACGACCGCCATATTCTTCGCGCTCGTCGCCGAACGGCTGGCATTCCTCGACAGACCAGTGCTGCTGTGGCTTGGTGCGCTGTCCTATCCGCTCTATCTGGTCCATCAGAACATCGGCTATGCGTTCATCGCAGCGCTCGAAGCGGCTGGCGTGCCTGCATGGACCGCGCTCATTGCCGCATTCGCCCTCGCACTGGGCCTGGCGCAGATGATCCACGATTTCGTCGAGACTCCCTCGCTGCGCGTGTTGCGCAACCTGTGGAAAGCCCGGCGCAATCCGCGACCAGCCTGACCGTTCGCCAGTCGGGGGACTAGCCCCAGCGCCTCGCCTCTGCCATTCCCGTTCGCATGCGCGACAAGGAACTTCGCATTGCGCTCGTCTGCTACGGCGGGATCAGCCTCGCCGTCTACATGCATGGCGTAACCAAGGAACTGTGGAAGCTCCTGAGGGCGAGTCGCGCGGTTACCGGAGGTGAAGATCTCCCTCAAGGAAGCAGCACGGAAGCGGTATATGCCAGGCTGATCCGCCTGCTCGAAACCGATCATGGCCTGCGGCTTCGCGTTCTGGCCGACATTATCGCCGGAGCAAGCGCGGGCGGCATCAACAGCGTGTTCCTGGCCCAGGCGATCCATTCGGGACATTCGCTCGAGCCGCTCACGGATCTGTGGCTCAAGGAAGCGGACGTCGACGCCTTGCTCGATCCCGATGCCCGGCCGCTGACGCGAGCCACCAAGTTCTGGGCCGCCCCGATCGTCTCCTTCGTGCTCAACCGGCCCGGCGACGTCGTCTCGCAAAGCGTCGCGCCTGAAGCGCGCAAGGAAGTCCGCGAAAAGCTTTCGCGGTTCATCCGTTCGCGATGGTTCGAGGCACCGTTCGGCGGGATCGGCTTCTCGCGATTGCTGCACAATGCCTTTCTGGCAATGAAAGCAGCACCGGCTGGCGACCCACTCCTGCCAACCGGCCATCCCCTCGACCTGTTCGTTACCGCCACCGACTTCAAGGGGCACCTCGAAACACTGCACCTCAACAGCCCGCCCGTGGTGCAGGAAAGCGAACACCGCATTTCTCTGGGATTTCGCGGCCTCGTACCTGCCGAGTCGGACCAGACCCTCGCATCGCCCTATGAGCTGGTTTTCGCCGCGCGCGCCACGGCGAGCTTTCCGGGCGCATTCCCGGCCCTGCAGATCGCCGAGATCGATGCTCTGGCGCGCGAGCGCGGTGATAGCTGGCCAACGCGAGATGAGTTTTTGAAGCGCGTGATGCCTGAACACTATCAGCGCAAGGATCTCCAGGGCGTGGCGCTTATCGACGGATCGGTACTGGTCAACGCCCCGTTCGAAGATGCGATGAGCGTGCTGCGCGACCGCCCTGCCCTGCGTGAGGTTGATCGGCGCTTCGTCTATATCGACCCACGCCCTGACCGGATCGGCGGTATCAGCCGCAAGGAAGCGCGTGCGCCGGGTTTCTTCTCGGTGATCTTCGGTTCGCTCTCCTCGATCCCGCGCGAGCAGCCGATCCGCGACAATCTCGAGGAACTCGACCGCCAGTCGAACGAAATGGCGACCTTGCGCGCGGTCGTTCGCGCGGTGCGCCCCGAAGTCGAGGAAACGGTGGAGCGGCTATTCGGTCGAACGCTGTTCTTCGACAGGCCAACAGTCAGGCGACTGGCCTCCTGGCGGGCCAAGGCGCAGGAGGCAGCCAGCGTGCAGGCTGGCTTTGCCTACAATGGCTATGCCCACGTCAAACTGGCCGGAATTATCAGCAGCCTGGCACGCCTGATCCACGCTGCGACGCGGGAAAAGGAATTCGCCTCGCATGAGCCGCTGGCGAGGCACATCCACGCCTATCTTGTCGCGAACGGGCTCGATCACCTCGCGGGGCCGCGTGGCGGAGCGACCAGCGAAGCGATCGAGTTCTTCCGGGCACACGACCTTGCATTTCGGATAAGAAGGCTGCGTCTGCTTGCGCGCCGCCTGACGCAGGACTGGGAACCGGGAGGATCCATATCGGAAGCCGATCGCGATGCCGCGCGAGAGGCGGTCTATGCCTCGCTCGCCCTCTATCACGATTGCGAAAACCCGGACGTGCTCGGTGAAGACTTTCCGGACCTCGTGAAACGGGTGTTCATCGACGCCGGTCCGGTGCTCGAACATATCGCCCGGAAGCGCGCGCTTGCGGACATCGACACGCGGGTGGATGCCATTATGGCCGAGGCAATGGAGGTTATGCCAACCGATCTCAGGCGTCCGATGCTGCTCGCCTACCTCGGTTTTCCTTTTTACGACGCCGTGACCTTGCCCATGCTGCGTGGCGAGGGAATGAACGAATTCGATCCGGTGAAGGTCGACCGCATTTCACCCGACGACGCTTCTTCCATCCGCAGCGGAGGAGCGCAGGCCACGCTTCGCGGCATCGAATTCTATAATTTCGGCGCTTTCTTCAGCCGGTCCTATCGCGAAAACGACTATTTGTGGGGCAGGCTTCACGGGGCCGAGCGAATGATCGATCTGGTCGCATCGGCGCTAGGACCGGGCGAATTTGTCGCTCCCGAAGCACTGGCGGAACTCAAGCGCGCGGCATTCCTCGCCATTCTCGATGAGGAACAGGCACGTCTGAAGGCCGATCCAACGCTCGTGCCGCAGATCAGGTCTGAAGTCCTGGCGCATCAGGCCGGGCAGTCAGCTTGAGAAGGCATCCCTGACGCGGTCAAAGAAACCCTTCGACTGGGGCGTTTCCTCTCCGGTTTCCGTCTCCTGCAACTCGCGAAGCAGTTCCTTCTGCCGCGCGGTCAGCTTGGTGGGTGTCTCGACCGTTATCTCGACGACGAGATCGCCGCGGCCGCGACCCTGCAATACCGGCATGCCGTGCCCGCGCCGCCGAAGCTGCTTGCCCGACTGGATGCCTTCGGGAATCGCAACCTCGATCCGGTCGCCATCGAGGCCCGGGATGTCGATCTTGCCGCCAAGCGCGGCAGTCGTGAAGGAGATCGGTACGCGCGTGATGAGCGTCGTGCCCTCGCGTTCGAACACGTTGTGCCGTTTGACATGGAGGAAAATGTAGAGATCGCCCGGTGGCGAACCATGCGGCCCGGCCTCGCCCTTGCCGGAAAGCCGGATGCGGGTTCCTGAGTCGACGCCGGGAGGAATTTCGACGGACAGCTTTTGCGGCTGATCCACCCTGCCCTCACCACGACAGGCACGGCACGGCGTTTCCAGCACTTCGCCGCGTCCGCCACAGGTCTGGCAGGTACGCTCGACCATGAAGAAGCCCTGTTGGGCCCGGACCTTGCCATGGCCGCCGCACATCGTGCAGCGCCGTGAACCAGTGCCGGGCTCGGCTCCCGAGCCGCCGCAAGGATCGCAGGCGCGAGCCACTTCGATCTCGATCTCCGTGTTCTTGCCGTGGAACGCCTCGTCGAGGGTGACTTCCATGTCATAGCGCAGGTCAGCGCCGCGCCGCGCCTGCCTGCGTCCGCCGCCACCGCCGAATGCGCTGCCGAAGATCGACTCGAATATGTCGCCAATGTCGCCGAAATCGCCTTGCGGTCCGCGACCGCCGCCACCCATCCCGCCCTGCTCGAAGGCAGCATGGCCGAAACGGTCATAGGCCGCGCGTTTTTGCGGATCTTTCAGGCAGTCATAGGCTTCGCTGATCGCCTTGAACTTGCCTTCGGATTCCTCGCAGCCCTGATTGCGATCCGGGTGATACTGCATCGCCAGGCGACGGTACGAGGACTTGATCGTCTTGTCGTCCGCGTCGCGCTCGACCTCGAGCAGTTCGTAGTAACAGGTCTTCACACTAGACATACCGTCCCTCGCCCCCAGCACGACCGCCACCGGCAACAATTGCACCGATGGCGGTCAGGCTGTTCATCGGGACTTAGCCCTTGCTGTCTTCGTCCACCTCGGAGAACTCGGCATCGACGACTTCATCGTCGCCTGCCGAACCGGCATCGGCGCCCGGAGAAGCGGCCTCGGCCTGTTCCTTCTCGTAGATCGCCTGGCCCATCTTCATCGCGACCTGGGTCAGCGCCTGCGCCTTGGCGTTGATGTCATCGACATTGCCGCCTTCAAGCGCGGTCTTGGTCTCGGCCAGTGCGGCCTCGACTTCCGACTTGAGGCCAGAGTCAACCTTGTCGCCATGCTCGGCAAGCTGCTGCTCGGTAGCATGGACGAGGCTGTCCGCCTGATTGCGGGCCTCGGCCGCCTCGCGACGCTTCTTGTCTTCCTCGGCGAACTTCTCGGCGTCCTGCACCATCTGGTCGATGTCGG
>JAGREN010000071.1 GCA_020446505.1 Novosphingobium sp. | reverse complement strand
GCGGCATGGTGTCGCTGCCTTCGGGTACCGGCAAGGACGTGCGCGTCGCCGTGTTCGCTCGCGGCGACAACGCCGACAAGGCCCTGGCCGCCGGTGCCGACAAGGTTGGCGCCGAAGACCTCATGGAAGACATGCAGAACGGCAACCTCGACTATGACCGCGTGATCGCCACGCCGGACATGATGGGCGTCGTCGGCCGCCTCGGCAAGGTGCTCGGTCCCAAGGGCCTGATGCCGAACCCGAAGTTGGGTACTGTCACCCCGAACGTGGAACAAGCCGTGAAGGACGCCAAGGGCGGCCAGATCGAATTCCGCGTCGAGAAGCTGGGCATCATCCATGCCGGGATCGGCAAGATGTCGTTTGCCGACGATGCGCTGAAGGCCAACTTCGACGCGCTGGTCGATGCCGTGGTCAAGGCCAAGCCTTCGGGCGCCAAGGGCAAGTACGTCCGCAAGGTCGCGCTCTCGTCCTCGATGGGCCCGGGCCTCAAGCTCGATACGGCGCTGCTCGAAGGGGCGTAATTTTCTGGCGTCAAGCGCCGGCGGCGGTATCCACCGCCTCGGCTTTCCTCGCGCCTGACGGCGCTGCGGGCGGCCGGTCGGCCTTGCGGTTCCTATGGAACCGGGATCAGGCCAGCAACGAATCAAGGCCGGGGGGAAACCTCCGGCCTTTTTCGTTACCGGGATGGAAATTCAGCTCAGCGGCTGAACTTGATCGGCGCCGCTGCCGCGAACGGATAGCTGCCGGACTTGCCTTCGAAATAGAGCATGCCGCCGCCGGAGGTCGCGCTCTGGAACTTGACGATCACCGACATTTTCATGTCGCCCTTGGCGTCGACTTCGTACGGTTCCGTCCAGCACTCGGAGGTTCCTCCCAGAAACTCGCCTGCAACCCGTCCGTCTTCGCGCAGGCAAATGTACATCGGCTTCTTGGGGATCGGCAGGAACATCGACCATGTCGGCTTTCCGCCCTGCTCAACTCCTTTCAGGCGATACATCTTGCTGCCGACCATGATGGGAAGGGAATACCAGTCGCAACCCGCCTTCTTGTCCACCATGCCCTTCAGGTCTTCGCCGTCGAGATGGCGAGAGACCTTGTTCAGTTCCTTGCTGCTGGCGGCAATCATGTCCAGCTTCTGACCGTCGCCCGAAAGGACTGCTTTTCCGTTTTCCGGGTCGAACGCGATCTTGAACCGCTTGCCCTTGTGCGGCGGCAGCGGGATCGTCATCACGCTCTTTGGAATTACTGGATTGCCGGTAAAGCCCCCTGCGACCGCCACACCGGGGCCCTGGCTCACCGTCCAGGTGCCGTCGAGCGCGGCAAGCATTTCCTTGGGCGCCTGCGCGCAGAACGTTTCATCTGGGGCCTCGGCATGGGCGGTGCTGGCCGTTCCCAGTAAGGTTCCGGTCACAAGGGCGATCGCTGTCAGGGTGGTCCGCATGCCCTGATTGTAGCCAAAAAAGAGCTTTCGAATCAAATCGGCGTCCGGGCGATGTCGACTTTGCTACTCGATCCCGCCCGGAAAAGCGGGCCTTTCAAGGGCTTCCAGTCCGCGCACCAGTTCGCGCACGCAGGCGGCGAGCACGTCTGCATCGACCGAGCGGATCACGAAGTTCGCGCCTGACTTGCCCTCGCGCCAGAACGGGTAGGAGCCGATCTGGCAGCCTTCGAAAGCTGCTTCGGTATCGCGCAGAAGTTCCGCGATTTCGCTTTCCTGCACCCAGCAGCCGACTGTCTCGGACAGCAGCTTGTGACCGCCTTCCAGCGTGCCCGACAGGGCATCGAGCATGCCTGCGGTGATCTGAGGCACGCCCGCCATCAGGAACACGTTGGCATAGCGAATGCCCGGCGCGCCGGTGTAGCGGTTGGGGATCAGTTCGGCCCCGTCCGGCACGCGCGCCATGCGCAGTCGCGCTTCGGTGAGGCCGCCGCGCGTTTCGTAGTATCCTTCGAGGATCGCTCGGGCATCGGGATGGACCACGACGCCCACGCCCAGCGCCTCGGCCACGGCATCGACGGTAATGTCATCGTGCGTCGGGCCGATGCCGCCGGTGGTGAACAGGTAGTCATTGCGCAGGCGCAGCGTATTGACCGCCTCGACGATGGCAGGCGTGTAATCGGCGACCACGCGTACTTCGGACAGGCGAATGCCCTGTGTTCCCAGCCACTCGGCGACCTGCGCGATGTTCTTGTCGTGGGTTCGGCCCGAGAGGATCTCGTCGCCGATGACGATCAGGGCGGCGGTGTAGATGCGGGACGAATCGGCCATGCACACCGCCTAGAACAAATGCCGGGCGCCTGCCAGTCGGCTGCGTTGCATGACCTGCACGCTTGCGGCACAAGCCGGGCATGACAATCGTCGCCGCACGCCGCTATCGCGGGGGAGAGATTACGGTTCCGGACTTGCCGGTCGATGGGTCGGGACTGGCCCCGGCCGGGCCGGGAGAGTTCGACTGGATCGGTGTCGCCGCGCCAGACCCGGACGAAATGGACTTGCTGCGCCGACAATACCATTTGCACCCCCTTGCGGTGGAAGATGCGCTGCATCCGGTGCAGATGCCGAAGGTCGACGTCTACGGAGACTGCCTCTTCATCGCCGCGCGCACGGCCGCGCTCGATAGCAACGAAACCATAACCTACGGGCAGACTTCGCTGTTCCTCTCGCGTCACTATCTGGTGAGCGTGCGGTTCGGATCGGAGCGTGCGCATGTCGACCTGAGGCGAAGGCTCGAGAGCGGCGCGGATCAGCTCTCCGAGGGGCCTGACTATGTCGCTCACGAAATCCTCGACTTCATCGTCGATGGCTACACGCCGATCATCGACGGGTTGGAGGAGGCCGTGCAGGAGATCGAGGAACAGGCGATTGATACGTTTCCCGCACCGGACACAATCCGCCGCATCTTCCGCCTGCGCCGCCAGCTTCGACGCTTCGAGCGGCTTTGCGGCCCCATGGAGGCCTTGTGCGAAAGGCTGTCGGTGATCGATCACGTTGCGGTCGATGCGAGCGCGCGAGTCTGGTTTCGAGACATTCTGGACCATGTGCGCCGGGCCTTGGCGCGAACGAGAGGCTTGCGTGAAACGCTCGACACCGTGGTCGAGACGGCAAGCCTGCTCGAACAGCATCGTCAGGGTGCGATGACCCGGCAACTGGCGGCCTGGGCGGCGATTCTGGCAGTGCCGACCGCGATTGCCGGTATCTATGGGATGAATTTCGAATTCATGCCCGAATTGCAGTGGCGATACGGCTATTTTGCGGTGCTGGGCGCCATTGCGCTGATCTGCGGCGGCCTGTGGCTGCGCTTCCGCAAGATCGACTGGCTCTGACCGACAAGAAAAAAGGGGCCAGTCCGATGACCAGCCCCTGGAAGTTTGGGAGAGGATGCCTGAAAGGCCCGTCCCTTATGATCGAATCGGGTGTTTGCTGCAAGTGCGAAATGTATACACTCGATTGCAAAAAATGCACATGACGGCGCACTATCGTTCATTTTCAGGCAATAATGCCGAAAAGGTCGTGCTCGACGGCATCTTCTACCAGCGCAGAAACCAGCATGCCGGGTTGCAGCGCAGCAGAAACGTTGCGCAAGAACACGTTACCGTCGATTTCGGGCGCGTCGGCCTGGCTGCGCGCGGTAGCGCCGATGTCTCCGTCCTCGTCTGGTTCGCCCACTTCATCGATGATGACGGGAATCACCTTGCCGACTTTTGCCGCCAGCTTTTCCGCGCTGATTCGAGCGGTGAGCTCCATCAGGCGGGCGTACCGCTCTTCCTTGAGCTCTTCGGGAACGGCGCCGGGCAGGTCATTGGCCGCCGCGCCTTCCACGGGTTCGAACCGGAAGGCGCCGACCCGGTCGAGCCGGGCTTCTTCGAGCCATTCGAGCAGGTAGGCGAAATCGGCCTCGGTCTCGCCGGGAAAACCGACCACAAAGCTGGAGCGAATCGCGATGTCGGGACAAATGTTGCGCCAGTTCTTCAGCCGCTCCAGCACCCTGGCTTCGTTGGCAGGGCGCTTCATCGCCTTTAGCACGGACGGGCTGGCGTGCTGGAACGGAATGTCGAGATAGGGCGTCAGCAGCCCTTCCGCCATCAACGGGATCACGGCATCGACGTGCGGATAGGGGTAGACGTAGTGCAGCCGCACCCACGGCTGCTCGCCCTCGGGCGTGCGCAGGGCGCCAAGCTCGCGGGCCAGATCGGTCATGCGCGCGCGGACCTGCCGACCGTGGAATTCGCGCGCCTCGTGTCCGATATCGACTCCGTAGGCGGAAGTATCCTGACTGATGACCAGCAGTTCCTTCGTACCCGCCGCAACCAGCTTTTCCGCTTCGCGCAGCACCGCGTCGACACGACGACTGACCAGCTTGCCGCGCAATTGCGGTATGATGCAGAAGCTGCACGAGTGATTGCAGCCCTCTGAAATCTTGAGATAACTGTAGTGCCGCGGGGTCAGCTTGATGTCCGGCTGTGGCACGAGATCGACGAAGGGACCTTGTCCGGGTGGCGCTGCCTCGTGGACGGCCTCGACCACGGCTTCGTACTGATGAGCGCCCGTCACCGCGAGCACTTCGGGAAACTTTGCGCGGATCGCTTCCGCTTCGTTGCCCATGCAGCCGGTCACGATCACGCGGCCGTTCTCGGCAATTGCCTCGCCGATGGCGGCAAGGCTCTCTTCCTTGGCCGAATCGAGGAAGCCGCAGGTGTTGACCAGAACGACGTCCGCGCCTTCGTAGTCGCCGCTCATCGAATAACCGTCAGCGCGCAGGCGAGTGAGAATACGCTCGGAATCGACGAGCGCCTTCGGGCAGCCGAGGCTGACCATGCCGACCTTGGGCTGGGGAGGGAGGCGTGTTGCCATAGGCCGCGCCCCCTACACCTGTTCGTCAGCTTTCGCTACAGTGCAGCGCATGTGGCGGGAGAATGTCGATGGGGCCGGTTGACTGGATTGCGGTGGTGATGGCCGCCTTGCTTGCCGTAGTGGTCGGCATGGTCTGGTATGGGCCGATGTTCCGGTTCATCCAGCCCTTCGTGAAGGACGAGCCCAAGGAGCGTTCGCACTTCGTCATGGCCTTCGTCGTGATGCTGATCGGTGCGACCATGCTGGGCCATAATTACGCCCGTATCGGGGCCGAGACGATGGCTGCAAAGCCGTGGCTCTATTTCATGCAATCGGGCGGAATTGCGCTCTTCTTCATCATTCCGGTCTTGTGGATGACCTATTACCGCTTCGGCTCGGGCCAGAGGCTCAGGCTGGTCGCTTGTGGCTATTACCTCGTTGCCTATCTCGTGATGGGCACGGTCTTCTGGGCGCTGGCCTGACTTAGATCAGCTCCAGCTCCGGCTGCCACCGTCCACTGGCAGCATCGCGCCGTTGATGTAGCTCGCCCGATCGGAGAGCAGGAACAGCATCGCATCGGCATATTCGCCCGGCAGCCCCATGCGCGGGGTCCAGTAGTGATCGCCGTGGTTGCCGACCAGTGCGCGCTCCTGCTCCGCTAGCGAAATACCGGCCTTGCCGGCGCTGTCTGCGATCATTGCCGTAACGCCGTCGCCCTTGATCCAGCCGGGGTGGACCGCATTCACGCGCACGCCCGCCGTGCCGCCCTCGCGCGCCCAGTTCTTCACGACATGGGCCAGCGCCGCCTTCATCGCACCGAACTGGCCGGTCATGGCCCGGTAGTCGCGCGAGGAGTTTGCGCCGAGGTGGACCATGGCGCCGCTTCCCTGTTCGATCATGCCGGGAAGGACTGCGCGGGTCAGGCGCACGGCGCTCATCAGCACCCATTCGAAAGCCTCGTTCCAGCCTTCGTCGATGCCGAGCGCCGGACTGGGATGGCCGGGGCCGAGGCGGCTGGTGGGAAAGACGCCTGCGGTGTTGCCGACGAGGTCCACCCCGCCAAGCATGGTCCGCGCATGCCCCGCAAGAGAGTCTGCGCCCTGTGGATCGTGGAGGTCCACTGCCACGACATGCGCTTCTCCTCCCTGCGAGGCGATCATGGCCGCCGTGTCTTCGAGCGGGCCGCGTCCGCGACCGGCCAGCACGACCCGCGCGCCTTCGCCTGCAAGAGCAATCGCCAGCTCGCGCCCGACGTCCTTGCCTGCGCCGACGACGATCGCGCGCTTGCCCGCAAGGCCATAATCGATTGCCATTTCCGCTCTCCCCTAGGCCCGACGGGCCGGATTGTCACGCCAGATCTGCTTCGCCGTCCGGATTGGGAAGGATCTCGACGATAACGTCGCCTGCCGTCAAGACATTCGCTTCCTGCTCCCAGAAACCGATCGCACGTCCGTCGCGATAGATGCGCAGACCGCGCCCGCCGGTGGCGAGCTCGTCGAGGCTGCGGCCCACTTCTTCCGCCTTTGCCTGCCGTTCGACGAGTTGCACCCGTCCGCTGACCGAGGCGAGATCGGCGAGATAGTCGGAAATATGCCGTCCCTCGGCCGAGCCGGCGAGCAGCAGCCCGGTAAAGCGCACCGGATTGATGACATTGTCGGCCCCTGCCTGTCTTGCGAGCAGCTCGTTGTCACCTGCACGCACGACCGCGGTGATCGGCACAGAGGGCGCAAGATGGCGCACGGTGAGAACGATCAGGATCGTCGTATCGTCCCGCCCTGCCGAGACCAGCGCCGAACTGGCGTTCCCGATCCGCACCGCGCTCAGCGTATCGTCGCGCGTCGCGTCTCCCTCCAGCACGTTGCAGCCGCGCTCTTCGGCAAGGGCAAGCCGGTCCGCGCCCGGATCGACGACGACGATCTTCGCCGGATCGGTGCCACGCTCGATCAGTTCGTCGACCGCTTCGGAACCGCTGATGCCATAGCCGAGCACCACGATATGATTGCTCAGCCGCTCCTGAATGCGGGTCATGCGCCACTTCTCCCAACTGCGCCGGATCACGAAATTATAGGCGGTGCCCACGAAAATGAAGAGCACCGCGAGGCGGATCGGCGTGACGATCACGGCCTCGATCAGGCGCGACTTGTCGCTGATCGGGGCGATGTCGCCGAAGCCTGTCGTCGTGATCGAGATCATCGTGAAATAGACGACGTCGAGGAAGCTGACGTTGCCGTCATGATGGTCGACCAGTCCGTCCCGGTCGAGCCAGTGCACTATGACCACGATGAAAACGAGTGCCAGCGCCCCGCCGAGCCGAAGGAAAACGTCCGCCCAGACCGGTATGGCCACTGCCCTTCGCAGTGGCGTGAACCGGGTTTTCTGGCGAGGCGGCTTCATGGCTGGCGAGGCAGGTAATCCATCGGATCGACAGGCTTGCCGCCCTTGCGCATCTCGAAGTGAAGCTCCGTCAGGCGCGTGATGCTGGTATCGCCGACGAGGCCGACCCGTTCGCCCTTGAATACGTCCTCGCCGTTCTTGACGGTGATCTTCTGCAGCGAGCCATAGGCTGAATGCCAGCCGTCGCCATGATCGACGACGACGAGGTTGCCGAACTGGTCAGGGTCTTTCTGCGCGTAGATCACCTTGCCCGGTGCAATGGCGCGCACGGCTTCGCCGCGTTTCGCGGTAATGTCGATGCCATCGTGATGGTCGCTCGCGCTGCGCGGCGTGAACCCGCGCCGGATCGGGCCTGCAAGCGGCCATGCGAAGCGGTCGGCAGCGGGCTTAGGTGCGGGCGCGGCAACCGCGGGCGCGGCGGCGACGGGCGTGGACTGCCTCGGCGCGTCGATGATCGTCGGGATCAGCAGCACCTTGCCGACCGGGAGAGAGGCATTGGCATCCATGCCATTGGCGATGGCGATCTGCTCCCAGGGGACGGCGTATTTGTAGGATATGTCGAAGCCCGTCTCTCCGGTGGCGACGGTGTGGCGCTGCGTGCGCGGCAGGGTCAGCTTCTGGCCGACGCGAATGGCGTCCTGCGAGGAAAGGCCGTTTGCTTCCGCGATCAGCACGCGCGGAATCTCGGCGCGAATGGCGATGCTGCCAAGCGTATCGCCGGGCTGGACGACATAGCTTGACGCGCTCGCCAGCGAACTGTCCTCTGGCCGTGCAGCGATGGTGCGCTGTGCCGCCTTGCCTTCGCTGGATGGCGCGCGCGGGATTTTCAGCTTCTGGCCGATACGCACGACATAGGGCGGCTCGAGCGCGTTGGCTTCGATGATCTGGTCGCGCGCAACCTCGGCCCGGTTGGCGATGCCGTTCAGCGTCTCGCCGGCTTCGACGACGTGCTCGCTCTCCTGATTGGCAGGCAGCGCGGAGAGCGTTGCTGGTGCGAGCAGGAGCGCCGCTCCGGCAGCGAGCAGCCAGCGGGCGGTCACTCGTACCGCTCCGCAAGCGTCGAAAGCGAGGAATAGTGAGTCAGGTCGACATGCAGCGGAGTGATCGAGATATAGCCATCGGCGATCACTTCGAGATCGGTTTCGTGGCCGGGTGTCTGCTCCACGCCGTGCAGGCCGAACCAGAAATAGGAAAAGCCGCGCGGGTCTGTACTCTCGACCACGGAACCGCGCGCATAGTCGTGAAACCCCTGTCTAACCACGCGAATTCCCCTAACCTGCGCTGCGGGCAGCGGGGGAAAGTTTATATTAATCAGGGTTCTCGTGGCAAATGACATATCCACAAGCGGCTTGAGGACGCGCGGACCCCATTCCTCTGCCGCATCGAAGGTTACGTCGCCGCCGATGTCCTCGCGCGAGTAGACCTGGCTGAGCGCAATCGAGGGAATTCCGGCCAGCGCGCCTTCAAGGGCTGCCGAGACTGTGCCCGAATAGGTCACGTCGTCACCAAGGTTGGCGCCCCGATTGACGCCCGACAGGATCAGGTCGGGCGGCTCGGGCATCACCTTCTTGAGCGCCATGGTCACGGCATCGGTCGGCGTGCCGCTGACGGAAAAGCGCCGCTCGGCATGCTGGCGCAGGCGAACCGGGCGCGTCAGGGTGAGCGAATGGCCCGCGCCCGACTGCTCCTCTGACGGGGCGACGATCCAGATATCGTCGCTGAGCTGCGCAGCGATCTTTTCGAGCACATAGATGCCCGGAGCGCCGATGCCGTCGTCGTTGGTGATGAGGATGCGCATCAGCCGAGCGGCTCGAGCCGCGTTACGCCGCCCATGTATGGCGCGAGGGCTTCGGGCACCTGGACGGTGCCATCGGTCTGCTGGTAGTTCTCCAGCACGGCCACCAGCGTGCGGCCGACGGCAAGGCCAGAGCCATTGAGGGTGTGGACGAACTCCGTCTTCCTGGAATCCGCCGGACGGTAGCGCGCGTTCATGCGGCGCGCCTGAAAGTCGCCGCACTGAGAAACGGAGGAAATCTCGCGGAATGCGCCCTGGCCCGGCAGCCAGACCTCAAGGTCGAAGGTCTTGCGCGCGGTTGCGCCCATGTCGCCTGCGCACAGCAACATCTTGCGATAGGGCAGGCCGAGCGCCTGCAGGATCGATTCGGCGGCAGCGAGCATCCTTTCGTGCTCGGCTTCGGCCTGATCGGGCGTGCACACCGCGACCAGCTCGACCTTCTCGAACTGATGCTGGCGAATGAAGCCGCGCGTGTCCTTGCCCGCCGCGCCTGCCTCGGAGCGGAAGCAGGGGGTGAGCGCGGTCATGCGCAGGGGGAGGGCCGCTTCGTCGAGGATCTGCTCGCGCACGGCATTGGTGAGGCTGACTTCGGCGGTGGGGATCAGCCAGCGGCCATCGGTTGTCTTGAACAGATCGTCCGCAAACTTGGGAAGCTGTCCCGTGCCAAATACAGCCTCGTCCTTGACCAGCAGCGGCGGCGCGCATTCCAGATAGCCGTTCTCGCTGGTCTGCCGGTCGAGCATGAACTGCGCCAGCGCACGGTGCAGGCGCGCCATGCCGCCCTTCAGGAAAGTGAAGCGCGCGCCCGAAATCGCTGCACCCGTCTCGAAATCGAGGCCAAGCGCCGGGCCAAGGTCGGCATGTTCCTTCAGCTCGAAATCGAACTCGCGCGGCGTCCCCCAGCGCGACACCTCGACATTGGCGTGTTCGTCGGCGCCATCGGGAACCTCGGGCAGGGGGATGTTGGGCAGGGCGGCAAGATAGCCTTCGAGTTCCTCGCCCAGCTTGCGTTCCTTGTCCTCCAGAGCGGGCAGAGTCTCCTTCAGGCTCGCGACCTCGGCCTTGAGCGCGTCGGCAGTCGCCGTGTCGCCCTTGCCCATGGCGGCGCCGATGGCTTTCGAAGCCTCGTTGCGGCGGCTCTGCGCCTGCTGCATCTGGGTCGATACGTCACGGCGCATCTCGTCGACAGCGACGATTTGCTTGGCTTGCGGCTCCACGCCGCGCCGGGCGAGACCGGCGTCGAAGGCTGCGGGATCGTCCCGGATCAGGCGGATATCATGCATGTGCGCAGCCTATGGAGTCTTTTGGCCCGCGCCTCAAGCGGCGACATGGCCTTTGTCAGGGGCAGACAGGGAACCGGGCCCCATGCCATGCGTTGAACCGGGCAAAAGGAGAATGGCATGCTTGGCAAGATTATTGGCGCAATCGCAGGTTCGAAGATCGCAGACCGGGTGAGCGGCATCAACAGCCCGATGGGCGCGGCGGCTGGCGTGGTTACGGCAACGGCGCTGCGGCGCATGTCGCTGCCTGCGCTTATCGTTCTGGGAGCAGGCGGGTATCTCGCCAAGCGGATCTTCGACAAGAAGCAGTCGGAGAGCGCGACCCCCGCAATGCCGCAGCCGCGCAGATCAGCGATCTGAACTCTATCGCGAGCGAGCCGGGCGCACCCTAGTCCGGCTGGCTCACGATCTTGTATTCGATGAATTGCACGTCGACGAGGCGGCGGGCGATCCGCCATCCCTCGGCGGCGCGAACATAGGCGTCGCGATAGGTGATATACATCACCCGGTCGGACAGCTGATCCTTCTCGATCGGGCGCAGGTGGTGCGAGGCGGAATAGACCTCTCCCGTCGCCGTATCGCCGTCGAGATCGATGGTGACGTTGTGAACCATGTGATAGGTCTTGACGTACTGCTCCAGCATGCCGGGAATCCTGGCGAGACGATGCCGACCGACAGTCTCGCGACCCGACAGCTCCAGCACGGCATGCTCGACGAATACCGATGCGAACAGCTCTCCGTCGCGGGTGTCCGCGCCGCGTGCATAGTCGTGGATCAGTCGCCGGATGTCGCGTTCGTCGGCAAGTTTGGTGAGCGTGTCGGTCACGCGTGGACTCCTCTCGATTTCGATTCCCTGTTTGGCGACGGTGCACCATGCGCCGCTTTGGGCAAAGGCCAATCTGCCCGATTCAGGGCGTGCGCATGAAACGCTTGAACGGATTGCGGCTGCGCGCATCGGCGAACCGTGGCGAGTCCACCCGTATGCGTGCTGCGCCGGGGCAGGGCCGGTCCAATGCGCCCAGAGCTTCCAGATAGGCTTTGCGCACATGGCGCAAGGTCTGCTTGCGGATTGGCGAGACGGCCTTGAGCGACAGCTTCACGTCGGGATTGGTGTTGATCTCGTAGATCACGGGTCGACCATCGACCACGGCGAAGTCGATCCGGCCATAGTCGATGCCGGCAAGATCGAACGCCGGTAGCAGCGCCGCATCGTATTGCCGGCTCTGGATTACCAGTTCCTCGTAACGAAGCTGCTCTTGCGTCGCGAGCCGCTTGAGGCCGAATTTCACCTGCCAGGTTTCGTCGAGGACGCTGCTGGCCGGAACCAGCGTGCTTCCGATCCGGTACAACGAATGTTTCCAGAACATCCCGTCCTGGCTGGCCTCGGTGCAGTATTCGACCAGCATCAGATCGCCGATCGGATGTCCGACGTCCACGGCTTCATCGATTGCCTCGCGCACCTCACCTTCGTTTTCGAGCAGGCCGGTCAGCGCGCCGCGATGGGCCGCAATCGTGCGCAGGAAAACGGGGTAGCGATCAGGCAGGACGCCCTCGTCAGCGCGCCAGGCGCGGAACGGATTGATCCCCTCGGCGTGCAAGCGGTGCAGCAGGGTGTAGCGACCCAGCGCCCGCGCCGGGTCATTGAGGACGCGGCAACCGCCCAGCCGAAGCAGCCGGTATAGATCGGCTGCAAGCTCCAGCTCGTAAAAACCCAGCCGGTCGAAATCGGTGAACACATAGGTTGCAGGCGGCAGCGACCGCATGTGGAACACGCGCTCGTAGGACATGATCTTTACGAAGGGCAGGGCAGCGGCAACGGCCTCGTGGGTATAGCGGGTGTGCGATCGGGTAAGAAAGACGATCACGAAGTGGCTTTGGCGCGATCTGGTTCTGGCACGACCGCCTCGCCGGGAGCCGCATCCATGTAGGCGCGCGCGCCGGACATGAGCTGCGCACCCGTTTCCGTAAGCACGCCATGTTCTGCCACAACCGCATGGCCAGCCTCGAAATTCTCCCGGTCGCGTTCGAGCGCGATCCGCGCTTCCTCGCGCTCGTGATCGTCGAGCAGATCGGTTGCCAGCAGACGCTCCATCAGCCAGTGCATCCGCGCCGACACGAAGGTTGCATGGTAGATGCCGTCCATCGGACGCGGATCATGGCGCAGCGGCGAGCTGTAGTTCGAGTCCTCGTCGTTCAGCGTCAGCGCCTCGTCGATGCAGAAGCCGAACAGCAGGCTGTGCGCTGTTTCGTGGGCCAGAACCTCGGCCAGCGCCACGCGTGAGTGCGGTCGCTGGATGTTGAGGAACAGGGCATTCCAGATCTGGAAGTGCGATCCCCCGTCGAAGATCGCTTCATGCTCCGGTCCTTGCCCGACGAGGACAATCTGGCGCGCAAGCCCGCGGATTTCGCTTGCGAGATCAGGCGCCGCGGCCTCGACAAGCTGCATGGCTGCCGGAAGGACCTGCCGGAATGCCGCGACGGCATCCTCGGGCGGCTGGGCCACATCGAAACGCAGAGGTTCGTTCTCTTCGACCAGGCGCGCGTATAGCGCCGACCGCTCCATGCCGAGATCCTCGCCAAGGATGCGGATCTCGCTTTCGGCAAGGGGCTGCAAGGAAACGATCCTGTCCAGCAGGTCTACGGCAAGGCCCGCATCTTCGTCGGCGATGGCGAAAACCAGCTGGTAATACAGTGCGAAAACGAGCGGGTCGGGGGCTTCCCCGGACACGAGGGCTTCGCAAAGCGAGCGAAGCGCACCTTCGTCGAAGGCGACGTCGTCCCCGACGGTCTCTCCGATATAGCGCAGGCTGTCTGCCAGCTCGCGATACATGCGTACATTGATGGCTCTCGCCCGGCCAGCAACCGGAGCGAATTGCAGGCTGATCGTCACGAAATGACGCGCGAGGGCATCGTGGGGGTAATCAGCCCTTGACGACGATGCCGTTTTTGGCGCCAAGAACAAGGGGCTTGCTTGGCACGCCGTTTTTTGCGCCAAAGCTCATGCTCTTCGTGATCGGGCCGTTCTTGGCGCCGAGAGCCGAACCATTGGAGATGCCATCCTTCGAGCCAAGCGCGACAGGCTTGGTCACGAAGCCATTCTTGGCGCCTGATGCACCGGAGCCAGCAGCAATACGGAAACCGAGCAGGCGGGATGAATCGAGCTTGTTCATGAATCGATCTCCTTAATGTGCTTCGCCAAAGGGCTGACCGCCGAAGTAGGTAACGCGACGGGATACGAGTCAAGCAGATACAGAGGCGCGACAGGCGCACGTCCTGGTGCTGCACGGCACACGCGATTTTCTGGCTGAAGAATGGTGGGCGCGGCAAGGATTGA
>JAGREN010000070.1 GCA_020446505.1 Novosphingobium sp. | reverse complement strand
CTTGGCGCGGCTGAGCTTGCCCGAGCTGGTGCGCGGCAGGGTGCGCGGCGGCACCAGCTCGACGATGCAGTTCATGCCGGTGATCGAGCGGACCTTGTCGCGGATCGTGTCGTGCAGCTTCACCCGCTCTTCCGGATCGGAAACGCGGCAGTGGACCAGTACGGCAGGCACTTCCTCTCCGCCCTCGGTCTCCATAGCGAAAGCGGCGATGTCGCCGTGATTGAAGCCGGGCAACTGCTCCACCGCCCATTCGATGTCCTGCGGCCAGTGGTTCTTGCCGTTGATGATAATCATGTCCTTGGCACGGCCGACGATGAACAGGTGGCCATTGGCCATGTAGCCCATGTCGCCGGTGTCGAGCCAACCGTCCTGCATGCATTCCTCGGTCGCTTCGGGATCGCGATAGTAGCCCTGCATCAGGCTGGACCCGCGGCACCAGACCTTGCCGATGCGATGATCCGAAAGCGGCTTTCCTGCCTCGCCCCTGATCTCGACTTCCATGCCGCGAACCGGCACGCCGCAGTTGACGATGGCGCGGTAGCGGGCGGGGCGCGACAGGTCGCGCGGCGCGCCCGACAGGCGTTCTTCCTCGACCAGTTCGACGCGGATGCCTTCGCCCGGCGGCATCAGCGTGACAGCCAGCGTCGCCTCGGCAAGGCCGTAGCTTGGCATGAAGGCTGATGCGCTGAACCCGGCTGGCGCGAAGGCATTGACGAAATTCTGCATGACGTCGGGCCGGATCATGTCCGCGCCATTGCCCGCAAGCCGCCAGCGCGACAGGTCGAAGCGGTCCGACACATGGGTCTGGCTGGAGACGCGGCGCGCGCAGATGTCGTAGCCGAAGGTCGGCGAATAGGAGCACGAGGTGCCCTGATTGCGGCTGATGAGATCGAGCCAGGCCAGCGGGCGGCGGGCGAAATCCTCGGTCTTGAGGTAGTCGGCCGAAATCTGGTTGGCGATCAGCGAAAGCATGCAGCCGACGAGGCCCATGTCGTGATACCACGGCAGCCAGCTGATGCAGCGATCGGTTTCGGTGATCTTCATGCCGTGGCTGTGCGCGGCAAGGTTCGACAGCAGGCTCTGGTGCGTGACGACGACGCCGTGCGGGAAGCGGGTCGATCCGCTCGAATACTGGAGGAAGCACACGTCTTCCGGCGAGACTTCGGGCAGGGCAGTCTCAGTAGCCGGCGAGGAAGCGAAGTCCTCACATGCCATGCCCTTGCACCCCTGCCGGTCGGCAGCGGCCTGGGCCATGCCTTCCAGTTCGCGCGGATAAAGCAGCATGACCGGCTCGGCGCTCGCCATCTGGACGGCGATCTGGTCGATATAGTTTTCCTTGCCGCCGAAGCTGGTCGGCAGAGGCAGCGGAACAGGCCATGCGCCCGCATAGATCGCACCGCAGAACAGGGCGGCAAAATCCGGGCCGGTTTCGGCGATCAGGGCAACGCGGTCGCCCTTTTTCACGCCACTCGCAACCAGCCGGTAGGCGACATCGAGCGACAGTTCGCGCAGCTCGGAAAAGGGCAGAACGCGCACGAGATTGCCGCGCGGATCGTGGAAATTAAATCCGCGTTTACCGCGCGCAGCATAGTCCAGAGCTTCGCCAAAGGTCGCAAAATCGGCGAACCGGCGGGGCATGCTGTCTTCATTCGGGGTCGGAACGAGAGTCTCGACGGTGCTCGGCACCTGCGTGTCGGCGTCGCTCATGGATATGTTTACCCTAATGGTTTCAACCGGTTGCTTGCATTTCCCTGCGGTCAATCCCATCCCGAGTGCAGGGTCCGGCGTGGTTACCGGGGATGCAACCACTCCCCATTCGAAGCGGACTGTGGCACGAATAGGGCAAGATGGCCCGGTCCAGCCGCAATCCGAAACCGCTCGACGCGGCCCGCCTTGAGGAACTGGCGCTCGCCTATGTCGCCCGATTCGCAACGACGCGGGCCAAACTGGAGGCCTATCTGGCCCGCAAGCTACGCGAGCGCGGCTGGGATTCCGAAACGCCGCCGCGCATTGCAGAGATCGCGGAACGCTTCGAACGGGCGGGCTATATCGATGACGAAGCCTATGCCCGCGCCAAGGCGGGCAGCCTGCTGCGGCGCGGCTATGGCATGCGCAGGGTCGGTCAGGCGCTTGGCGCTGCGGGCGTGGACGAAGCAGTCCGAGAAGTGGTCGCGCCCAGGGAAGCGGAACGGCGCGCCGCTGCCCTGACGATGGTGCGCAAGCGCCGCTTCGGTCCCTACGCGAGCGCGCCTTCAACAGATCGGGCTCAACGCGAAAAACAGATTGCAGCAATGCTGCGGGCAGGCCATTCGGCGCAGCACGCGCTGGTCCTGCTCGATGCCGCGAGCGTCGATGAAGCCGAAGCGTGGGCAAACGAAAGCGAAGAAGGCTGACTATGAGGCGTTCGGGCAAGTCGGGTTGGGGGCGGCTGGCACTTTGCGGCCTTGCCATGGTTTCGATTGTCGGCGGGTGCTCGCCCGCGGTCTCGGAAGCGCCCTCGCAAACGAGGGCCGTCACGGTTCATCCCGAATCGGGCCTGAAGGTCATTCCGCTCACCGTTTCAGGCAAGGACAAGCCCCACCACTTTCGTGTCGAGCTGGCAAGGAGCCGCATGGAGCAGGCCAAAGGCCTGATGTTCCGCACCGCGATGGGTGCCGACGAGGGCATGCTGTTTCCCTTCGACAAACCAAGGGCCGCCGCCTTCTGGATGCGTAACACCGTGATCCCGCTCGATATCGTGTTCATCGGCGCGGATCGGCGGATTCTCAATATCGCCGAGAACGCGGTGCCCTACAGCGAGGACGAGATCCTGTCCGAAGGCGAGGCGGCTGCCGTGCTTGAACTCAACGGCGGGCGCACGGCGCAACTCGGCATCAGGGCGGGGGACAAGGTCCAATGGTAATGCGGACACTACCTCGCAACCCGCTTGCCTCTCCCGCAGCCGGAAGGTAACGGCTTGGCCATGGGAATTCTCGGCAAGATCTTCACCTGGTGGGACGGCGCGACGATTGGCACGCTGTTGTGGAGCTCGCGCAACGGCGATCACGTCGGCACCGATGCGCAGGGCAACAAGTATTACCGGGCGAAGAAGAAATCGCCTGACGGGCGCGAGCGTCGCTGGGTGATCTACGATGGCGCCAACGATGCCAGCCGCGTGCCTGCGGAATGGCACGGCTGGCTCCACGGCAGCTTCGACGACGTGCCGGAAAGCCACTTGCCGCCTGCGCGTATCTGGGAAACCGACTTTACGCCGAATGCCACTGGCACGGCATCGGCCTATCGTCCGGCAGGCGCTCTCGAAAAGGGTGGCCGCCGCGCTCGTGCGACTGGCGATTACGAAGCCTGGTCGCCCGAAGGCTGAGCGATGAAGCGGGCGTTCGCCGGTATCGCGGCTCTTTCCTTGCTGGCAGCCTGCGGAAAGGGTGACGGAGCTGGCAATCCCGATGCGGACGCCGCCAGGAAGGCAGCGCCAAGCCCCACGCCCACTCTTGCCCCAGCTGCCGCCGAATCCGGCTCTGTGACGCCCAACGAGGATCGCATCGCGACTCTGGGCATGCTCAACAAGCGCAACAACATCACCCGCGATCTGGTCCTCAAGGTCGGCGAGCGGCGGCAGATCGGCAATCTGGTTGTTCGGGTGCAAAGCTGCGAGCGCACCGCGCCTTGGGAAATGCCCGAGGAAACCGGCGCTTTCGTGCAGGTCTATGTCGAAGAGCCGCCCAAGCCGGGCGCGGACAAGATCTGGCGCAAGATATTCTCCGGCTGGCTGTTCAAGAATTCGCCCGCGCTCAACGTGGTCGAGCACCCGGTCTATGACGTCTGGGTCAAGGCCTGCGCGATGAACTTCCCCGGCGAGGAGTCAAAGCCTGCGCCGGCTGCCTCTTCGAGCAGCGCTCCGAAGGCATCCGGCAGCGCGAGGCCGGCTCCCGCGCCCTCGGCGTCCCCCGCTACTGCTGCCCCGCCAGCCGCCGAGGCGGGTGGGACCGCATAGGGACGCTGGGCTGCTTTCAGCAGATCGAGATAGCGTTCCTGCGGTATCTCGAGCGCGCCTAGCGATTCGAGGTGGCCGGTCAGGAACTGGCAGTCGAGCAATTCGGCACCCGCTCGCCGCATGGTGGCCACCAGCCAGGCCAGCGCGACCTTCGACGCATCGCTTTCCAGACTGAACATCGATTCGCCGCAGAACACCCGGTCGAACCCGACTCCGTAGAGACCGCCGACCAGCCGGAGCTCGCCAGTCTTTTCGACCCGCCAGCTTTCGATCGAATGGGCATGGCCCAGCGCATGGAGTCGTTCGTAGCTCGCCTGAATACGGTGGCTGATCCAGCTTCCGCCTTCGTCGCCCTCGCGCGGGGCCGCGCACATGCTCATGACCTGCGAAAAGGCAGCATTGCAAGTCACGCGAAATCGACCGCGCCGCAGCGTGCGGGCCAGCGAACGCGAGAGGTGAAACCCGTTGAGCGGCAGCACGGCACGCTGGCGCGGCTCGATCCAGAAAACTTCCGGATCGTCGCGTGCATCGGCCATTGGAAAGATGCCCTCGCGATAGGCGAGCAGCAGCATTTCCGGGTCGATAAGGGGTACAGGTGCGTGCACGAGCGGCACCATAGCAGAGCCCGGCGCATTGCAATATGGTCGAGACAGTCATGCGCAAATGCACGCGCTGACTCATGGACTTGTGTTATGCCGCGCCACGCTCTAGACGCACCGGCGCCTGCAGGAGTGTAGCTCAGTTGGTAGAGCGTCGGTCTCCAAAACCGAATGCCGGGGGTTCGAGTCCCTCCACTCCTGCCACGGCATTGCCGCGGCAAGCCTTGCTGCTTGCCGTTTTGGCACTTGTCCTCCTCGCCGCCATGCCCTTTGCCTTTGCCGTGCGTCCGCAGATGGCGGACTATCCCTCGCACCTTGCGCGCTACTACATCATGCTAGACGGTGGCCACAGCGCGTTCCTGGCGAAGTATTACAGCTTCAAATGGGCGTTGCAGGGAAACATGGGCGTCGATCTGCTGATGGTTCCGCTAGGCCACCTGCTGGGCGCCGAGAGCGCGGCCTACATGATTGCCGTGCTGACACCCGTGCTGGTCGCGCTTGGCATCATGACGGTGGAATGGACTTTGCGCGGTCGTGTCGGCGTCGGCTCCCTGCTCGCGCTGGTAACGGTCTGGTCGCCGGCCATGGCCATGGGTTTCGCCAATTTCAGCCTCTCCCTCGCTCTTGTTCTGTTTGCCTTCGTCCTGTGGATGCGAATGGAGCCGGGGTTCACGCGCGCTGCGCTGTTCGTGCCGATCGGGATGGTGGTCTGGCTGTGTCACAGCGCCGGCTGGGGCGTGCTGGGCGTCATGGTGTTCGGCTACGAGTGGCACAGGCGGCACTCGTGGCGGGCATTCCTTGCGCCCTGGCCGCTGTTCGTACCGTTTCTGCTGGTGCTGGCCGAGCAGCGGGTCGGGGGGACGTTTCTTTACGGCACTCACCCGCTGAAATTCAAAACGGATATGTGGATCAAGGCGCTCGACGGCACCACGCCGCTGCTCGACCTGTTCAGCGTGGTCGTGCTGGCCCTTGCCGTATTCCTGGCCTTTTGCTTTCGCAAAATCGATGGACGGATGGGCTGGGGCGCCTTGCTCGTCGCCTTGCTGACCATCATCGTGCCGCGTCATCTTGGCGGCGGAGATTTTGCCGATCTGCGGCTGGTGCCGGTCGCCCTGATGCTCGGCTGCCTCGCCATCGATGCGCGGGTGCCGCGCTGGCTGCTTTGGGTCGTGCCGCTGCTGTTCGTCGTACGTCTGGGGATGTTCTCGGCGGAATGGCACAGTCAGTCGCGGCGGCTGGAAGCGGCGCTTCCCGCGCTCGAGAAGGTTCCGCAAGGCGCGCGTATCGCCTTTGCCTATCCCTATAATCCGCTGACATGGAGCAGCTCACGGCTTTCTCACGCGGGAAGCTATGCGACGGTCTATCGCGACGCGCTGGTCAACTCCCATTTCGCGATACCCGGCGTTCACATGCTGCGCCTCAAGGGCGAATATGCGCATTTCATCGATCCGACACAGCGTATCGTGGTCATGCCCGGCGTGCCGGTCAATCTGTCCCATTTCAAGCCAGCCGCCCATGCCGACTATCTCTGGTACATAGGCGAGAACCCGCTGGGCAAGCTGCCGCCCGGCGCCAGGGTAATCTATCGCGCGTCCGGGTCGGCGCTGGCGCAGCTTGCAAAACCCGTAGCGCCTCGCTAAATCGCGTCTCGACTTCCGACATGGGAACATCAGACAAGCCCCTCCCGATCCCGATCGGGGCGGCGATGACCCCTAGCCGGAAGCCGAGCGAGTTTCACTGGCATCAGTTCAGGCAAGGATGCACTCATGGCCAAGACCAGCCCCGGCGAATTCATCCGTCAGGTCCGCAGCGAAGCGTCGAAGATCCACTGGCCCTCGCGCCAGGAGACAGTCACGACGGCGATCTTCGTCGGCATCCTGACCACGGTGCTGGCGCTGTTCTTCATGGGCATCGATTCGCTGTTCGGCGCTGCCGTGCGCTGGGCGCTGTCGCTGGTGTGATGCGCTCCAAGATCTGATTCCGACTGCCCGAGAGAAAGAAGACAATGGCCCGCTGGTACATCATTCACGCCTATTCCGGTTTCGAGAACAAGGTGAAGGAAGCGATCCTTTCCGAGGCGGAGCGCATGGGCCTCTCGCAACTCGTCGAGGAGGTAGAGGTGCCGTCCGAGACCGTGACCGAAGTCAAGCGCGGCAAGAAGGTCCAGGTCGAGCGCAAGACCATGCCGGGCTATGTTCTCGCCAAGCTGGCGATGAACGACGACGTCTACCACCTCGTCAAGAACACGCCGAAGGTGACGGGCTTCCTCGGCCCCAACGGCAAGCCGCAGCCGATCAGCGAGGCTGAGGCCGCGCGCTATTTCGGCGCCGCCGAAGAGGCAGCCTCGCAGCCCCGCCGCGAGATCAATATCGACTACGAGATCGGCGACACGGTCAAGGTGCTCGACGGTCCCTTCGCCAGCTTCAACGGCGAGGTCGAGGAACTCGATTTCGACAAGAACCGGGTCAAGGTTTCGGTGTCGATCTTCGGCCGCGCCACGCCGGTCGAACTCGATTTCGAGCAGGTCGAACGCCAGAGCTGAATCGAACAGGGCCGAATCGAAAGGGCCGCCGCGATTACGCAGCGGCCCTTTTTTATTGCCCAAACTGCTTAGCGGCAGCGCGGATGCGAGCGGATGTCCCGAATGTCGAGGATCCGGCTGTTATTGGCGGTAGTCTGCACGCAAAGCCGTGTCGGCGGATAATAGTAGACGCCATAGACCGTGCGGCCAGACGAGAACGAGTCGACGTTCTGGAACCCGCGATTACGCAGTTCGTCGATCGCGCGCACCGCGTCCATGCCCTGGATGCCGTAGATGCTACCCATCTGGCCGCCGCCATAGCCCGGTCCGCCGGGATAGTAGCCGCCGCTGCTGGTTTGGCGCAGATACCGTTCGCGAGCCCAGCCGCTGATCCGGTTGTCGAGCGTCGAGACACGGCACCACTGCTCACCATCGGAATACTGGCAACCCTGACGCCGCAGTGACGTGCCCCTACTCACGCGGCCGACAGTATAGCTGCTTCTCGTCGGGTCGCTCGTGATGGTCAGCGCGCCGCTGACGCCGACGACTTCGACCAGATCGCCGCTGCCGCCATATTCGGGCAACTGGCCCGCCGATCCGACCGGGCGCAGATAGCGTTCGCGCGCCCAGCCGTACATTCGCCCGTCGAGCGTGGTGACGCGGCACCACTGTTCGCCGCCCGAATACTGGCAGTCGAGTTTGCGCAACTGCGCGCCGCGGTTGATCCGGCCCACGATATAGCCGTTCTTGTCGGGCGTGCTGGAAATGGTCAGCGCGTTCGAAACGCCATAGACCTCGACGATGTCGTTGCGGTCGTAGCCCGGCCCCTGGCCCGGATAGTAGCCGTTGCCATAGGACGGGCGCAGATAGCGGTCGCGCGCCCAGCCGCGTGTGCGGTTGTCAAGGGTTGCCACCTCGCACCAGCTTTCGCCGTAATACTCGTCGCAGCCATAATTGCGGAGCTGGGTGCCCTCGGGCACATCACGGCGCACGCGCGAATTCTTGTCAGGAGAGACAAAAATGCGCAGCGAACCCGACTGGAGATTGTAAGCCTCGACCTGTTGCCAGTCGTGCTGATAGCCGTTGTCGTTGGGGCGGTTCTTGTCCTTGCGGGAGAGCAGGATCGCGCCAATCACGGCTGCGCCAATCGCACCTGCGGCGATTGCTCCGGCGTTGCCCGAGCCCTTGCCGCAATCGCCATGCGAGGCATCCCTGATGGACGTGTACCGGCCGTCATAGGTTTCGACGCGAACACAATCCTTGTCGGCCTCGTTCCAGTAGTAGCTGACCTTCGAGGTACTTGTGCCGTCGCCAGCCTTGGCGAATTCGAAGCCGCGCGCGCGCAGTTGCGATTCGCCGCCGGCACCGTTTGCTCCGACGAGATCCTGCAGCGAGCTTGCCGACTTGGCGAGCACAGGCGTTGCGACCATGGCCAGCATCACTGACGCTGCAACGGCTCTGGATTTGAAAACTGCTTTCATGACAATTCCTCCATTGTAGCGGGCCGGCGACATACCCTGCGACTCGGTGTGTATCACAGCGACGACAAATCAAACAGTTGCAGCCGAAAGCCTTGGTCCCGCTTGCATTTGGCACGGTTTCCGCTATGTGCGCGCCTTCCCGAAAGGGAACCCGCGCGGGAGGCATGTCTCTGCATGCCGTTTGCACCGCTTATCATGAGGTCCGGCACGTCCGGGCCGACAGTGTGAAAGGAGGCCATTCATGGCCAAGAAGATCGACGGCTATATCAAGCTGCAGGTGCCTGCCGGCACCGCCAATCCCTCGCCGCC
>JAGREN010000069.1 GCA_020446505.1 Novosphingobium sp. | reverse complement strand
TCCAGCTGAGCTACGGGTGCCCTGTGTGCCTCGGGGCTCGCGAGCGGTTAGCAGGTCGCACGCGGGCTTACCAGTGCCATAATAGCCCTGACGCCAGCACCTTCCTTGCGCCGCGTTCCGGTTAGCGATTTGGCAAGGCCGTCGTGTTACCGCAGGCTGATGGACGGCATTGTTTCCAGCGAACGGCCCGGCGCGGGCGGCGGTTCTTTCCTTGGCTCGGGCCGCGCGCGGTTCGGGCAGGGAGCGGCCAATGCGCTGAGCATGAAATGGTCCGCACTGCACGATGCGGCCGCGACGGTCGCTCTGCTTGCCGGGCAGGAAGCGCCTGGCATGTCGCAAGAGGTCAGATCCTTTCCCGTCTCGATCCGCGATGCCCAACCGGTGACGCGCGAACTGGTCGAGAATGGTATCGCCGATCTTGCAGCGATCATGGAGCCGGGACTGTCGGCACTGATCGCGGCGCACGCCCGCGGCGCACATCCCCAGGCCGCCGCGACGGCGCTCTGGCAGGAATTCCTGAGTGCGCGGGACGCATTGATGGCCCTGGCCGCCAGCCACACTCCCCGGACAAGCCTGCGCAGCACCTGACCGGTCTTCGCCCCGCCGAAGGGGCTTGGCCAGTTCCTGATATGTTCTTATGATAAGGCATGCTTCAGCCCGATTCGAACAGCCCGACCACTGCTGCCTCACAGACTGCTGCGGGCGTCCAGCGCGGCATCTGTCGTCTGTTCGCGCGCAACGACGTGTGGTGTCTGGCGGAAATGCCTTTGCGTGGCGGACGGCGGGCGGACCTGATGGGTCTCGATGCAAAGGGTCATGTCGTGATCGTCGAGATAAAGGTCTCGCGCGCTGACCTGCTCGGCGATTCCAAGTGGACCGACTATCTCGATTTCTGCGACCGGTTCTACTGGGGCCTTGCGCCCGGCCTCGATCGCGCATGCCTCGAGCAGGACAATTTCATGCCGGAACGCTGCGGCGTTATCGTTGGCGACGACTACGATGCGGAGATCGTGCGCCCCGCTCCGCTGTTGCAGATGGCCGCTGCCCGGCGCAAGGTGGAAGTCGAGAGGCTGGCGCGCACGGCGCTTCACCGCATGGTCAACGCAGCCGACCCGCATACTCTGCAATGGGGTGGCGAAGGTTCGGCGCGATAGAGCGACTGGCGAAGTAGCCAGGGAGGGGAACGAGGCATGCCGTCACGGCGCCAAGCAATCGAGATGACGCCCGACGAGGTGCGCGACTATCTCAAGGAACAGAAGCGCATCATCCTCGTCACCAACGGGCCGTCCGGCATGCCGCATCCGATGCCGATGAATTTCGGCATCGACGGTGAAGGCCGCGTGGTGATGACCTCTTTCGCCAAGGCGCAGAAAGTGAAGAACATCGAGCGCGATCCGCGCGCCACGCTGCTGATCGAAAGCGGCGAGGGTTATAACGATCTCAAGTCCGTGGTGCTCTATTGCAACGTCGAATTGCTGCACGGACCCGAAGCGGTTGCCGAAGTGATGGGTATCATGCAGGGCACCGGTGCCCGTCCGGGAGACTTTTCCAGCGAGATGAGCGAGCAGGCCCGCGCCTCCTACGCCAAGCGCGTGGTAATGCGGTTCACGCCGTTCGGCACCTTGAGCTGGGATCATTCCAAGCTGGGCGGACGATACTGAACAAGTTCAATCCGGCCAGCTACGCGGGCCGCGACCCTCAAGTTTCTCCAGCAGGGCCGCCTTGCCGCGCGCCGAGAGCATCGGCCAGTCGGCGATTTCCTCAAGCGTGCGGCGGCAGCCAAGGCACCAGCCCGTGGCAGGTTCGATCCGGCATACTCGCGTGCAAGGTGAGGGCGGTTCGCGCATGATTTTCGCGCTATCGGCAGCTCCGGCAGCGCGCAAGGGCCGCTTTGGCCTTGCTTTTTGCTGCATTGCACACTAAATGCACCGCCAGCGATCGGCGCGCCTGCCTGCAGGCCCGCAGTCCGAGGCAGCGTGAGCCCGCAATTTGGCGGCAGGCCGGGATGGACGATCGCAGCCGATTACCGCTTCTCTCCTCACGCAAGGGTCGCGCACGAACGCAACCCTTTGCGCGCGCGCCCTAGGTCGGCTGCGCGCTCGAGAGATATTTGAAAGTATAACAATGTCCTATTTTTCCTCGCTCGGCCTCGCCGAGCCTCTTACGCGCGCACTTGCCAGCCGCGGCTATGACGAAGCGACCCCGATCCAGCAGCAGGCCATTCCCGCCTTGCTTAAGGGCCGCGACTTGCTCGGCATCGCCCAGACCGGCACCGGCAAGACCGCGGCGTTTTCGCTGCCTTCGCTGCACCGCCTGCTTACCGATCCCAAGGCGCACCGTCCGGCTTCGTGCCGCATGCTGGTGCTCTCGCCGACACGCGAGCTTGCCGCCCAGATCGCCGAGAACATGCGCGGCTACGCGAAGTTCACCAACCTTTCGGTGCAGTGCATTTTCGGCGGCGTGCCCGCCGGCAAGCAGGCCCGCGCCCTGACGCGCGGATGCGACGTTCTCGTTGCGACTCCCGGACGCCTGCTTGACCTGATCGAACAACGCGCCCTGACCCTGCGCGAAGTCGAGATTTTCGTGCTCGACGAAGCCGACCAGATGATGGACCTCGGTTTCATCCAGCCGCTCAAGCGGATCGCGAATCTGCTGCCGAAGCCGCGCCAGAGCCTGTTCTTCTCGGCCACCATGCCCAAGGCCATCGCCGAGCTTGGCAAGCAGTTCATCCACGATCCGGTCCGGGTCGAGATCGCTCCGCAGGCGACCACGGCAGAACGCGTCGAACAGTTCGTGACTCTCATCAACCAGGCGGAGAAGCAGGCGCTGCTCACGCTCAGCCTGCGCAAGGGCCTTGCCGATGGTTCGGTCGACCGCGCGCTGGTCTTCACTCGCACCAAGCACGGGGCCGACCGGGTCGTGCGCCATCTCGAATCGGCTGGTATTCCCGCCGCGGCGATCCACGGCAACAAGAGCCAGGCGCAGCGCACCGCCGCGCTCGGCGCGTTTCGGCAGGGCAAGACCCCGATCCTCGTCGCTACCGACATTGCCGCGCGCGGGATCGACGTGACCGGTGTGAGCCATGTCTTCAATTTCGAGATGCCCAATGTGCCCGAACAATATGTGCACCGCATCGGTCGCACCGCGCGGGCGGGCCGCGACGGCATCGCGATCAGCTACGTTGCACCCGATGAAAAGCCCTACCTGCGCGACATCGAAAGGCTGACACGCGTGCGGCTGGCACCGCTCGGTCTGCCCGAGAATTTCCTCGAGGAAGCGCGCAGGCTGCCCGCGCCTTCACGCCGCAAGCCCGCCCAGACCGCTGGCAGAAGCAGCGACGGCGGCCGGAAGGAAGGCCGTGGCGATCATCGCGGTGAGGGTCGCAATGACCATCGTGCGGAGCGCCGGAGCGAACCTCGTGGCGAGCGCCGCGCGGAAGGCAAGCCACACGGCCAGCACGGACAACGCCCCGAAGGCGAAGGCGGCCAGCGGCCCAAGCGGCGCTTCCGCTCGGGCGGCAGGAACGGCGTCGGCGCTCATGCCGGAAAGGTCCGCCGCACCGGCTAGCCGCAAAGCGCGCGTGCGGGCATAAGGGCCTGCGCGATGGCAGACCCGTCCGACCAGACCATGTTGGCAGCACTGCTTTCCATGATCGCGATGACCGCGATCGTGGCTGTGCGCTATATCGCATCGAGCGGGCTGTTTGCCTGGCTGACCAGTCGCGTGCACCCGGGCCTCTACCGGGGGCTGGAACGGCAGATCGGCATGGAACTGCGCTGGTCGCTTGCTTCCGCCGCGATCTATGGCCTTCCCGCCGGCCTTGTCGCCTGGGGCTGGCAGCAGGATGGCTGGACCCGGATCTACACCGACCCGAGCGACTATCCGCTGTGGTGGCTGCCGCTTTCGGTCCTCGCCTATCTCGTGGCGCACGATGCGTGGTTCTACTGGACGCATCGCTGGATGCACCGCCCTGCGCTGTTCCGCATGGCTCACGCCGTGCATCATGCCAGCCGCCCGCCGACGGCCTGGGCGGCCATGAGCTTTCACCCGATCGAGGCGCTCACGGGTGTGGTAGTCATTCCCGCCCTGGTCTTCGTAATCCCCATCCACGCAGGCGCTCTGGGTTTCGTGCTCATGGTGATGACGGTAATGGGCGTCACCAACCACATGGGCTGGGAGATGTTTCCGCGCCGCCTCGTTCATTCCCGGTTGGGCAACTGGCTCATAACCGCCAGCCATCACAGCCGCCACCATGAGCAATATACATGCAATTACGGCCTCTATTTTCGCTTCTGGGATCACCTGTGCGCTACCGATCGCGGACTGTCGCGGCCCTGATCCTTGTTTCGACAGCGCCCGCCCTGCTGGGTGCGACCCCGACTTCGCCGCTCGGTCAGGTCAGCGCGACGGTGACCGGGCTTCGCTCCGGCAAGGGGCAGGTGCTGGCCTGCCTGACCGACAGCAACAAGAGCTTCCCCGGCTGCGAACATGATCCCGGCGCGCGAACCCTGATCGTTCCGGCCAGCAGGCAGGTCGAAATCGACTTCGGGCAAGTCCCGGCGGGAACCTATGCCATCTCGCTGGTCCATGACGAGAACAGCAACGGCAAGCTCGACAAGCGGCTCGTCATTCCAGCCGAGGGGTTTGGATTTTCGCGAAATGCGCCGGTCAGGTTCGGGCCGCCCAGCTTCGCTTCGGCAGCGTTCGCCGTGAACGGGCAGGAAGAGCATCAGTCGATCAGGATGCGCTATCTGTTCTGACTTGTCGGAAGCGTCGCCTCGTCCTAACCGACCGGGGTGAGCGACGCCGGACACAATACGAATAACGCCCAACCGGCCCGAAGTGGCGCATTCTCGCCTTTCCGCTATCCGGTATTCCGGGCGATCTGGATCGCCAACCTGTTCTCCAACCTCGGGGCCACGATCCAGTCAGTCGCAGCCGCCTGGCTGATGACCGAGCTGACCAATTCGAACCAGCTCATCGCGCTGGTCCAGGCATCGACAACCCTGCCGATCATGCTGTTCGGCCTGATCGCCGGAGCCATCGCCGACAATTTCGACAGGCGGCGAGTCATGCTCGCCGCGCAGATTGGCATGCTCCTGACCTCGTCCGTGCTGGCGGTGCTGGCCTATCTTGGCCTCATCGGGCCTTTCATCCTGCTGGCGTTCACCCTGACGGTTGGCGTCGGCACGGCGCTCAATTCCCCGGCCTGGCAGTCATCGGTGCGCCAGACGGTGCCGCGAGAAGAGTTGCCACAAGCCATCGCGCTCAATTCGATGTCCTTCAACACGGCGCGCAGCGTCGGCCCTGCGCTTGGCGGTGTGCTGATTTCCGTCTGGGACACTTCGCTTGCCTTCGGGGTCAACGCGGTCAGCTATCTCGCGCTGATCTTCGTGCTGTTGAAATGGAAGCCGGAGCCGAGACAGATCTCGCGTCGGCCGATCTTCGCGGCAATTCGCATCGGACTTCGCTTTTGCTTCAGTTCCAGCCCGATCAGGCGCTTGCTGGCTCGCGGATTTTACCTGGGGCTGGGTATCGCCGGCTATCAGGCGCTGCTGCCCGCCGTGGTGGGAGAGCAGCTGGGTGGCGGCGAAATCGACTATGGCCTGATGCTCGCCGTCTTCGGGATCGGCTCGATCGTCACGGCGCCCTTCGTCGGCCACCTGCGCGATCGTTTCGAGCTGGAAGGCGTGCTCGGTCTGTGCGTGGTGATCTTCGTTCTGGCGATGAGCATTCTGGCCGAAGTCCATGCCGTGATTTGGGCGGCGCCAATTGCATTTCTGGCTGGCGTGGCATGGGTCGCGGTCATGACCAGCATGAGCACGGCGATGCAATTCCGCTCGCCCGAGGAAATTCTCGGGCGGTGCCTGTCCACCTATCAGGCCTGCACTTTCGGCGGGATGGCGCTGGGCGCCTGGCTGTGGGGTGCGGTCGCGGATGCCGTGAACCTGCCTTTCGCGCTCCACGCAGCTTCGGTCTTCCTCGTCGTCGGATCGCTGATTCTGTGGCGCATCGCCCCTGTTCCGAAACGCGGCGAAGGAGTCGTCCAGCCCACCTGACAAGCCCGCACAGTCAGCGACTTGTATCAAAGGCTTAACACTAATTTTACCATGCTGCGTCCATAAAGGAGCCCACAGGGACATTTGGGGACCCAGGAATGGACAACTTGCGGGGCCAGTTTCCGGACAACGACGATGCGTACGACGATGCGCAGGATTTCGATGCCGCGGAAGACGAAGTCGGCAATGAACTGCCGCCGGTGGCGATCGGTCAGGACGAGCGCCGCATGCAGGTCCGCGCCTACAATTTCTGGGCGTCGCTGCTCGACGACCGCAACTATCCGTCGGCTTCTGATTTCGATCCGAAGAGCCAGGCCGATTTCGGGCCATACAGCGTCCTCCTGAACTTCTCCGACGACATCGAAAATCCGGTTGTCGCCTATGTCGGTGACAAGCTGGCGCAGGAATGCGACAGCAGCGACGATATCGAGCGCCTCAGCGACGTGCCCAGCCGCTCGCTGCTTTCGCGCATCACCGATCATTACCTGCAGATCATCGCCAATCAGGCCCCGATCGGCTTCGAGGCCGAATTCGTGAACCAGCGTGGCGCGACGATCCTCTATCGCGGCATCCTCCTGCCGTTTTCCAGCGACAACGACACCATCGACTACATCTACGGCGTCATCAACTGGAAGGAGCTGGCCGATCAGGCAACTGCGGACGAGCTGCTGCTGCAGATCGACCAGGCTCTCGAACCGAAATCTCTCGACGACCACGAAGAGCTGGAACTGACCGACTGGGCAGACGGCCCGGTCGATCACGTTACGCCGCTTGAACTCGACACGCCGCTCGATGACGATTTCGAAGCCTATCCCGAGCCTGCGCTTTCGGCCGGTTCGGCACACCTCGCGATGGCGAGCATCGATCTCGGCACCAAGGACGCTGAACGCTCGCTGTTCGATTGGCTTGCGGCTGCCCGCGACCTCGCCGACGAGGCCGCGAATTGCGAGAAACGCACGCACCAGGCGCTCTATGCAGCCATCGGCACGGCACACGATTTCGCCTTGGCCGCACAGGCACATGTCAAGGAATATCAGGAACTCTTGTCGGATACGGGCCTTGCCGTGCAGGACCGCGCTCCGATGGTGCCGGTGGTCAAGCTGGTCTTCGGCATCAACTACGACAAGACGCGTGTAGCCGAATACGCCGCCGCGCTCGACCATGCCCGCAGGCTCGACCTCGGTCAGGGTGGATTGGCCCGCCTGCTGGCAGAAACGCCGGGCGGCCTCAAGGCGCTGGTTGCCGAGGAACGTCGCCTGCGCAAGCTCGCCAGCGGCTCGACCTCGACCGAAACGCGCCAGGAAAAGCTCATAGCCAGGTTGCGCAAGATGGAAGGCCTGCACTTCGAAGACCTTGCAACATCGGGCGCGGAGTTCACCCTGCTCGTTGCACGGCGCACGCCGGGCGGCCATATCGAGATCCTCGGCGAGGTCGACGACGAACCTGCCCTGATCGAAAAGGCCGCGCGTCGCCTCGTTCGCTGACGGTCACAAACCAAATCTTCATTGCCGGTTCAGCGTAGCCCGTCCTAGAGAGGGCCATGCCGCGCATTCGCCACGCTGTCGCCCTTTGCCTTGCCCTGCTGGCCGTTCTCGGACTTGGTGCAAGCCCGGTCATGGCACAGTCGATCCTGCGTGACGCCGAAACCGAGCGCCTGCTTGCAGATATGTCGGCGCCGCTGGTGAAGGCTGCCGGACTGGAGCCTGCAAACGTCGATGTCGTCCTCGTCAACGATCGGGCGGTCAATGCCTTCGTGATCGGCGGGCAGGCTGTCTATCTCAACAGCGGCCTCATCAACGAAGCCTCGACAGCCGGCGAGGTTCAGGGGGTCATCGCCCATGAACTGGGCCATGTCACGGGCGGCCACGCCATATTCAATCCCGGCGCGCAGTCGGCAACCGGGATCACGCTGCTCTCGTTGCTGCTAGGCGCCGCGGCGGCAGTGGCTGGCGCCGGCGATGCCGCGATGGGCGTGCTGATGGCAGGCCAGCAGGCTGCCATGGGCAAGTTCCTCGCCTACAACCGTTCGCAGGAAGCAAGCGCCGATGCGGCCGGCGCAACCTATCTTTCAGGTGCGGGCATCTCGGGGCGCGGCTCGATCGAGTTCTTCAAGAAGCTCCAGAACCTCGAGTTCCGCTACGGCTACCAGCCGAGCGAAGCCGACGAATTCGCGCGCAGCCACCCGATGACCGGCGATCGCATCACCACGCTTCAGGATACCTACGAGAAGGATCCGGCGTGGAACCGTCCGGGCGACCCGGACATCGAAAAGCGCTTCCAGCGGATCAAGGCGAAGCTGTTCGGCTATCTCGCCCGACCGGAAGACACCCTGCAGGTTTACCCGCCCTCCAACCAGTCGATACCGGCGCACTACGCCCGCGCCTATGCCTACCACAAGGAGGCGCTCCTGCCTCAGGCCCTCGGAGAAGCCGACGCCCTTCTCGCGGCCGAGCCGGACAATCCCTATTTCCTCGAACTCAAGGGTCAGATCCTGCTCGAGGCAGGAAAGCCCGAGGAAGCTCTTCCGGCGCTGCGCAAGGCGACAGGCATCACAGGCAACGAGCCTCTCATCGCCACGCTGTTCGGCCACGCGCTGATCGCTTCGGAAGATCAGGCGAATTTTGCCGAAGCCGAACGCGTGCTGAAGGCAGCGGTCGCGCGCGATCGCCGCAATCCTTTCGCCTGGTATCAGCTGGGCGTGGTCTATGCGGCCAATGGCGACATGGCTCGTGCCAAGCTGGCGACGGCCGAACAGCAGTCGCTTTCCGGAAACATGGACCGCGCGCTGATCAGCGCGCAGGCTGCCGAGGCCGAGCTTCCGCAAGGTTCGGCTGACTGGTTGCGCGCGCAAGACATCGCTTTTGCGGCACAGGCAGAGCTTGAAAGGCGCAAGAAGAAGAATAGGTAGTCGAGGGATGGACAATTCTTCTACTGCCAAACGCCCTTCCGCGGGCTGGATTATCGGCTTGCTCGCGGCCTTCGCTTTGGCTGCAACTGGCGGATGGTTTGCCGCGCGCCAATTCTCCGACCCCGCCGCCAGCCTGTCATCGGCAGACAGGAGCGCAATCGAATCGGTGGTGCATGACTATCTCCTCGCTCATCCCGAAGTGCTGCCGGAGGCGATGGAGAACCTCCAGCGCAAGACCAACAGCAAGCGCCTGACCGGCCTGCGCGACGAGGTCGAGACGCCTTTCCCTGGCGCGGTGCTCGGCAATCCCAAGGGTACCGTAACCCTCGTGGAATTCTCAGACTTCGCCTGCGGCTATTGCCGCAAGAGCGTCGCGGACGTCGCCCGTCTGGTGAAGGAGAACCCGAACCTGCGCGTCGTCATGCGCGATATCCCGATCCTGTCCGAACACAGCGAAGCTGCCGCGCGGATGGCCTTGGCAGCAGCGGAGCAGGGCAAGTATCAGGCCTTCCACGATGCCATGTTCGCCATCGGTCAGCCCGAACCCGCGACCATCGAAGCGGCGGCGCGACAGGCAGGCCTCGATCTCGACAAAGCAAGGGCGGCTGCAGGCAGCGAGCGGATCAGCCAGGAAATCGCGCGCAACCTCGGTCATGCCCGGCAGCTCGGCTTCGACGGAACGCCAAGCTGGGTCATCGGAGACCAACTCATTCCCGGCGCTGTCGGCTACGATCAGCTGTCCGAGGCGATCAAGGACGCACAAAGCTGACCGGGCCCTACCTGCGGATTCCCGTCATGCGGAATATGGGCTAGAAGCAAGTCATGGCGATGCTTCCGATCAGGCCAAGCCCGTTCTTCACCAACAAGAATCAGGCTTTCTGGCGTCTCCAGCTTGCCGGCTGGGGCGGGGCGATGCTGCTGCGTGTCATGTCGGCCATTGCCAATGACCAGCCGCTTGCCTTTCTCGTCCTGATCCTGATCGCCACCATTACCGGCTTTTCGATATCTCTCGTGCTGGCAGTGATCTACCGCCAGCTTATCGCCCAGCGCCCGCTCGTGACTTGGGGTTCGACGGCTGTGCTGCTGGTTCTGGCGGCTTCGCTCCACGCCTTCATCGATGCATGGGTGATTTCGCTCTATCGTTCTGACAGCGAGGCGAGTTTCACCCAGCTGTTTATCGGCGTCTTCTATCTCAACGCGACGCTACTCGGCGCATGGTCGGCACTCTACTACGCCATCAACTTCTTCATTCAGGTCGAGGAACAGAACGACCAGCTCATCCAGCTCGAAAATCAGGCAACCTCTGCCCAGCTTGCCATGCTGCGCTACCAGCTCAATCCGCATTTCCTGTTCAACACGCTGAATTCGATCTCCACGCTGGTCTTGCTGCAGCAGACCGAGCCTGCCAATGCGATGCTCAGCCGGTTGTCCTCGTTCCTTCGCTATACCCTTATCAACGAACCCTCGGCCCGCGTGACCGTGGCGCAGGAGGTTGAAACCCTGAAGCTCTATCTCGATATCGAACGCATGCGTTTCGAGGAGCGGCTGCGCACGACTTTCGAGATCGATCCGGCCAGCCGCACTGCCCTGCTGCCGTCGTTGCTGCTGCAACCGCTTGTCGAGAACGCCATCAAATATGCGGTGAGCACGCAGGAAAGCGGCGCGGAAATCCGCATAGAAACGCAGCTTGTCGGGCCAATGCTTCGGATCGCCGTCTCCGATACCGGCCCCGGCTTGAAAAGCGAGACGACCGACCGCAGGCTAAGCGGCATCAAGTTCGATGGAGGAGAGCCGGTTTCGACTGGCGTGGGCCTCGCGAATATCAAGGAACGGCTGGAACAGGCCTATGGCGACAAGCACCTGTTCGAGACGCTCGAACCACCCGAAGGCGGCTTTGCCGTCATCATCGAACTGCCACTGGAAACGGCCGCCACTGTCGAAGGCGCAACCGAGATCCCAGCAGTGGCGGCAGCGGCGGAATAAGTCGGCAACTCGGATCGGTGCCGCGCGTTAGGGAACCAAGGCTGAAACAATGACCATTCGCACCATCCTAGTCGACGACGAAAAGCTGGCCATTCAGGGCCTGCAGCTGCGTCTCGAGAAATATCCCGACGTCGAGATCGTCGACACCTGCTCGAACGGGCGGGAGGCGATCCGCAAGATCAAGACCGAGAAGCCCGATCTGGTCTTTCTCGATATTCAGATGCCGGGATTCGACGGCTTCTCCGTGGTCAAGGGCGTGATGGAGATCGAACCGCCGCTGATCGTGTTCGTCACCGCCTATCAGGAACACGCGATCCGCGCGTTCGAGGCCAATGCGGTCAACTACCTGATGAAGCCGGTCGAGGAAGACAAACTGGCCGATACGCTCGAGCGCGTGCGTGTTCGTCTGGCCGAAAAGAAATCTGCCGACGAAGCGGAAAAGCTCAAGACCGTGCTTGCCGAGGTCGCTCCAGACGCGATCGAGGCCATGCCGGACGAGGGCGAAGCGGCTGCGCCGCGCTACGAGCAGCTCATCAACATCAAGGATCGCGGCCAGATCTTCCGGATCGACGTCGATTCCATCGAACATATCGAGGCAGCAGGCGATTACATGTGCATCCGCACCGCCGACAATTCGCTGATCCTGCGCGAGACGATGAAGGATCTGGAACGCCGCCTCGACCCGCGGGTGTTCCAGCGCGTACACCGCTCGACCATCGTCAACCTCAACCAGGTCCGCCAGGTCAAGCCGCACACCAATGGCGAATGCTTCCTGGTGCTCGATTCGGGCGCTCAGGTGAAGGTCAGCCGCTCCTATCGCGACGTCATCGCGCGGTTCGTGCACTGATTTTGAGACCCTCAAACGCCGGGCGTGGCCCATCCGGGCCGCTTGGCTACCTCGCATAAGCTCGGACGGCCGGTCGGCCTTGCGGTCCTTACGGACCGGGTTAAAGCACTGGGCATGACTTTCTTGCTCCCCGGCTTCGACCTCGACGCCTTCGTTTCCGCCACGCTCGCCGAAGACCTTGGCGTGGGGCTTCCCGGCGGCGGGCATGACGTCACCAGCGAGAGCGTTATCGGTGCCGGGGACCGCTTTTCCGGCGTGATGGACAGCCGCGACGCGATCACTGTCGCGGGCCTGCCGATTGCCGAGGCCTTTCTCCGCAAGCTCGATCCGGACATGGAGATCGAGATCCTCGTCGGGGAAGGCGAACAGGTCGCGCCGGGCACGGACCTGATGCGCCTTACCGGCAATGCCCGCGCCATGCTGACTGCCGAACGCAGCGCCCTGAACACGGTGCAGCATCTGTCAGGCATCGCGACCATGACTCGCGAATATGTCGATGCGATGCAGGGTTATGCGACCTTGCTCGACACGCGAAAGACCATCCCCGGACTGCGGCATCTCGAAAAATACGCGACCCGCATGGGCGGTGCGCAAAACCATCGCATGGGCCTGTGGGACGCAGCGATGATAAAAGACAACCACGTCCTCGTTGCCGGATCAGTGGGGGAGGCAGTCCGGCGTGCGCGCGAGGCTGGTGTCGAGAAGATCATCTGCGAAGTCGACCGCATCGACCAGATCGAACCGGCGCTGGAGGCTGGCGCACACCACCTCTTGCTCGACAACATGGGGCCGGACATGCTGCGCGAAGCCGTGGAACTGGTCGCTGGCCGCGTACCTTGCGAGGCATCGGGCGGAGTGAATCTCAAGACCATCGGCGCAATCGCAGCAAGCGGCGTCGACTATGTCTCGGTCGGCAGGCTGACCCAGAGCGCGCCCGCGGCCGACATCGGCCTGGATTTCACGCCGCTGTGAGGGGGTTGCTGCTGGTCATCGCTGCGCTGATGCCAGGTCCGGCTCTTGCCCAGGCCTATCAGTGCTCGCTGCCGGACAAGGTGGAGACACCGCGCCCGATCCGGCCCGATGGACCGGTGCGGAAAACGCCCGTGGCGACATATGTGCTCGCCGCGAGCTGGTCGCCCGAATACTGCAGAAACCCTCGTAGCGCCGCGTCGATGCAATGCTCGGGCCGCAATGGGCGCTTCGGTTTCGTGCTGCACGGTCTGTGGCCGGAAGCCGCCAAGGGTCCGCCGCCGCAATGGTGTTCGCTGACACCGCGCCCCAGGCCGGAGACGATCCGCAGCCAGCTCTGCATGACGCCGGTCCCCTGGCTGGTCGAACACGAATGGGCCAAACACGGCTCCTGCATGGCGAAAAGGCCCGAGACCTATTTCAAGGTCAGCAACATCCTGTGGCGCTCGCTGCGCTGGCCCGATGCCGACCGACTGTCGCGCAAGAAGGACCTGACGGCAGGCGACCTTCGCGAGGCGATCCTCGCGGTGAATCCTGCGTGGAAGCGCGACCAGATCGGGATCGAGACCAATGCGCGCGGCTGGCTGCGCGGGCTGAAATTCTGCTATTCCCGCCGCTTCCTGCCCCGCCGCTGCGAGCGGAGCGAATTCGGCACGGTGGATGGCGCGCCGCTCAAAATCTGGCGGGGACTTTGATTATTTAGCCTCAAGCGCCGGCGCGAGCATACGTTCGCTTGGCTTTCCTCGCGCCTGACAGCGCTGCGGGCGGCCAGTCGACCTTGCGGCTCTTGCATAGCCGGAATTATTATCTCCTCTCTCTGAAAAATCCGCGCAGCAGGTCCCCGGCCTCCCCCTCGCCCATGCCCGAATAGACCTCGGGCCGGTGCAGGCATTGCGGCTGGTCGAACAGGCGCGGGCCATGTTCGACCGCCCCGCCCTTCGGATCGGACGCGGCATAGTAGACGCGGGCGATCCGGGCATGGCCGATCGCGCCGGCACACATGGCGCATGGCTCCAGAGTCACCCACAACTCGCAGTCTTCCAGCCGCTCGCGCCCCAGCACCGCCGCAGCCCGGCGAATCGCCAGCATCTCGGCATGGGCGGAAGGGTCCTTGAGAAGGCGCGGCGAATTGTGCGCGGTCGCAATCACCTCGCCATTGCAAACGATGACCGCGCCGACCGGAACTTCGCCCGATACGGCTGCCGCCCGCGCTTCGTCGAGCGCGAGCGCCATGAACTCGGGGAGCGGCCAGCGGGTCATGTGACAGGCGCTACACGCGCCACGCCTTGACCTGCAACCGGTGAATCGCTATGCGCGCGCCTTCCCGATCATTCGGCAACCCATTTTGAAGCGAGTTTTCTCATGTCCCGCATCTGCGAACTGACCGGCAAGGGCCGTCTCACCGGCCATAACGTCAGCCACGCCAACAACAAGACCAAGCGCGTCTACCTGCCCAACCTGCAGAACGTCACGCTAATGTCCGAAGCGCTGGACCGCAGCTTCAAGTTCCGCGTTTCGACGCATGGCCTGCGTTCGGTCGAGCACAATGGCGGCCTCGACAACTGGTTGCTCAAGACTCAGGATGCCAAGCTCTCGAAGACCGCGCTCAAGGTAAAGCGCGAGCTCAAGAAGCTGGCCAAGGCTGCTGCCTGACAGCTAGAGCCCGGCCTTTCCGGGCTGGTCTGAAACAGGAGGCGTGCGGACATCCCGCGCGCCTTTTTGTTTGCCTTCGTTCCTTTTTAGCGGTGGCAGGTCGGCAGGATCGAGCCGCAGCTTCCAGAGCACGGCGCGTTGCAGGGCGGCGCGGTTGTCGTCGGAAATGACCCAGATGGTCAGCGGTTCCTCGCTTTCCGGATCGCTCGGCGGCTCGATCGCGAGACCTTCGAAATTGTCGACCGGCAAGCCACCCGACCAGGTGGCGAGTGTGCGCACCGGCCATTCACGCCCCTCTCGAATCGCAGCAGGATCGCCGATCACGATGGCGCCGCCGAATCGCGGTGGCATCGGCCAGACGACCCGCCGCATCAGCACCAGAACGCGCCCGTCCGGCAACTGCGTGGCATCGGTAGGGCTGAAACCGCTCGGGCCGACGAAGGTAAACATCTTTGCCGTATTCGGATCCCTGGCCGGATCGGTGGCGAACAGCACGGCCGAATGCCGCTTCCGGTCGAGCAGGCTGACGAAGCCCTCCCTGATAGCCAGAAAGCGGCCGTCGGACAGGCGGGCGAACGATTCGGGGCCGGTATTGTTGCCCCAGTCGCGCATGGCTGGCGGATGGACAGGCTTGTTGTCGACCAGCTTGCCGTCACGAAGCGTGAAGCGCGTTACGATATTGCTGAACTCGAAGGCTACCCAGACCTGCGACGTCGCCGGATCGTAGGTCGCTGCTTCGGCGTCCATGTGATACTTGTCAGCCTGGTTGTAGACGACCCGCCCGCCAATGCCGGGCGCGCGCTCGGCTGCGTCCGGCGCGGAAAATTCGAGCGAATTGCCAGTGTCCGAAACGCTGAAAAGACGCCCCTTGCCGAGAGCGACGAGACCGGAATAGCTGCCGTACCTGTGACTCAGATCGTCGATGGCCCAGGCTTTCTCCAGCCGGAACGGACCAAGCTGCCTTGCATCGACAGTCTTCGTGCTCAGGGGTACGAACCGGATACGCATCGGGCCGGAGGGGAGAAGCGGATCCTCGCGCACCCACAGCAGCGGGGTGAGCGCGACGATGACAAGCAGGATGGCGGCAAGGCGGCGCACGAGCGTCTCGTTAGACGATCTGCCGCGATGATAAAACGGTTTCGCCGATCTTTCGGCCAGTTACCGGGCAGTCACTTCATCGGACCGGTCAGCAGGATCGGATCGATGCGCGCATCGTTCCACTTCATGCTCCAGTGAAGATGCGGACCCGTGGCGCGCCCGGTTGCGCCAATACGGCCGATTAGCTGGCCTTGCTTCACCACATCGCCCTCTTCGACAAGGAGCGCCGAACAATGCAGGAAGGCGCTGTTCAGGCCCATGCCGTGGTCGATCATCAACAAATGGCCTTCGAGCGTGAACGGCTCTTTCGCGGCAAGAATCACGACGCCGTCGGCTGGTGCGACAAAGGGCGTGCCAGTGCCGCCCGTCGCGATGTCCAGGCCCGAATGGTAGGCTCCCGGTTCGCCGCGATAGACCCGTTGTGAGCCGAACATGCCGGAAATGCGCCCCTTGACCGGCCAGATGAACTGCTGCCGCCAACCGGTCGCCCCGGTGTCCTTGGCGCGCGCAGCATTGATTCGCGCGAGTTCGGGCCGGCGAAGCGCCATGAACGCATCGGTCGCGCCGCCCGGCCTGCGCGCGGCATTGATGTTCTCGATCCGCCATGCACGCGGAGCTACCGCCAGTTGCTGCGCCTCGGTCGATCCGTCCGATCGACGCGCGGAAAGGACTGCACGCGGTCCGGCATCGCGATCGAATGCGACGAAAAAGGACCCGTCAGGCGCGAACGGGACCGATTTTCCGTCGAACAGCAGCGAAACCGTTCCGGCCGGAACCTTTCCCCTGATCCAGCCGCCCTGCTGCTGATCGCCGGCGAAGGTAAAGCCAGTCCCCTGCGAACTCGTCGAACGGGACGATGCAGGCGTATTGGCATAGACGCCGGCAGCGACGGCCAGCAGGGTGCCAGCAAGCGCGACGCCGAAAACGGCAGTGAACTTCGGACTGCGGGGAATCACTTTGCCTCCAGCATCCGGCGCGTGGCAATCTCGCAGCTCGCATAGGCTTCCTGCCGCTCGACGCTCCAGTAGCGCAGAGCCTCCAGCGCGATCGCCTCACCGGTGACGGCGCAGGGAACATGACTGCCTGAAGTGAGGATACGAAACCCGTTCGGCCCATAGTGAAGGCGCGCGGGACGATCTTGTGCGGACATCAGCATGGCGTCCAGACTAGCAGAGCGACTCGCTCAAAACAAATCGCCTTGCCGTGACTGGTTGGCGTCAGAACGCGATTTTCTGGAAGGCGCTGCGCCGCTTCCAACTGCGACATCGAGTTTGCCGTCCCTGAAGTGCAGAACCAGCGCCTTTTCCTGCGAAGCGAGCTTGCGACTGGTAAGTGTCTGCCCCTCGGGATCGGTGACTCGCGCGAACCCGCGATCGAGCGGCTTGTCAGGGTCGAGCTGGGGCAGCAGGCGGGACAGGGCGGACAGGCGCTCGCCATCGGCCGCGATCCGCCGCTGCAGGAGGAGCGAAGTGAAACCGGCGTCGGCAAGCCTGCGCTTGTCCTCGCGCAGATGCCCGGCAAGGAGCTGCGGTCGGAGCAAGGCGCCTGCTTGGTCAAGCCGCGCCTGACCGCGCGTCGCGGCCGCTCGCAAGCCTGCCCCCAGCCTGTCTCCCGCATGGGAAAGGTCCCGGACGGCTCCGGCATGGTGCTGGCGCAGCATGGGCACGGACAAGTGGCGCGCCAGCCCGGCAAGCTTGTCGCGCTCGATCCCCGCCCTGTCCTTGAGGCCGCGCCGCAACCGCTCGGCCAGATCGTCAAGCCGCTGCGTGGCAGGAGCAAGCAGGGCATCGGGGCGCGGCAGGCGTTGCGCGCGCGCCTCAAGCCGTTCGCGGCCGGTAGCGACGGGGCGGGCTACGTTGCGCCGCGAACGGATGCCAAGCTCGGCAAGCTGGTTGTGCAGTTCCTCACGCACCGGAACCGCCATTTCCGCTGCCGCCGTCGGTGTCGGCGCGCGCATGTCGGCGGCAAAGTCGGCAAGGGTCGTGTCCGTCTCGTGCCCGACCGCACTGATGACCGGGATCGAACTTGCGGCGATGGCGCGCACAACGATCTCATCGTTGAAGGCCCACAGATCCTCAATCGAACCACCGCCACGCGCCACGATGACAAGGTCGGGCCTGGGTACCGGGCCATTTTCCGGAATCGCGGAAAATCCATCGACCGCCGCCGCGACCTGCGCCGCCGCGCCTTCGCCCTGCACTAGCACCGGCCAGACCAGCACATGGCTCGGGAAACGATCGGCCAGCCGGTGCAGGATGTCACGGATGACTGCGCCGGTGGGAGACGTCACGACGCCGATCACCTTTGGCAGATAGGGCAAGGGCCGCTTGCGTTCAGCCGCGAACAGGCCTTCGGCAGCCAGCCTCGCCCGCGTGCGTTCGAGCAGGGCCAGCAGGGCGCCTTCGCCCGCGATTTCCATGGACTCGATAACGATCTGGTATTTCGAGCGACCGGGATAGGTCGTGAGCTTGCCGCTGGCCACGACCTCGACCCCGTCCTCGGGCCGGAAAGCAAGCTGCTGGGCCGTGCCTTTCCACATGACCCCGTCGATGACCGCCTTGTCGTCCTTGAGCGAGCAATAGAGGTGCCCGGACGCCGCCCGCTTCACGCCCGACAGTTCGCCGCGGATGCGCACGAAGCCGAACCTGTCCTCGACGACGCGCTTGAGCATGCCGGACAGTTCGCTCACCGATAGAGGCGCGGCGTTGTCCCCGGAGCCATGCTCGGCTACGAGCCCGCTGGCACGCAAATCCTGATCGAAAGGCGAAGAACCGGCCATGAATATCCTGCTGCTGGGCTCTGGTGGACGCGAACATGCGCTGGCATGGAAGCTGGCGCAATCCGCGCAATGCGAAAAGCTGTTTGCCGCGCCCGGAAATCCGGGGATCGCTCAGTATGCCGAATGTCTGGCGCTCGACGCCACCGACCACCAGGCCGTGATCGCCTTTTGCAATGACGAACGGATCGGCCTTGTCGTCGTTGGGCCGGAAGCCCCTCTCGTCGATGGCCTTGCCGACAGCCTGCGCGGTGCGGGTGTGCCGGTGTTCGGCCCGAGCAAGGCAGCCGCCCAGCTTGAAGGCAGCAAGAGCTTCACCAAGGAAATGTGCTTGCGGGCCGGCATCCCGACCGCCGGATACCGCCGCGCCGACAGCGAGGCAGAGGCCATGGCCGCGCTCGATGCCTTCGGCCTGCCGGTCGTGGTCAAGGCCGACGGTCTGGCCGCCGGCAAGGGCGTGACCGTCGCCATGACCCGCGAGGAGGCGGAAGAGGCCGTGCGCGACATATTCGCCGGGCGCTTCGGATCGGACGGCGCGCAGGCGGTGATCGAGGAATTCATGGAGGGCGAGGAAGCCAGCTACTTCGCGCTCACCGACGGCAGCACCATCGTTCCTTTCGGCACGGCGCAAGACCACAAGCGCGTCGGCGAAGGCGATACCGGCCCCAACACCGGCGGCATGGGTGCCTACAGCCCTGCCCCGATCATGACGCCGATGCTGCGCGCCGAGGTCGTCTCGAAGATCTTCGCGCCGACCGTCAAGGCCATGGCAGATGCCGGCATGCCCTATTCGGGCGTGCTCTACGCCGGGCTGATGCTGACTCGCGAAGGGCCAAAGCTGATCGAATACAATTGCCGTTTCGGCGACCCGGAATGCCAGGTGCTGATGATGCGGCTGGAGAGCGACCTCGCCGAATTCCTGCTCGCCTGTGCGCAAAACCGCCTTGCCGCGCTGGAGCCGCCGCGCTTTTCGGACGATACCGCCATGACCGTGGTTATGGCGGCCAATGGCTATCCCGGCACGCCCGAAAAGGGCGGTGCGATCCACGGGATCGAGCAGGCAGAAGCGAGCGGGGCGCAGGTTTTCCATGCCGGGACAGCGCGCGGCACGGACGGCACGCTGGTCGCCAGCGGGGGCCGGGTACTCAACGTAACGGCCATGGCTGAAACGGTCAGCGAAGCACAGAAGAAGGCCTACAAGGCAGTCGATCTCATCGATTTCCCGTCAGGCTTCTGCCGCCGCGACATTGGCTGGCGAGAGGTCGAGCGGGAGAACGCGGGCGGCTGAATTCAGCCGAGCTTGCTGGCCAGCAGGGCTTTCAGGTCCGACTCGGGCCGAGCGCCGTAATGCGAGATGATTTCCCAGGCGCAGATTGAGCCTGCGCGCAGGCACTCTGCGAGCGGCCTTCCGGCAACGCGCGCGTGGAGGAAGCCTGCCGCGAACATGTCGCCAGCACCGGTCGTATCGACCACGCGCTCGATCGGCTCGGCAGCGACTTCGGCGCGTTCCCCGCCTGAAATCGCGACGGCACCCTTTTCACTGCGGGTTACGACGAGCGTCGGCACCCTGGGCGCAAGCGATGCCAGTCCTGCCTCGAAATCGTCCATTCTAGTCAGGGCCGCCAGTTCGTGCTCGTTGGCGAACAGCACGTCGATCTGGCCAGCATCGATCAGCGCGCGAAAGTCGTCGCCATGGCGGGCGATGACGAAAGCGTCCGAAAGAGTGAAAGCCACTTCGCGCCCCGCACCTCGCGAGGCGGCAATCGCCTGCTTCATCGCGGCGCGTGGCTCCTCCGGGTCCCACAGATAGCCTTCGAGGTAGAGAATCCGCGCATCGGCGATCAGCGCCTCGTCAAGCGCAGCGGAAGGGAGAAACTGTGACGCGCCGAGATAGGTATTCATGGTCCGCTGGCCATCGGGCGAAACGAAGATCAGGCAGCGCGCCGTCGGCGGTTCACCCGGACGGGCCGGTACGTCGAACCGGATGCCGGTCGCGCGGATGTCATGCGCGAACACCTCGCCCAGCTGGTCGTCTGCGACCTGCCCGATGAAGGCGCAGCGCGATCCAAGGCTGGCAAGACCGGCCAGCGTATTCGCCGCCGAACCGCCCGAAATCTCCTTGGCCGGGCCCATCGCATCGTAGAGCGCGTGCGCACGGTCCGTATCGATCAGCGTCATGCCGCCGCGATTCATGCCCAGCCTCTCGATCGTCTCGTTTTCCGCAGGCGACATGACGTCGACAATGGCATTGCCGATGCCGACGACATCGAGGGTTGCTGCGGGCGATGAAGCGGCCATGCCTGTTCCTTGATTGCTGGAAATTCGGGATATTGCGACGATGCGCGGGCCTAACGCGCTCGCCTGTCGCGCGCAAGCGGATCGGCCATTGACACGGCCAATGCCGCTGTCATGTCAGCGCAATGACAAGCTATCGCCCTGCCCTGCGCAATGTCGCCGTGTCCGGCCTTATTGCGGTCGCGCTTTCCGCCTGTGCATCGACCGGCGGCACGACTGGCGGCAAATCGCCGAAAAGCATCACGCGGGCACCCGTGCGCACACCTGTCGCGACCCCGCTTCGCGATCCGCAATTCCGCATGGAGCCGGGCCTCGAAGGCGTGATCGGCGCGACGCAGGCCCAGGTGATCGGCCAGTTCGGCAAGCCACGGCTTGAGGTCTGGGAAGGCGATGCCCGCAAGCTGCAATTCACCGGAACTGCCTGTGTTCTCGACATTTACCTCTATCCCACGTCCCGCTCGCACGATCCTCTCGCGACCTATGTCGAGGCGCGTCGCAGTGATGGGCGCGACGTAGACAAGGCCGCTTGCGTCCAGGCCTTGCGGGGCTCCAGAGGGCAGTAACCGGGATTTAAGCTTGTTTGGCGATACTGCGGCCCTTTCCTCGAGCGTCGTGCGAAAAAGTGGTTTCCGGTTTTTCGCAGCAACGACGCGACCACAAGAGCTTGGGACGCGATAACGATGAGCATGCATTTCCGCGAACTGGCGAGCAAGGTTGCTGCCGATGGCCTGATTACGCCGGACGAAATCCTGTCGCTGCGCCGCACCGGCTGGAGCGACGGTCAGATAACGCCAGAGGAAGCCGAAGCGATCTTCGCCATCAACGACGCCATCGACGTGCCGACGAACGAATGGTCGGACTACTTCGTCGAGGCTCTGGGTGAGTTCATCATCAACGGCGTGGAACCCAGGGGCTACGTCAGCGAAGAGCAGGCGGACTGGCTGATCGCCCGGATCGATCATAACGGCAAGGTCGACAGCCTGACCGAACTGGAACTGCTCGTGCGCCTCGCCGAACGCGCGCTCTCGGTTCCGCAGGACCTGCGCGTCTATGCAATCGCCCAGATCAAGCACGCGGTGCTGACTGGCGTCGGCCCGACCCGCAGCGGCGGAACGCTTGAAAAGGGCAACGTTACCAAGGCCGAGGCAGACCTGCTGCGCCGCCTGCTGTTCGCCAGCGGCAGCGAAAGACCAAGCGGCATCAGCCGCAGCGAGGCCGAACTGCTCTACCGCATCAAGGATGCGACGCTCGGTGCGAACAACGCGCCCGAATGGAAGCAGCTGTTCGTTCAGGGCGTCGGCAATTACCTGGCCGGTTTCACCTCTTACGAGGCGATTTCGCCCGAACGCGCCGCCGAACTGGAAAAGTTCATGAAGGATTCGCGCTCGTCGCTGGGCGGCTTTGCGCGACGCATGGGCAAGTCGTTCCTGCGCGACAATTTCTATGATGTGATCGCCGAGGCGCTGGGCAAGAAAAGCGATGGCGCCGATCTCGATGCCCGCGTCGCCAAGGCGCGCGAAGTCGACGTGACCGAACAGACATGGCTCGAAGGTCAGATCGACGAGAACGGCCAGGTCGACGAATACGATCAGGCCCTGCTCGACTTCCTGGCCGAAGAGAGCGGCTTCAGACGGTAAAGCTCTCGCCGCAGCCGCATGAGCCGGTCGCGTTGGGATTGTCGAACACGAACCCGGCAGTGAAGTCGTCTTCCTGCCAGTCCATCGTGCTGCCGATCAGGTAGAGCACGCTGGCGGCATCGATGAAGAACAGGCCGCCCGGCGTCTCGATCTGCTCGTCGATGGGATTGGCCTCGGTGACGTAATCCACCGAATAGGCAAGACCCGAACAGCCCCGTCGCGGCGTCGAGAGCTTGACGCCGATAGTCCCTTCCGGCGCTTTCGCCATCAGGTCGGCAACGCGCTGCTCGGCAGCAGGCGTGAGGGTGACGGCAGCAGGACGCTTGCGGGTCTGGGTGTCAGTCATCGAGTTTCTTCTGCCATAAAAGTGCCGTCCCCGCTTCCGGGTCGAGCACGAAATCGCCAAATCCATGCGATGCATAGAGGCCCTTGGCGCGCTCATTGCCGCTCAGGACCTCAAGCGTAACCTTGCAGGCACCGATTTCACGGGCCGCATCGTCAACGGCGGAAAGGAGCGCGCGGCCGATTCCCTTGCCGCGCAGCCCCGGCAGGACCGCGATATCGTGGATATTGACGAGCGGGCGCGCCGCAAAGGTCGAAAAGCCGGTGAAGCAGTTTGCAATGCCCACCGCCTTGTCATCGAGCCGGGCAATCAATGAGAACGCTCCCGGAGCCGCCGCGAGACCATCGATCAGACGCGACCGAACCTCTTCGGACAGGGGTTCGGCACCGCCCATCGGATCGCGCGCATAGGAATCGAGCACCGCGACCACATCCGCGGCATCGCGCGAATCGCCGTAGTTCGCGCGGACAATAGTCAGGCTGGCCGCGTCGTTCATCACAGCATCCCGAGCTCCAGCTTCGCCTCGTCGGACATCTTTGCCATGTCCCAGGGCGGATCCCAGACCAGATTGACCTCGCAATCGCGCACACCCGGAACAGCGGCGACGCGCAGTTCCACTTCGCCCGGCATCGATTCGGCAACCGGGCAGTGCGGCGTCGTCAGGGTCATGGTGACGAGCACGCCCGCCTCGTCCGAAACTTCGACAGCGTAGATCAGGCCAAGATCGTAGATGTTGACCGGAATTTCCGGGTCATAGATTTCCTTGAGCGCGGCGACGACCGCCTCGTAGAGATCGCCGCCCGGTTCGCCCGTGCCGACGCCCTGCGGCTTTTCGGCAAGGAATCCTTCGAGATAGTCGCGCTTGCGCGCCAGCTTCTCGCCTGCCGTCTCGGCATCCGGCCCAAAATCCTCAGGCAATGCCGCATCGGATACGCGTGCGCGCGGCGGCTTGGAAATGGGATCGTGCTCGCTGTCGCTCATCCGAAAATCCTCTGGGTTCTCTCAATGCCCCTGAGCAGGGCGGCAATATCGTTCTCGTCGCTGTAGAGGCCAAAGCTGGCGCGCGCCGTGGCAGGCACGCCGAGGTGATCCATCAGCGGCTGGGCGCAGTGATGCCCGGCGCGGATCGCGACGTTTTCCTCGTCGAGGATCGTGCCGAGATCGTGCGGGTGAATGCCGTCCAGCGCGAAGCTGACGATGCCGGCGCTCTCTTCCGGTCCGAACAGGCGAATGGAATTGATCCGGCCAAGTTCGGCCCGCAACTGCCGGACCAGATCGGTCTCGTGCGCATTGATCGCCTCAAGGCCGACCGCATCGACGTATTCGATAGCAGCCGCCAGGGCGACAGCTTCGGTAATCGCGGGCGTACCTGCCTCGAACCGTTGCGGCGCAGCGGCCCAGGTCGTTTTCTCGAAGGTCACGCGGTCGATCATCGCCCCCCCGCCCTGCCACGGCGGCATGGCGTCGAGGATCTCTGTCCGCGCCCACAGGGCCCCGATGCCAGTCGGCCCGTAGAGCTTGTGCGCCGAAAACACATAGAAATCGCATTGCAGTGCAGACACATCGACAGGAGTGCGCGGCGCAGCCTGGCAACCGTCGATCAGCAGCAAGGCACCGACGCCATGCGCCAGTTCGGCAGCCCGGCGCACGTCAAGCACCGACCCGAGTACATTCGACACATGAGCCAGGGCGACCAGCTTGTGCGAAGGCGTCAACGTCCTTTCGGCTGCATCGAGGTCGATCCGCCCGTCCCCGGTCAGCGGGCAGACGTCGATCTCGATCCCGGTCCGGTCGCGCAGCATCTGCCAGGGCACGATGTTCGAATGATGCTCCAGCACCGAGAGCAGCACGCGGTCGCCCGCCTTGAGATTGGCAAGCCCCCAGGTCTGCGCGACAAGGTTGATCGCCTCGGTCGCGCCGCGCGTGAAGACGATCTCTTCCTCGCGCCCGCCAAGGAACTGCGCGACCCGGCGACGCGCCGCCTCGTAGGCAAGCGTCATGTCCGCCGAGCGCGAATAGACGCCGCGATGCACGGTCGCATAGTCCGGACCCAAGGCGCGCGACATGGCGTCGATCACCGCTTGCGGCTTCTGCGCAGTCGCAGCCGTGTCGAGGTAGTGCCACGGCTCGCCCTGCGGCGTCAGCATGCCGGGAAAATCGGCGCGGCGAGCCACAGTCTCCATATGCGTCTGCGTGGTCATAGCGACGCATCTTCCAGATAGTGCAGCGCCTGTTCGAGCAGGTCGTCGCGGACTTCTTCGTGCGCGACGGCGGCGAAAGCATCGGCAATGAAGGCCCGGACCAGCAGCTTGCGCGCAGCTTCGGGCGCTATCCCGCGCGAGGCCATGTAGAAGGCCGCATTGGCATCGAGCGCACCCACGGCAGCTCCGTGGGCCGCCTTCACATCGTCGGCGTATATCTCGAGTTCGGGCTTGGCGTTGGCAGAAGCGCCTGCTTCGAGCAAGATCGCCTTGAAATTCTGCGCCGCGTCCACCTGCTGCGAATCGCGCGGGATCTCGATCCGGCCGAGGAAATTGCCGACCGAGCGGCCCCACTGCACCGAGCGCACGACCTGGCTGGACGTTGCCCTGGGGGCATGAACGACACGCGTAACGATTTCCGCCCGCGCATCGCCTCCGCCCAGAGTGACGCCGCCCAGCTCGAAATGCGCACCTTCTTCCAGCGTCACATCGAGTTCACAGCGCGCATAGGGTCCGCCAGCGTTGATAACAAAGTGCTCGTAGCGTGCGCCCTTGCCGACATGGACCCGCAGGCGATCCACCTTGCTCCCCTCACCCGGCTCGATCACGGCAAAGCCGCGCTCAATCTCGCCAGCGGGAATCGCATGGTCGTGCCAGTGCGCAAGCTCGACGGGATCGGCCTTGGCGAGCCATTCGCCATCGGCGTAGCGCCATTCCTCGTCATGCGTGGTGGGATGAGCGAGAGCCTCAGTCACGCAACCGCCTCGTAGCCTTGGCTTTCGAGCTCGAGCGCCAGTTCCGGCCCGCCGGTCCGGACGATCCGTCCGCCCGCCAGAACGTGAACCACATCCGGCTTCACATAGTCGAGCAGCCGCTGATAGTGCGTGATGAGCAGCACGGCCTTGTCCGGTGCACGCATGATCGTGTTGATGCCTTCACCGACGACGCGCAGCGCATCGATGTCGAGGCCCGAATCGGTCTCGTCGAGCACGGCGAACTTGGGGTCGAGAATGCCCATCTGGACCATCTCGGCGCGCTTCTTCTCGCCACCCGAGAAGCCCACGTTCACCGGGCGCTTGAGCATATCCATGTCGAGCCGCAGCAGCCCGGCCTTTTCCTTGGCGAGCTTGAGAAACTCGCCGCCCGAGAGCGGCTCTTCCCCGCGCTGCTTGCGCTGGGAATTCGCTGCCTCGCGCAGGAACTGGACGAAGGAAACGCCGGGAATCTCGACCGGATACTGGAAGCCAAGGAACAGACCGGCCGCCGCGCGCTCATGCGGTTCGAGCGCGAGCAGGTCCTGCCCGTCGAGCCTGGTAGTGCCCTGCGTGACCTCGTATCCGGGCCTCCCGCCCAACACATAGGACAGGGTCGACTTGCCGGCACCGTTCGGCCCCATGATCGCATGGACCTCGCCCGCATTCACGGTGAGGGAAAGCCCCTTGAGGATTTCCTTGCCGGCGACAGTGGCGTGAAGATTGTCGATCTTGAGCATGTTACTGGGTCAGTCCGGTAAAATTGGCGATCGCGAAGGCGATCTCGTTGTTCAGTTCGCGAATGGTGCGCGCCTTGGCTTCCTCGGCCTCATCGCCGCTCAGCCCCTTGGTCGCCGCGGACACACGCTCTTCGCTGACGTCGCCGATCTGCGGACCGCACAAGGCACGAACGTGCTGTACGGCGCTGGCAAGCGACACCTTTGGCGCCGTGGAAGCGCCAGCGGCAAGGCAGCCGCGCAGCCGCTTTTCCGCACTGTCCGGCTGATCCGTATCGGACGCATGGGCGACCGGTCCGAGCAGTGCTGTCGCCAGCAACGACACGGTAAGTAGGCGCCTCATTATTCGGACCTCCGGCGCGACGAACCATAGGCCTCGCGGTGCGCGCGCCGGGCCTCCTGCTTGTCGGCGATGCGCATGCGCATGCCTGCGGTAATCCGCTCCAGCACCGGGTCGATGTTCTCGAGAATGTCGGCCGCCTTGATCCGCATCACCCGGATGCCGACCGATTCGAGGCTCTTGTCGCGGCGTTTCGCAATCGTCTCGTTCGCGCCTTCCTCGTCGATAGCGATGGCCATGCCGATGGCGTGGCAGTTGAAATCAACGATCGCGCTGCCGACCACGGCGTGCCGCGTGAAGGCGTAGCGGCCCATGTCGGCCTCTGCGAAACGCTTGGCCAGCGCCTTGTGCGCAGGGCTGGAATGCCGCCGCATCTCGCGTGCCTGCGCATGGAGGGCATCGAGCCGCTTTTCGGAAATTTCCCAGCCGCGCCCGCGCTTCTTGAGCGCAGGGGCTTCGGTCTGCTCCGACGGATCGCGCAGCTTGAGGGTTTTCTTATTGGTCATCCGACCACCCCACCTTTCGCATTAATTCGCGAAACTCAGGTATCTGACGGAACGCCTTGAATGCCTCTCGAGGAGGAACTTCGTCAAAAGCCGTGATGTAAGCAAATTGAGCAAGCAACATTTGCAATTTCTGAGTGCTGTCCGCTTCAGCGAACTCGATGTTACAAGACCCCCAAGTATTCTGATACCTAAGGTCATCGTCGATGTTGAAACCCACGACCTCAACCGGAGGAAGAACAGAACCCACTTCCGGCCCCCAGTTGACCTGAACTGCTTCAAGTGGGACGTCGTATTCGCGCATCACCCAACGCTCCCCTCAAGCGAAATGCCGAGCAGCTTTTGCGCCTCGACTGCGAATTCCATCGGCAATTGTTGCAGCACCTCTTTCGCGAAACCGTTGACGATCAGCGCCACGGCCTGCTCGGCATCGAGCCCGCGTTGCGTGGCATAAAACAGCTGGTCGTCTGAAATCTTGCTGGTGGTCGCCTCATGCTCGACCTGCGCAGTGGGGTTCTTCACCTCGATATAGGGCACGGTATGCGCGCCGCATTCGTGGCCGAGCAGCAGCGAATCGCACTGGGTGAAGTTGCGCACCCCGTCCGCCGCAGCGCCGACGCGGACCAGCCCGCGATAGGTGTTGTTCGACTTGCCTGCGCTGATCCCCTTGGAGATGATCGTCGAGCGCGATCCCTTGCCATTGTGGATCATCTTGGTGCCGGTGTCGGCCTG
>JAGREN010000068.1 GCA_020446505.1 Novosphingobium sp. | reverse complement strand
GCTCGGCCTGATGACCTCCGTGCTGCTCTCGCCCGACGGGAAGACCGTCGAAGCCGAAGCCGCACACGGCACCGTCACCCGCCACTACCGCGAACATCAGAAGGGCAACTCGACCTCGACCAACCCGGTCGCCTCGATCTTCGCCTGGACCCGCGGCCTCTACTATCGCGGCACGTTCGACGGCACGCCGGACGTCGTGAAGTTCGCCCAAACGCTTGAGCGCGTCTGCATCGAGACGGTCGAAAGCGGCAAGATGACCAAGGATCTCGCACTGCTCATCGGTCCCGAGCAGAACTGGATGACCACCGAACAGTTCTTCGAGGCGATCCGCGAGAACCTTGAAAAGGAAATGGCCGCCTGGGCCTGATCCGGACGGGAGGCAAAGCGCCTCCCGCCAATGCGCGCCGGTGGCTCGGGCCGCCGGCAAGCCATTCGCAGGTCTTTTCTGCCGGCCTGCACATGCTGGCCTGATTACCCGCCATGTCCTGCTGCAACGCAGCAAACAGGTGACAAACCGACCGCGACTGTCATAGTTGCGCCCATGGCCGCCAGCGAATTTTCCTCACCCACCTTATCCGATGCCCTCGTCATCCTCGGCGCAGCGGGAATCGTCATCCCGGTCTTCTCGCGATTCCGGATCACGCCGATCATCGGTTTCATCCTCGTCGGCCTGCTCGTCGGCCCCTATGGCCTCGGGCGCTTTGTCTTCGAAAATCCGTTACTTGCTCATGTAACCATCAGCGATCCCGAAGGCCTGGCAATCTTTGCCGAACTCGGCATCGTCTTGCTGCTGTTCTCGATCGGGCTGGAATTGTCATTCGACCGGCTCTGGTCGTTGAGGAAACTGGTGTTCGGTCTCGGCTCGCTGGAACTGATCGTCTGCGGCGGACTGCTCACTTTCGTGCTGGCTGCTGCCGGACAGCCAGTATCGGGCGCCATCGCGCTTGGCCTCGCGCTGGCCCTTTCGTCCACTGCACTCGTTCTCAAGATCACGAATACCAGCACCCCGGTCGGGCGAGCGGCGCTCTCGATGCTGCTGTTCGAGGACATCGCCATCGTGCCCATCATCTTCCTGCTGGGCGCGCTCGCTCCCAACGCTTCGGCAGATGAAGGGAGCCTTGCAACGACGCTGGCGATCGGCGGAGCGGTGGTGATCGGCTTGCTGGTCATCGGCAGACTGTTGCTGCCCCGGCTGTTTGCCCAGGCCGCCCGCACCAAGAGCCCCGAACTGTTCCTGGCCGCCAGCCTGCTGGTCGTCATCGCCGCGTCTCTGGCGACGGCGGCAGCGGGCCTTTCGCCGATAGTCGGGGCACTGATTGCCGGGCTCCTGATCGCGGAGACCGAATATCATTCCGAGGTCGAGCACATCACCGAGCCGTTCAAGGGCCTCGCTCTCGGCGTATTCCTCATCACCATCGGCATGAGCATCGACCTGCGGGCGGTCTGGGAAAACCTCGGTATGATCCTCGCCGCGACTGTCGGCGTGCTGTTGCTCAAGGCCGCTGTCACCGGTCTGCTGCTACGCCTGATGGGAGCGCGCCGGGGCACCTCGACCGAGACCGGGATCCTGATGTCGAGCCCGTCCGAGACGACCCTGATCGTGCTCAGCGCGGCGACCACGGCCCAATTGATCCAGCCCGGAACTGCCCAGTTCTGGCAGATCGTCACGGCGCTTGGACTGACGATCACGCCGATCCTCGCCATGCTGGGCAAGATCGCGGCGCGCCGCGTGGACAGCATCGACACCCTGCCGGTCGTCGACGGAGATACCGGTGCCGGACGCGCCATCATCGTCGGCTTCGGCCGCGTCGGCCAGCTCGTCGCGGATATGCTGGGCAAGCATGGCCAGCCCTATGTCGCCATCGACAGCGACACCGATCTCGTCAGCGAGGGCCTGCGCAAGGGCTACAAGGTCGTCTTCGGCGATGCATCCAGCGGCAACGCGCTCGTGAAAATTGGTGCCGAAGAGGCCACGGCGGTCATCATCACCATGGACGAACCTGTTGCCGCGCATCACATCGTCAAGCGCCTGCGCGCCAAGTGCCCCGACCTGCCGATCATTGCCCGCGCGCGCGACGCCAGCCACGCCGCGGCCCTCTATCGCGACGGCGCGACTCATGCCGTGCCGGAAACGCTGGAAAGCTCGCTGCAACTTTCAGAGGCAGTGCTGGTCGACCTTGGCGTGCCGATGGGACCGGTGATCGTCTCGATCCATGAGATGCGCGACCTGATGCGCGACAAGATCATGGAAGAAGGCGAACTGGAGCATCGACCGACCTTGCGATCTTCCACGCTTCAGCAACGTGAGGCCTGACCCGCCTACTTTCGCCGGGAAATCCTCATTGTCAGCCCATCCGGCCCTTCGAGGACCTGCGACCTGCCGGGCGCCAGTTCCATCTGGCGCGTGATCACGAGCGAATTGACCCCGTTCGCTCCGCAGGCTGACTGCGGCTCCTGGATCGCGAGGGTCACGGTAAACGATTCCTCGTCACCCTTGCGCCAGTGAACCGGGAAGATGCTCAGGTTCATGCTTTCCCGGAGTGGGCGGGAGGCGCGTTTCGTTTCGTCGTCACCCGGACATGGCCGCGCATACTGCGACTTGCTGCGGCTGATAGAGGCACCGCTCCTTCCGCCGACTGTCAGACTGTCGGCAAGCAGGCGCTCGCGGCCTTTCGAGACCACGATATCGAAGGTTACGGGTTCTCCGGCATCTTCCAATGCAGATTCGCGGCGCTGGCCGGCGTCGAGGATAATCGGAGGTGGCGGTGGAGGTAACGACGCGGCTTAGACGACACGCTGTGATTGCGCTGGTTGCGCAATCGTCGCTGGTGCCTCGCCGCTTTGAGCTGCAACGGCAGCAGAAGACGACAACCCTAGGATTACTCCGCCAAGGCTGAGCGTTCGCAAGATCCTCGGCAAGCTGATTCCTCAGCTCGCCAGCGCAGCCTTTACCGCCGCCATAGCCTCGGCAGCCTTGCTTCCATCAGGCCCGCCGCCCTGCGCCATGTCGGGCCTGCCGCCGCCGCCCTTGCCGCCGAGTGCCTCGACACCTGCGCGAACCAGATCGACCGCACTGAAACGGTCCGTCAGATCGTCGGTGACCGCAACGGCGAAGGCCGCCTTGCCGTCGTTGACCGCGCAGATCGCCGCGACGCCGGAGCCGAGTTGCTGCTTTGCCGTATCGAGCAGGCCGCGCAGCTCCTTGGCATCCAGCCCCTCGATCACCTGTCCGGAGAACTTCACGCCGCCTATCTCTTCAACCGCGTCGCCAGACGACGCGGCCCCGCCGCCGGAGCCGCCACCGCCCAGCGCAAGCGCCTTCTTCGCTTCGGCGAGTTCACGCTCCAGTTTCTTGCGCTCGTCGAGCAGAGCGGCGAGCCGTGTCGCGACTTCATCGGGCGCGGTGCGCAGCAGGCTGGCGGCCTGCTTCAACGCATCCTCGCGGTCGACCAGCCAGCGGCGAGCGCCCTCGCCTGTCAGCGCCTCGATCCGGCGCACACCGGAGCTGACCGCGCTTTCCGAAACGACCCGCATGAGGCCAATGTCTCCGGTCGCGTGGACATGGGTGCCGCCACACAGTTCCACCGAATAGGCCCGGCCCTCGCTTTCCGGATCGCTGCGACCCATGGCGAGTACGCGGACCTCGTCACCGTATCTTTCGCCGAACAGGGCCATTGCACCTGCGGCGATGGCATCGTCCGGCGTCATCAGACGGGTCGAGACCAGCTCGTTGGCGCGGATCTCGGCGTTCACTTCGGCCTCAATCGCGGCGATATCTTCGTCGCTCAGCGCCTTGGGGTGCGAGAAATCGAAGCGCAGACGGTCTTCCGCGACCATCGAGCCCTTCTGGGTGACGTGATCGCCGAGCCTGCGACGCAAGGCCGCGTGGAGCAGGTGTGTTGCCGAATGGTTGGCGCGTATCGCCTCGCGCCGTTCGCTGTCGACTTCGAGATGCACGGTGTCTCCGACCCGAATCTCACCGGCCTTGACCGTGCCGTGCATCGCATGCAGGCGCCCCAGCGGCTTCGAGGTGCTCTCGACAGCAAGTGCCAGGCCGTTCTCGGCGGAAATCGCCCCGGTATCGCCAACCTGGCCACCGCTCTCCGCATAGAAGGGCGTCTGGTTGGTCAACACGACGACACTTTCGCCAGCACTGGCGGACTGAACTTCGCTGCCATCGCGGATGAGCGCGACGACGTTGCCTTCGCCGCTGGTCGCTGCGTAACCGGTAAATTCCGTCGCCCCCTCGCGATCGGCAATGTCGAACCAGACCTCGCTGTCGCTGGCCTCGCCAGAACCCTTCCAGGCAGCGCGCGCTGCGGCCTTCTGCTCGGCCATGGCGGCGTCAAATCCGTCGCGATCCACGCCGATGCCTCGTTCGCGCAGGGCATCTTCAGTGAGGTCGTAGGGAAAGCCGTAGGTGTCGTAGAGGCGGAAGGCGACGTCGCCGGGCAGACTGCTGCCTTGCGACAGACCCGCGGTCGCATCCTCCAGCAACCGGAGTCCCTTGTCGAGCGTGCGGCGGAACTGCGCTTCCTCGCGTTCGAGGACTTCCTCGATCAGCGCCTGCGCGCGCACCAGTTCGGGATAGGCATGGCCCATTTCATCGACCAGCGTGGGGACGAGCCGGTACATGACGGGATCGCTGGCCCCGAGCAGGTTCGCATGGCGCATGGCGCGCCGCATGATCCGCCGCAGCACATAGCCCCTGCCTTCGTTGGACGGTAGCACACCATCGGCAAGGAGGAACGAGGTCGAACGCAAATGATCGGCGATCACGCGGTGGCTGGCGCGGCGATCACCCTCGGCGCTGACGCCTATCACCGCTTCCGACGCGGCGATGAGTCCGCGGAAGGTGTCGGTATCGTAGTTGTCGTGCACGCCCTGCAGCACCGCGGCGATGCGTTCCAGCCCCATGCCGGTGTCGATGGACGGGCGCGGCAGATCGGTGCGAGTGCCATCGGCGCGCTGGTCGAACTGCATGAAGACCAGGTTCCAGATCTCGACGAAGCGGTCGCCGTCCTCATCGGGACTTCCGGGAGGGCCGCCAGGAATGTGCGCGCCATGATCGTAGAAGATTTCCGAGCAGGGTCCGCATGGGCCCGTATCGCCCATCGACCAGAAGTTGTCGGAGGTCGCGATGCGAATGATCCGCTCTTCCGGCAGCCCCGAGATCTTGCGCCACAGATCGAAGGCTTCGTCGTCGGTATGGTAGACCGTGACGGTGAGGCGATCGGCCGGTATGGCCCATTCGCCGGTCAGCAAGGTCCAGGCGTGATGAATTGCCTGTTCCTTGAAATAGTCCCCGAACGAGAAGTTGCCGAGCATCTCGAAGAAAGTGTGATGCCGGGCCGTGTAGCCGACATTGTCGAGATCGTTGTGCTTGCCGCCAGCGCGCACGCATTTCTGTGCGCTTGCAGCTCGCTGGTAAGGACGCGTTTCGAGCCCCGTGAATACGTTCTTGAACGGCACCATGCCCGCGTTGACGAACATCAGCGTGGGATCGTTGTGCGGCACCAGCGGGGCCGAGGCGACGGCTTCGTGCCCTTGTCCCGCGAAGTATTCGAGAAAGGACCGGCGGATATCGTTGGTCGAAGTCATAACCGGGCCGATAAGGCACGCGCGCGCGCGCTACAAGCGGGAAGGCGCGGACGGAGCATCGCAAGGAAAAGTGGCTACCGGTTTTCCTGTTCAGCGATGCGACCGATCAGAATCCTGATCGGCATAACCGCGCCTTAATCAATCAATGAAAATCCGCCGAGCGATGCGGAGGCGAACTCAGGCGTCTTCGCCCTCGTCCTCGTCGATCGGGCCGGTCATCATTTCCTCTGCCAGACCCTCTTCCTTGGTGCGGATCGCCTTTTCGAGGCGCTCGCACACTTCGGGGTTCTGCCTGAGGTATTCCTTGGCGTTCTCACGCCCCTGACCGATGCGGATCGAAT
>JAGREN010000067.1:301-7542 GCA_020446505.1 Novosphingobium sp. | reverse complement strand
ACGATGGTCTGGCGCATCTGGGGCGAGGGCGAACCGCTGGTTCTGGCTCATGGCGCTGGCGGGGCATGGCAGCACTGGCTGCGCAACATTCCCGAACTGTCGCGCTATCGTATGCTGCTGGTCCCGGACATGCCCGGCCATGGCGAGTCAGCCATGCCTGACAGCCATGGCCATCACGCCATCTCGCGGGCGGTCGCTGCCGGGATCGCACAGATCGCAGGTGACGGTGTCGCCATAGAGCTTGTCGGTTTCTCGGCGGGCGGCGTGTGCCTCGGTCATTTGGCGGCCTATGAACCTCAGGTGGTGAAGCGGCTGGTGCTGGTCGATACCGGCGGTCTCGACACGCCGATCGGCAACTTCGACATTGGCTCCATCCGCGGCCTTCAAGGGGAGGAATTGCTCGAAAGGCTGAAGCGCAACCTCAACGGCATGATGCTTCACGCGCGTGAGAGCGTGGACGAGGCTGCGATCTGGCAACTGGTCCACAACGGCAAGCTGGCGCGCATCGACAGTGGTGCGCTGGTGGTGCCGGACAAGCTCATCAACATCCTGCCGCAGGTAAAGGTGCCGCTCGCCGCGATCTGGGGCGAGCACGACCTGCCGCACTTCGATCCTGCGGTGCAGGAAGCGGCGATCCGATCGGCCCATCCGCAGCTTGAGTTTCGCGTCGTCGAAGGCGCTGGGCACTGGGCGATGTACGAGCGGCCGGAGGGCTTCAATGCCGCCCTGCTGGACCTGCTCGCCATGCCCGAGTGGAGCTAGAGCAGGAGCGAAGTGACGTAGTCGCCGATGGCGAGGCTTGAGGTCAGTCCCGGCGAATCGATACCGAACAGGCAGACGAGGCCGGGAAGACCATGCGTGTCTGGCCCGTCGATGCGAAAGTCGGCCATCTGCGCCGCATCAGGCCCGCCGATGTTTGGTCTGATTCCGGCATAGGCGGGGGTAAGTCGTTCCGGATCGAGGTCGGGCCAGAAGCGCTGCGCTGCCTGCGCAAAGTCATCCCGCCGTGTCGGATCGACGGTGTAATCGCGCGTCTCCGACCACTCCACATCAGGGCCGAAGCGCGCCTGTCCGCCCATGTCCAGCGTGAGGTGTACGCCGAGGCCGCCGGTGATCGGCAGCGGATAGATCAGGCGCGAGAAGGGCACCTTGCCTGACACGGTGAAATAGCTGCCCTTGGCGAGGTGAAGCGGAGGGATCAGCGCCGGGTCAAAGCCCTCGATTGAGCCTGCTACCGCCTGCGCATCCAGCCCCGCCGCGTTCACCAGTATGGAAGAGCCGATTTCCGTTTCGCCACACTCCACGCGCCACAGGTCGCCCGAACGCGAGATGTGCGTGACCGGCGTGCCGCGAGCCAGCATCGCGCCGTGGTCTTCCGCTTCGCCCAGCAGCGAGAGCATCAGGGCATGGCTGTCGACGATTCCGCTGGATGGCGACAGGAGCGCGGCGGTGCAGTCCAGCGCAGGTTCCAGCGCGCGCGCCTGCTCGCCGTCCATCCAGAGGAGCCCATCGTCCGCACCGGCCCTGAGCGCGTGGTTGTAAATCGCATCGAGCCGGGCGAGCTCGTTCGCTTCCCTGGCGATGGTCAGCTTGCCGATCCGGTGGTGCGGCACCTTGCGGCTCTCGCAATAGGCGTAAAGCTCTTGCTTCCCGGCGCAGCACAGCCGTTCCTTCAGCGAGGCTGCCGGATAGTGCAGTCCGGCATGGATCACCTCGCTGCTGCGCGAGGATATGCCAGTGCCGAAGCTGGCTTCCTTTTCGAGAATGACGACGGAGAGCCCCGCCATGGCGAGCGAACGCGCTATCGCCAGCCCGACGACGCCCGCGCCGATAACGATTGCATCCGTCTTGTCCATCGCGGCAGCAGATAGGGCAGACGATCGCTTTCGTCAGGAGATTTTATTGGCTTACCGCGTTTGGCCTGGCGTAGCGGAAAGGCATTGGCCCTGGCTGCGCGTCACTCGCCCTGCTTGGGGGATTCGCTTCAGTCTCCTGCCGCGCCCATTTCGATCTTCAGGGTCTGGGTGCTGCCTGCCTCGGGAGGTGCGACCACGGCGGCGGGGGAGGAAACGGTCTTCACGGCGGTTGTCGTGCCCTGCTGCGGTCCGGCAATGCGCGCGCTCTCGCCTTTTTCGACTTTCCATTGCGAGGTCGTGCCACCCTGCGCCGGATCGACCGTGGTCTGGCCGCCGTTCTTCAGCGTGATGTCGCCGTATTTGACCCGCGAGCTGGCGCTGCTTTCGGCCGAACCGACGGGCGTCGTCCCAGATGTATTCTGGCTTGTCGGTGTGCGCTGTGGCACTCTTCTGGCGTTGCCGGGCGGGACCGTGTTTGGATCGATGATCGCTCGGCCAGGGCGCTTGCGTGCCTCCGCGGCGTCGGGGAATGTCATCCCCAGTGACACGCCGAGCAGGGTCACCGCCGTGACTACTCGGGCCGTCTTGCCGCTCTGTCCGCGGCGCCCGGCGGACCGGGTTTCAGCTTTCGACATCATCACCTCCTGCGATCATTTCGAGTTCAGCATAGAGCATTTCGAGATGCAACCGGGCTTTTTCTTCGACATCGCAAGGCGGTGGTAGCTCGTTCGCCTCGCAATAGCCCGCGACGGCTTCGTCCATGTCGAGCAGTTCGGCCGAGCCTAGCGACCCGGTTTCGCCATCGCTGATTCCTTCCAGAACTGCGCGCGCGGCATTGACCCAGTCGGCATAGGCATCGCTTGCCGTGATGAAAGGCTGCGCGTCCTGCACCGCGACGAAATCGCCGATCGTGCCGGATTGTGTGTATTCGCCAGCCGAGCCGGGCACAGGCATAACGTGGGTGAAACTTTCATTTCCATCAGACCTGCGCACTCTTCCGAGCGGATAGAGCCGGCAGACCAGCGGTCGCTCGGGATGGACCGTGCAACCTTCGTCGGTCAGAAACACGCAGGAATTGTCCGCCTTGTGAGCGAGCAGTGCGCCTTCGCCGCGCTGGGTCCAGCCTTCGCGAAAGGCGCGGGTCGCAATGCCGAGATGCGCCGCGAGCCGCGCTGCTTCGTATGGATTGACCTGGATCGCCTTGCCCCGGCAGCACCCACCGCATCCGTTGCACTGATAGCCGAACGCTTCGGACCGCGCCTGGGCATGCTGGTGCAGTATTGCCTTCATCCCCCGCCTGCCGCGTAATCGGCCCCTGCCAAGCGGGCTTGGGTGGCGTCAGGCCACATCCCAGACCAGCGGCACGCTTTCGGGGCCGACGACGCCGCTGGGAACATATTTGATCTCCGCGCCGGGCTTGAGGCTGAACTCCGGAATGCGCCTGAGCCACTCGTTGAGGCCGATCTTGAATTCCAGCCGTGCGAGATGACCGCCCATGCAGGAATGGATGCCGCCCGTGAAGGTCAGGATCGGCTTCTTCACGCGGGTGAAATCGATCTCGCGCGGATTGTCCCACACTTCGGGATCGTAATTGCAGGCAGGCAGGAAACTCATGAACGAGTCGCCCTTCTTCATCAGCACGCCGTCCAGCTCCAGGTCCTCCGTCAGATAACGGCCGGAGAAAGTGGGAGCGAACGCGCGCAGCAGTTCCTCGGTCTGCAAGTCGCGATTGTCGGGGTCGGCGACGAGCTCCTTCACCCGATCGGGATTGCGGGCCATCCACAGCCAGGAATTGTTGAGCGCGGCATAGACCGTGTCGATCCCGGCGATGAACAGGAAGAACGTGAAGCCCATGACATCGCGCTCGGTCATCGGTTCGCCGTCGAAAGTGGCATGGACGATGCGGCTGATCGCCTTGTCATCGGGGTTGGCGCGCTTTTCCTCGATCACGGTCGACAGGTAGGTTTCGATCTCGGCCATGATTTCCTTGGCCCGGTCGAATTCGGCGAACTGGATCAGCGCGACGACCCATTTTACGAACTGGTCCAGCTTTTCGACTGGCAGGCCCATGAAACTGAGGAAAACCATCACCGGCAGCGGGCGCGCGAAGTCAGTCGTGAACTCGCACTCGCCCTTGTCGACGATCTTGTCGATCAGGTCGTTGGCAAGGCGCGTGATATCGGCCTCAAGCGCCAGAACGCCCTTGGGTGACAGCATCGGGTCGAGGATGTTGCGGAACTTGCGGTGATCGGGAGACGGTATCTCCAGCGGGATCATGCGGAACCAGTTATCCTCGTCGCGCGGAAAGATGAACAGGGGCGGGACACCGAAATGGTCCTGATCGCGCAGCGCCTTGAACGCTGTGGGGTGGCTGATCGTCATCCACCCGCCGCCCGTCGGCGATCCGGTGTTGTAGAACAGGCGCGGCAGCTTGCCGTGCATGGAGCGCATGAAAGCGTAGGGATCTTTCAGGAACTCTTCGCCAAGTATAAGGTCGATATTGCGGACCAGCTCAGCCGGGACGTGATCGGGAACCTGCGGTTCGGCGGTAGTTGCCATGTCGTGATCCTCGCGATTTTCAGTACTGGTTTTCGGGCATGTGGACGATAAGGCCGTCCAGTTCCGGGGTGACGGCGATCTGGCAGGTCAGCCTGCTGCTGGGCTTCACCTCGGCGGCGGTGTTTTCGAGCATGTCGAGTTCCGCCTGCGAGGATGGTCCGCCAACCTTGTCCATCCATGCCTCGTCGATGTAGCAATGGCAGGTCGCACAGGCGAGGGCGCCGCCGCATTCGCCGACGATGCCTTCGACTCCGTTGTAGAGCGCGCCGTGCATGACATTCTCGCCTTCGGCTATGTCGAGCTCCGTGCGTGCGCCGTCCGACGCGACATAGATGACCTTGGGCATTTGCGGCTCCGCCTGTGTAATCGATGGCGCTAGATCAGGGCTACAAGCGCGCGCGTCAAGGCCGTGCCAGCGATATTGAGCCGTGCCAGTCAGGCCTTGCGATATTCGGCATACAGGCGCTCGATATCCTCGCGCAGGGCAAGGCTGGTGCCTGCGGTAAGGATCGCCGCGCTGCCAGAGGCCATGCCCAGCCGGAAAGCGTCGGCCATGTCCTCGCCGCCAGCCAGTGCGTGGACCATGCCCGCGACGAAGCTGTCACCTGCGCCAACCGCGCTCTTCGTTTCGAGGGCAAGGGCGGGGCAAAACTCGAAATGATCGGCCGTGGCGAGCACCGCGCCCTCGTTGCCCAGTGTCACGACGATTGCGATCATGCCGCTGGTGCGCACCACTTCGCGTGCCGCCTCGCCGATGGCCTGCGGTGTCGCAAAGGTTCGCCCGGTGAGCTTCTCGAACTCGTCCTGGTTCGGCTTGGCCATGTAGACCCCGCCGCCCGCGACTCCGGCGCGCAACGCCTCGCCCGAGCTGTCGAGCACCAGCCGCGTTCCCTTGCGCGCCGCTTGCGCGGCCAGGTGCGCGTAAAAGTCGGTGGGCACGCCTTCGGGGAGCGAGCCGCTGGCAATCAGCCAATCGGCTTCCATTTCTTCGAGCCTGTCGATGCAGGCGCGCCATTCGGCCTCGCTCACGTTCGGCCCCGGCGGGGTGAAGCGATATTCCAGTCCGCTGCGGGCCTCGTGGACGGTGGTGGCAATACGGGTCGTCCCTGCGATGGGTACCGGAACGGCGTGCAATCCATGCTCGGCCACAAGCGCCTCGAAAGTGGGGCCGGTCGTGCCGCCTGCCAGGTAGACGCAGCTTACCGATCGTCCCAGCCGGGCGAGCACGCGCGCCACATTAATCCCGCCACCGCCGGGAAAGAGGCATTCCCTGCGGGCCCGCAGCTTGCGGGTCGGCTCGATCGCATCGACCTCGTAGCTCAGGTCGATTGCCGGGTTCATGGTGAGCGTGGCGATTACGGGTTGTGCCATGGGCGTGGCTTGGCCGAGGTCGCCGTTGCGCACAAGCCGTAACGAACACATACCAAAAGGCCTGCCGCCCCTTTCGGAACGACAGGCCCGGCCTCCTCTCCCAGGAGTCCTCTATTCGCGATCAGCCCCTGCCGCCGGCGCTGCCAAGGCGGTGATAGAGCGCGGAATACTTGGACGAGACGGGATCGTCCTGATGGTGTTCGATGTAGAAGCGCACGGCTTCCTGAAGGAGTTTGAAATCCTCGTTGGAAAGGACAGCGCGGGAACGGGCGGGCTCACTCATGATTTGTCTCCGGTCGCCCGCCGCCAGGGGGCGGGCGGCGGGCGTTGGGTTGCCGGCGTGGCAGGTATCAGGGCGTGCCTGCGGCCCTGCCAAGCCGGTGATAGAGATTGGCGTATTTCGACGTTTGCTCGCTTTCGTCGTTGGTCTGGATCCAGTGCCGCACCGCTTCCTTGAGGAGTTTGAAATCCTCGTCGGAAAAGACCGAATAGGAACGATTGGGTGTCGACATCATCTGGCTCCGTGCGTTTCAGCGCGCGGCGATCAGGCCGCGAACTGGTTCATGGTGTTGTGCTCGCCGCCCGCCTTGAGGGCAGCCTCTCCGGCGAAATATTCCTTGTGGTCATCGCCAATATCCGATCCAGCCATGTTCTGGTGCTTGACGCAAGCGATTCCCTGCCGGATCTCGGCGCGCTGCACCGTGGCGACGTAGCCGAGCATGCCCAGATCGCCGAAGTACTGGCGGGCCAGGTCATCAGTGGACAGCGCCGCGGTGTGATAGGTCGGCAGCGTGATGAGGTGGTGGAAGATGCCGGCCTCGCGTGCAGCATCGCGCTGGAAGGTGCGGATGCGCTCGTCAGCTTCGAGAGCGAGATCAGTATCGTCGTAATCGATGCTCATCAGCTTCGCCCGGTCATAGGCGAACAGGTCGCGGCCTTCGGCTTCCCAGGCGTCATAGACCTGCTGGCGGAAGTTCAGCGTCCAGTTGAAGCTGGGCGAGTTGTTGTAGACCAGCTTGGCATCGGGGATCACCTCGCGGATGCGCGAAACCATGCCGCCGATCTGCGCGATGTGCGGCTTTTCGGTCTCGATCCAGAGCAGGTCGGCGCCGTGCTGGAGCGAGGCGATGCAGTCCATGACGCAGCGGTTTTCGCCGGTTCCGGAGCGGAACTGGTAAAGGTTCGAAGGCAGGCGCTTGGGGCGCATCAACTTGCCGTCGCGGCTGATGAGGACGTCGCTGTGGCCGAGGTTGGCCGGATCGACTTCCTCGCAATCGAGGAACGAATTGTACTGGTCGCCAAGGTCGCCCGGCTCGCGGCTGAAGGCGATCTGCTTGGTCAGGCCTGCGCCGAGCGAGTCGGTGCGCGCAACGATGACGCCATCGTCGATGCCCAGTTCCATGAAGGCGTAGCGAACGGCACGGATCTTGGCGAGGAAGTCCTCGTGCGGGACCG
>JAGREN010000067.1:0-287 GCA_020446505.1 Novosphingobium sp. | reverse complement strand
TCCTGGTGGCCGCACTGCTTTTCGTCGGAAACCTGGTTTTCGATCTGGATGCAGCAGGCGCCGGCCTCGATGAACTTCTTGGCGAGCAGGTAGGTCGCCTCGGCGTTGCCGAAGCCCGCGTCGATGTCGGCGATGATCGGAACGATGTGCGTCTCGTAGTTGTCGATCGCCTGTTCGATCCGCTTGGCTTCGACCTCGTCACCCGCCTTGCGGGCCTTGTCGAGATCGCGGAACAGCATGCCCAGTTCGCGCGAGTCGGCCTGGCGCAGGAAGGTGTAGAGTTCCTC
>JAGREN010000066.1 GCA_020446505.1 Novosphingobium sp. | reverse complement strand
AACATGACCAAGCTGGAGAGCTACCAGAAGGGTGCGAGTTTCGCTGCCACGACCTTTTACTGCGACATCGAGGGTGCGCCGGGCGATCCGCCGTTCGACCGGGCCATGGCGGAACTCGGCTTCCACTGCGACGACGTGCGAATCCTCGGCACCTACGAGCAGGCGCGACCGCGCGGGTGAGCTCAGGGCCGTCCCGATCGGCCGAACAGGCCTGGCGAGAGCTGCGCGATGCGGGCGACCTTCAGTTCGCCCCGGTCAAGCTCAAGTCTCCGGCGCAACCGGAAACGCCGGACTGGCTGCAACGCCTTGGCGAGTGGTTTCGCGATCTGCTCGAACCTGTCGGCAGGGCGCTAGGCATGTCCTGGCCGACGATACAGTATGTCCTGATCGGCCTCGGCGTGCTGCTGGCACTGGTCGTGCTGTGGTTTCTGCTTGCGCCGCTGATCGAACGCTGGCGGATGCGCCAGCCAGCCGCGCCGGAAGAGGAATGGACCCCTGACCGCGATGCAGCGGCCGCGCTGCTGGCCGAAGCCGACCGGCTGGCGCGCGAAGGCCGCTACGAGGAAGCGGTGCACCTGCTGCTCCGGCGCAGCGTCGCCGATATTGCCGAGGCGCGGCCCGACTGGCTGCTGCCTGCCAGCACCGCGCGCGAGATCGCCACGTTCCCGAAACTGCCCGAACGCGCCCGCAGTGCCTTTGCCGTGATCGCCGAGCGAGTCGAACGCAGCCTGTTCGCCCTCAGGCGACTCGACGAGGCGGACTGGAGCGCGGCGCGCGATGCCTATGCCCAGTTCGCACTGGCGGAACTGCCGGGATGAGCGAAGCAGGCCGCAACCCCTTTTCCCTGCGGTCGGCACTGCTGCTCGTGCTTGGCGGATCGGCCCTGTTCGTTGCCCTGCTGTGGATGATTGGCGCTGGCATGACCGGCGGCAGCACCAACGATGGCGGTGGCCATGCGGGCGGAAAGGGGCTCAACGGCTTTGCCGGATTTGTGGAACTGGTCGAATCGCAGGGCCGGCAGGTCACACTTTCGCGCAGCGACAGTGCCGCGCGCGAGGCCGGGCTGCTGGTTCTCACGCCGCCGCACCAGGCCGACGCGGCGGAAATCGCCCGGCTGGTGAACCGGCATCGCCGGATCGGGCCGACGCTCGTGGTCACGCAGAAATGGGTGGCGACCCCGATTCCGGCCTCGGCTCGACCCAAAGATGCCAAGGATGGCTGGGTCGTCCTTTCGGGAGCGACCGGCCCGAACTGGCCGGGCTTCCTCGACGACGTGGGCGTCGCTGTCGCTCCGGTGCGCGGCGGGCCATATTGGCGGGCGCAGGGTTTCAGCGGCTCACTTCCGGCACCGGCCCATGTGCTTTCCGGCAGCGGCAGGAGACTGGTGCCGCTTGTCGAAGGCTCGAATGGAGAAATCCTCGCCGCCTACATTTATGATGGCGGCCACTATTCCGGGCTTGAAGCGCGCGCGCTCGAACGGCCCGATCCAACCGTCAAGGGACAGGGGCTCTACCCGCTCGTCGTCGTGTTCGAGCCGGACCTGATCGACAATTACGGCCTCGCGAAGCAGGAAAACGCCCGGCTGGCGCTGGCGCTGGTCGATGCCACGACGGATGGCGAAGCCATGCCGGTCATGTTCGATCTTACCCTGAACGGCCACGCCCGCGCGTCGAACCTGTTGACCCTCGCCTTTACTCCGCCGTTCCTTGCCGCGACCCTTTGCCTGCTGCTCGCCGCGCTGGTGATTGGCTGGCGCGCCTTCGTGCGATTCGGACCGCCGCGCAAGGCGACCCGCGCCATTGCTTTCGGCAAGAGCGCGCTGGTCGCCAATACGGCAGGCTTCATGCGCCGCACCCGGCGGCTGCACCTCGTTACCGTGCCTTATGCCGACAGGATTCGCACCGAACTGACCCGCGCTCTGGGCCTCGCCCGCCAGCCGACGGTCGAGCAGGCCGAAAGCGCCATCGACCGGGCGCTGGCCGCGCGTGCGCCCGATGACCAGCCGTTCTCCCGGATTGCTACCCGCCTGCGCAATGCAGGCTCGATCCACCAAGCCGTTACCGCAGCGCGCGAGCTGCATGCGCTCGAAAGGAAACTGACCCGATGACCGAAACGCCCAGCCCTGCGCCCGGCGCGATGAGTCTTGCCGAACTCGGCACGCTGGCAGGCGCGATCCGCGCCGAGGTTGCCAAGGCGATCGTCGGGCAGGAAGAGATCGTCGATCACCTGCTGATCGGCCTGATGGCGCGCGGCCACGTCCTGCTCGAAGGACCGCCGGGCACGGCCAAGACCTTCCTCGCCCAGTGCTTCGCTGCGAGTCTCGGCCTCCACTTCGGGCGCATCCAGTTCACGCCGGACCTGATGCCGGGCGACATCCTCGGCTCCAACCTGTTCAACTTCCAGACCAGCCAGTTCACCCTGACGCGCGGGCCGATCTTCTGCGACCTGCTGCTGGCGGACGAGATCAACCGCACTCCGCCCAAGACCCAGGCCGCCCTGCTCGAAGCCATGCAGGAGCGGCGGGTGACGCTCGACGGATCGGCGCACACCCTGCCGGATCATTTCATGGTCGTGGCGACGCAGAACCCGATCGAGAGCCAGGGCGTCTATCCGCTGCCCGAAGCGCAGCTTGACCGGTTTCTGTTCAAGCTGCTGATCCCCTATCCCAGCGAGGACGAGGAATCGCGGATCGTCACCCGTTTCGGCGAGAACCGCGGCCTGCCCTCGCCCGCCGAACTCGGCATCGCCACGGTCGCCAGCCCTGAGCGGCTGAACGCTGCCAGCGAGGCAGTGCGCGGCGTCACCTTGTCCGAGGCGGTGACGCAATATGTCGTGCGGCTGGTGCGCGCCACGCGCGAAAGCCCTGACCTTGCCGTCGGCGCCAGCCCGCGCGCTGCGGTCCTGCTGGCAGGCGCGGCACGAGCACGCGCCGCGCTCGACGGGCGTGACTATGTGCTGCCCGACGACGTGAAGGCATTGGCGACTGCCGTGCTGCGCCACCGCCTGCTGCTCAGCCCCGCCGCCGAGATCGAGGGCAAGCAGGTCGAGGCACTCGTCGCCGATCTCGTCACCCAGACCGAAGCACCGCGATAGGAAGGCCGGTGCCGCGCCCGACCAGCCTGCCAAGGAGCCTGTATGTGCCGACACGCCGCGCCGCCGTGGTGCTGGCCGCGGCAGCGCCAGTTGCGCTGGTAATCGCCGCGACCGCGCCGGGAGCATGGATCGCCGCGCCGCTGCTCGGCCTGGCGCTGCTGGTTTTGATTGCGCTTGACGCCATGCTGGCCGGACGGCTCGACAGTGTTGACGTCGTGACGGTGCCCGACACCGAAGTCGGCGAGGAAACGCCGCTTGAAGTTCGGGCTCAATTCGCAGGCGGCCAGCGCGGTGCGGTCAGTTGCGCCCTTGAGGCGGACCCGCGCCTGATCGAACATGGCAGGGCCACGTTCGATCTCGACAGCCGCGCCGACGGCTCTGCACTTGCCCAAACGAGCTTCACGCCAAACCGGCGCGGCAGTGGCAGGATAGAGAACGTCTGGTTGCGATGGAGCGGGCCGATGGGCCTCGGCGCGCGCATGGTGCGCAGGCCGCTCGATCAGGAAGTGCGCGTCTGGCCGAACATCGGCGTGGTGCGCAGTCCTGCCCTGCAAACCTTCCTGCGCGACGCCCAGTTCGGCCTGATCGCCCGGCGCATGCGCGGCGAGGGCACGCAGTTCGAGTCGCTGACCGAATACCAGCCGGGCATGGACCGCCGCCGGATCGACTGGAAGAGCTCGGCCCGCCACGTCCATCTCTATGCCAAGGAATACGAGACGGAGCGCAACAACCAGATCGTCTTCGCCATCGATTGCGGGCAGGCGATGTGCGAGCCGATCGACGGCATGCCGCTCATCGACAGGGCCGTTTCGGCAGCACTCGCCACCGCCTATGTGGCGCTGCGCACCGGCGACCGCGCGGCCATGTTCGGCTTTGCCGCGAGGCCCGAGACGATGAGCCCGTTCATATCCTCGACGCGCGAGTTCTACCGCCTGCAGCAGGCCGCCGCCGGGCTGGACTACAAGGCGCAGGAGCCGAACTTCACGCTCGCCATGGCGACTCTGACGGCGCGGCTCCAGCGCCGTTCGCTGATCGTCGTGTTCTCCGACTTCACGGACCCCACCAGCGCCGAACTGATGCTGGAAAGCGTGGCGCGGCTCTCGCGCCATCATCTCGTGTTGTTCGTGACGCTGGAAGATGCCGAGTTGAAAGGGCTGGCCGATGCCGAGCCTGCCGACATGCAGACACTCGCCATGGCCGTCACCGCCGATTCGCTGCTGCGCCAGCGCGAACTGGTCAAGCTGCGGCTGCGGCAGGCCGGGGCCGACGTGCTCGAAGCACCTTATTCGCAGATCGGCACGCGGCTGATCGATGCTTACCTTGCGATCAAGCGCAGCGGAGCGATCGGATGAGGTCACGCATCGCCGGAGCCCCTCACTGTCATGCTGAACTTGTTTCAGCATCCATGGTGCCGATCGAACGATCCTCTCGAGCCGGGAAATGGACCCTGAAACAAGTTCAGGGTGACGAGCAGTGACAAGTACAGACCAACAGCTTCCCGGTTCCGCAGCCATCGAGGCCGCCGCCCTGCGCTCGGACCGGTTCCGCTTCGAACGCGAGGCAGACTGGCAACGGCTCGATGCCATCGTCACCCGCATGGAAAAGGGCCAGCTTCGCCGCCTGTCGGACGAGGACGTGCAGGCCTTGCCTGTGCTTTACCGCACAGTCGCCTCAAGCCTTTCGGTGGCACGCGAGATCTCGCTCGATGCCGCGACGCTGGCCTATCTCGAAGCTCTGGTGCAACGCGCCTGGTTCGTCGTCTATGGGCCGCGCTCCTCGCTCGGCTCGTGGCTGCGCGGCTTCCTTGGCGGCGGCTGGAGTGCCGCGGTGCGGGCCATGTGGGTCGACGTGCTGATCGCACTGGCCGTGATGGTGGCTGGCGCGGTGGCGGGCTGGCTGCTGGTTGCAGGCGATCCGGACTGGTATAGCGCCGTGGTGCCATCGGGGCTTGCCGATGCGCGGGTTCCCGGCGCCAGCCGCGAGGTTCTGATGCGCTCGCTCGACGGTGCTCAGGGCAGCACCGGCCTGTCCGCCTTTGCCGCCTACCTGTTCAGCAACAACGCGCAGGTCTCGATCCTCGCCTTCGCGCTGGGTTTTGCCTTCGGCGTTCCGACCCTCATGCTGCTGGTGCAGAACACGGCCGGCCTTGGCGCGATGCTGTGGCTCTATCACGGGCAAGGGCTGATGCTGGACTTCGCAGCCTGGCTTTCGGTCCACGGCACCACCGAACTGTTCGCGATCCTGCTGGCAGGAGCATCCGGCCTGCATGTCGGGCGATCGATGGCCTTACCGGGCGATCGAAGTGTGCTGCAAGCTGCTGCCGAAGCGGGACGGCGCTCCGCACAGGTGATGACGGGCGTGGTGCTGATGCTGGTGGTAGCCGCCCTGCTCGAAGGGTTCGCGCGCCAGCTTGTCCACGACATGGCCGGACGGTTCGTCATCGGCGGCTTCATGCTCGTGGCCTGGCTGGCCTATTTCCTCGCGCTGGGCCGCAACAGCGAGGGGGGCAGCCAGTGAGCACCGCCATTCCCGATCGCCTGCGCCGCTCGCCTCGCGACAGGATCATGGTCACGCCCGAGGGCATCGAACTGCCGATCACGCTCGCCAGCAAGGGCGCGCGGGCCGGCGCGCTGTTCATGGACCTTGCGCTCGTCACCTTCCTTCAGATCGTGACCACGATCACGCTGGCCTCGATAGCATTCGGCGGGCTGGCACAGTTCTTCGATGCGGGCGACAAGGCAGGCGGCTTCGGCGCGCTCGAGTTCCTGTTCGTGATCTGGATCATCGCGATGTTCCTGTTCCGCAATGCCTATTTCCTGTTCTTCGAGCTTGGCCCGCGCGGGGCGACACCCGGCAAGCGACTGGCGGGAATCCGGGTCGCGGCGCGCGACGGCGGCAGGCTCTCGGCCGAGATGGTGATCGCGCGCAACCTCCTGCGCGACATCGAACTGTTCCTGCCGGTCGTGTTCCTTGCTTCCGCTGGAGAGGAAGGCGCGGGCGCGGCAGCCATGGCCGCGGCAGCCTGGTTCCTTGTCTTCGCGCTGTTTCCGTTCTGGAACCGTGACCGTCTGCGCGCAGGCGACATCGTCGCGGGAAGCTGGGTGGTCGAGCGGCCCAGGCGAAAGCTGGAACAGGCGATGTCGACGCCCGGCACCGGCGCGAATGCCGCGAGTGCAGGAGATGCGTCGGTGCCTGCCTGGCGTTTCACCGACGAGGAGCTCGACGTCTACGGCGAATACGAGCTCCAGACCCTGGAGCGCGTGCTGCGCGAGAACCGCCGCGAAGCGATGGAAAAAGTGCAGGGCACCATCGCCAACAAGATCGGTCGGGAACCGGAACCGGGACGCGAGCGTTTGTTCCTCGAAGCCTACTACGCTCAGCTCCGCGCACGCCTGGAGGCCCGCATGCGCATGGGTGAACGCAAGGCAGACAAGTTTTCCTGAACCACACCGGTCAGGGAATTCGGGGCATTACCAGCCAGCCCGGTTTGGGCGACAAGGCGGTTCATGGTAAGTTCCCGTAACGGTCGAATAAAACAAGGGGAGAATACTGATGCGTGTCGGAAAATATGCCTTCGATCAGGAACTGGCGATGCACGTTGCCGAAAAAGCCGTGACAGCCGTCATCATTCTTGTCGTCACATGGGCATTGGCCAAGGCCGCAAAGTGGGCTTTCGCGAAACTTGTCGATGCGGTTCCGCTGCTTCAGAAGACAAGCGCGAACGGACAGAGCGTTGGTCTTTCACTTGGCAAGATCGTCAGCCTGTTCATCTGGCTCTTCGGTCTGCTCGGCATCTTGCAGGTTCTCGAACTCGATGCCGTGGGCGGCCCGATCAACTCGCTCCTCGAAAACATCGTCCGGTTCATTCCCAACCTGATTGGCGCAGGACTGCTGCTGTTCATCGGCCTGATGATCGCGGGCATCGTGCGGGACATCGCGGTAACCGCGATGCAGACCGCCGACCTCGACAAGTGGGCGAACCGGGGCGGGGTCGAAAACGTGACCGGATCGAGCGCGATTTCCAAGACCATCGGCACCGTGATCTATGTGCTGATCGCGATTCCCGTCGCCATCGGCGCACTGGGCGTGCTAAACATCGCGGCGATCTCCGGCCCGGCGAGCGACATGCTGCGCATGATCCTGTCGGCGATCCCGAACATCATCGCCGCCGCATTGCTGCTCGGCATCGGTTATTTCATCAGCAAGTTCGTCGTCGGCATTCTCAAGGACCTGCTGCCCGGCCTCGGCGTCGACCGTTCGCTGGGCGAGACCGGACTGCTGCCCGACGGCACCAGCGCGTCAGGCATCATCGCGCGCGTGGTGCAGGTGGCGATCATCCTGTTCTTCGCCATCGCCGCGACCAAGCAGCTTGGCTTCCCGGAACTGACGGCGATCCTTAACGAGGTGCTGCAACTGGGCGGCAGCGTGGTGTTCGGCGCGGTGGTGATCGGCTTCGGCTTCCTCATCGCCAACCTGCTCGCCAAGCTGATGAGCGGCACCGGCGAGGGTTCGATGGCATCGACCATCGTGCGCTGGGCGACGATCATCATCTTCACCTTCATGGGCCTCAGCTATACCGGCGTCGGCGACATCATCACCGAAACGGCCTTCAGCGCGATGGTCGTCGGCCTTGCCGTGGCAGGCGCTCTCGCCTTCGGGCTCGGCGGTCGCGAATGGGCTGGCCGCAAGCTTGAGCAATGGGATCGCAAGGACTGATCCCGAAGGTAATTCCACACTCGACTGCGAACGGGTCTGGCGCATGGCGCGTCAGGCCCGTTTGCTTTTGCACCCGGATGGCCGGACCGCAGATCTCTGCGCCCGGACTTTTCATATTTGACGGGCTATCCGCCCAACGGCCCCGATTGAACCTTGCCGCGCCCGGCAAGCGGGCCTAAGCGCCGCCGGCAATGCGGGAAAATCGCAAACCGGCCCTGATCCTGATCGCTCTGCTGTTCGCAGCGGCCCTGATCGCGCGTGCTGCGTTGCCCGTGGGCTGGATGCCGACACAGACCGAAAGCGGCATTCGCGTCATGCTGTGTTCCGGCAAGGGCGCCATCGAACTGCCGGTCCAGAGCGACGGCAAGAACAAGGAACAAACGCCGCGCGATCCCTGCCCCTACGGCACGGCGCTCGCCAAGGTGGCCGACCTTCCGCCACCGCTGGCGCTGGCGGCAATGCCGCATGTCGTTCCGCCCGAAGTGACGCCGCAAGCAATCACCGCGCGGCTTGTCGCAGCGCGCTCGATCCGGCCCCCGGCAAGAGGGCCGCCTGCCATCGCTTGATCCAATCCCGAAAAGATCAATCAAGCGAAAGACATTCATCATGAAGAAATTGAAATGCGGCAGCGCGCTGGCGCTGACCGTGCTGCTGTGCGGCACGGCCCTTGTCATGCCCGAGGTGGCACTGGCCCAGCCGGAAGCGGCCGACCCTCTTACCGATACGATCATTGTCACCGGACAGCGTACGGCGGTTGCGCTCGAACAGCAGGCCGATCCGGTTGCCGGTCACGCGACTGCCGCCGATGCCGCCGCGCTCGTCGCGCAGCTTCCCGGCGCGGCGCTGGTCAACAACGGCGCACTATCGGGGCAGGTCCAGTATCGCGGCCTGTTCAGCGAGCGTCTGTCGGTCCACGTTGGCGGGCAGGATTTCCAGTCCGGCGGGCCGAACGCGATGGACCCGCCGCTGCACTACGTTCCCGTCATCCTGCTCGATCGCATCACAGTGAGCCGGGGCGCCGCGCCGGTGAGCGACGGACCGGGCCTTGGCGCCGCGGTCAACGCCCGCCTCAAGCAGGTGGGCTATTCGGACAGTGCCTCCATGACACCGGCGCTCGATCTGGCTGCCAGCTATCGCTCGGCGGATGACGGTCTGGCGGCGGGCGGCGTCGTCGGGCTTGCCAGTGACACATACCGGGTCAACGCCATCGCATCGTGGGAGGAAGGGGACGACTATCGCTTCCCCGGCGGCAAGGCGGGCGACACGGCCTACAGCCGTCTCGTCTATGGCCTTTCGGCAGGTATGCGCCACGCAGGCAACGAGCTGTCGCTTGATCTGCGCCGTCAGGAAACCGGCAAGAGCGGCAATCCGCCCTTCCCGATGGATATCGATTTCTTCGATACCAATTTCGCGCGTCTCGGCTTCGACGGCTCGATCGCCCGACACGCGGTGAAGTTGCAGCTCGCCTACACCGGCGTGCGCCACGCAATGGACAACTACACCTCGCGTCCGGCCCCGGCCATGCCGGCGATGTTCCGTCGCACCGATGCCAGCGCCGATACGATGAACGGCTCGGCCAGCATCGTTTTCGGCGCCTTGCAGATCGGCGCGGATGCAAGCTGGGTCGATCACGACGTGACCATCCGCAATCCGAACAACGCCGCCTTCGAGATCGGCGCCTTCGAGCGCGTGCGCCAGTCGCGCTTCGGCGGCTTCGCCCAGCTTTCGGGCGAGACAGGCGGCTGGCAAGGCGATCTGGGCGTGAGGCTCGACCGGCAACGGGCGAGCATGGCCGATCCGCAGGTCGGCTCGGGGGTTCCGGCCATGGTGCAGGCGCTCGCCACGGCGACGGCCGCTGGCAATCGCCCGCGGACTGACACGACCTGGGATCTCGTCGCGCGCATCTGGAAACAGGAAGGCACGGTGCGTCCTCGCCTCGTGCTCTCGCGCAAGACTCGCGTGCCCAACGCCATCGAGCGGTTCGGCTGGCTGCCCGTGGAAGCGAGCGGCGGACTGGCTGACCGCAACATCTATATCGGCGACCAGAACCTCAAGCCTGAAGTCGCCTGGGCCGCCGAAGCCGGCGTGGATCTGGGCGAAGGTGCGGTGACCTTCCGCCCCTCGGTGTTCTACCGGCGAATCGACGACTACATCCAGGGCACCCCTGTGCCGATGTCGATGATGCCGCAGATCATGATCGCCACCATGAACGGGGATTCGACGCCGCTGATTTTCAGCAACATCGACGCCGAACTCTATGGCTTTGACGGCGATCTCGCCTGGCAGATCGTGCCCGCCCTGCGTTTCGATGCGACAGTCAGCTACGTTCGCGGCAAGCGCCGCGATGCGCCCGACAACCTCTATCGGATCGCGCCCCTCAATGGCCGGGCCAGCCTGACCTATGGTGGCGAAGACTGGTCGGTGAAGGCCGAAGCGGTAGGCGCGGCGCGCCAGCGCAAGGTCTCGTCCTTCAATGAGGAACCGACCTCGCCCGGCTGGGTGATCGCCAACCTCTGGGCCGACTGGCGGATCTCGCCCTCGCTGCAGATTTCGGGCGGTGTCGAGAACGTGTTCGACCGGCGCTATGCCGATCACCTTGCGGGCATCAACCGAGTCGCCAATTCAGACGTGGCGGTGGGCGAGCGCATGCCCGGCGTCGGCCGCAGCGGGTTCATCCGTATCGGTGTGACCTACTGACGCGAGTTCCGGCGGGGCGGGCCATCACGGTTCGCCCCGTCAGAACCACTTCCATTTCCAGAACAGGGCGAGCTGCATCCCGAGGATCGCGCAGCACAGGCCGACCACGACCCAGAAGGCGCGCGGATCGTCTGTGCCGGGCATACCAGCTACGTTGATGCCGAGCAGGCCGGTCACGAAGCCGAGCGGCAGGAAGATCGCGGCGACAATGGTCAGCAGGTAACTGGTGCGGTCGGTGCTGGCGATGGCGCGGGCGCGCAGGTCGTCTTGCAGCACGATGGCGCTTTCCTTGCTGATGTCGAGATCGTCGAGATAGCGGCGCAGGCGTTCGATGGTCTCGGCGATCTCGCGCCGGTCGTGCTCCTCGAACCAGCCGGGTGCATCGCGACTGATTTTTTCCAGCGCCTCGTGCTGCGGCGACATGTGCCGCTTGAGGCCAAGGCAGTTGCGCCGGATCGTCGCGATCCTGCCGAGCATCGCTTCCGGGTCGTCGTCCGGATCTGTCGCCTCCAGTTCGTCGATGACGTCGTTCATGTCGACAATCGAGGCGTTCATGCGCGCGATCATGTGCTCGACCAGCGAGGTGATGATCGCACCAGCGTCCGACGGGCCATTGCCGCGATCGATCTCGGCCAGCGTATCGCGGGGGGTTTGCAGCTTTTCCCGCCGCAGAGTGACCAGCCGCGCCCCGTCGCACCACAGCTGCATCGAAACCATGTCTTCCGGCTCCGCGCCGGGGTTGAAGTTGATGCCGCGCAGGGTCGCGACCAGCGCCTCGCCTTCGCGAAAGGCGCGCGGGCGCGTCTCGTCGCTGGTCAGCAGTTCGGCAGTCGGCTCGGGCATGCCCAGACCCTCTTCGAGCCATTCCTGCACCCCTTCCCGGTTGCGGCACAGATGGACCCACATGACTTCGCCGCTCGCCTGTGGCTGCCAGTCGCGCGCTTCGGCCCATGCAATGCGCCGTGCCCCGCCCTTGCCGTCGAGCACCCGGCCGAACAGCAAGGGGCCGTCTTCCTCGTCGGTATCGTATGTCTGGCTTGGCTGCATGGAGGGCATCATGGACGAGGATGCGTCCGGTGTCATTGCTCCTTCACGCGCGCGGGACTATATCCGCGCTCATGTCCTCGATCAGACCATGGCGCGACATAGAGCGCCGCAAGAGCCGCCAGATCATGGTCGGCAATGTCCCCGTGGGCGGCGACGCGCCGATCACGGTGCAGACGATGACCAATACTCTGACCTCGGACGCCAAGGCGACGATCGACCAGATCCGCCGTTGCGAGGATGCAGGAGCGGACCTGATACGGGTCTCCTGCCCGGACGAGGCAAGCACGGCGGCCATGCCGGAAATCCTGCGCGCTGCCAGTGTGCCGATCATCGCGGACATCCATTTCCACTACAAACGCGCCCTCGAAGCCGCCGACGCGGGCGCGGCGTGCCTGCGCATCAATCCGGGCAACATCGGCAGCAACGCGCGGGTGGCCGAAGTCGTGCGCGCGGCCAAGGCCAACGGCTGCGCCATCCGCATCGGCGTCAATGCAGGCAGCCTCGAAAAGGACCTGCTGGAAAAATACGGCGAGCCTTGCCCCGAAGCTCTGGTCGAAAGCGCGCTCGATCACATCAAGCTGCTGCAGGACCACGACTTCCACGAATACAAGGTCGCGGTGAAGGCGAGCGACGTGTTCCTTGCCGTCGCCGCCTATCAGGGGCTTGCCGATGCGGTGGACTGCCCGCTGCACCTCGGCATTACCGAAGCGGGCGGGCTGATCGGCGGCACCGTGAAAAGCGCCATCGGCATGGGCAACCTGCTGTGGGCCGGAATCGGCGACACCATCCGCGTGTCGCTCTCCGCCGAGCCGGAAGAGGAAGTGCGAGTCGGCTTCGAGATCCTCAAGGCGCTCGGCCTCAGGACGCGAGGCGTGCGCGTCGTCTCCTGCCCGAGCTGCGCGCGGCAGGGTTTCGACGTGATCCGCACGGTACAGGCGCTTGAAGACCGGCTGCAACACATCAAGACGCCCCTGTCGCTCTCGGTGCTGGGCTGCGTCGTCAATGGGCCGGGCGAAGCGCGCGAGACCGACATCGGCATTACCGGCGGCGGCAATGGCAAGCACATGGTCTATCTCTCTGGCGTGACCGACCACCACGTCGAGAGCGCGCAGATGCTCGATCACATCGTCTCGCTGGTCGAGGCCAAGGCCGCGGAGATCGAGGCGCAGATGACCGACGCCGGAAAGGCCGAAGCAGCGGCATGAGCAAACAGCGCGAGCCGCAGGTCGTTCCAGCCGCCACATTGGGCGCTGGATCGGCAGGCGCGATTGCGCTGGGCGCCTTTGCTCTGGGTGCCATTGCCATGGGCACGGTCGCGATTGGTGCGCTTGCCATCGGCAGGCTTCGCATTCGCAATGCGCGGATCGACAGACTGCGAATTGGCTCTCTGGAAATTGACGGTGGCACTGTCAGCGACCCGAAGGGCGTCGCGTGAAAGTCCTGCGAGCCTTGCTTTTCGCGGTGCTGGGCCTCGTCGCCGGTTACGTCATTACCGCCACGCTCGCGATCCTGCTTTTGCCCGCCACGCCCGCTGACAATGGCGGGCTGGAGATGTTCGTCTTTTTCGGCCTTGCTCCCATCGGGGGAGTCATCGGCGCGATTGCGGGCCTGCTGTTCGGTCTCCTGCGCAAGAGGCCGCCTGCCGGGTGACTCGCTTTACAGACAGTTAACGGCTCGGCGCTATCCTTGCCGGCATGAAAGCCGGCGCACTCACCATGATGTTTGGCACCGCCCTTGTGGTGGGCTGGCTCGCGCCTGACCTCAAGACGTCGGACGGCAATGGCCCAAGGCATGTCGCCGAATTGCCTGCCCATACCGACGAGCAGGTGCGGCTGGACGTGGCGCAATCCGACCGGTGGCAGGATGGCCAGGGCGTACTCACCCGCCAGCGCGACGGGCATTTCTACACCAATGCCAGCGTCGATGGCGCACAGGTGCGTTTCCTCGTCGATACGGGTGCAAGCATTGTCGCGCTCACCGGCGAGGATGCCGCAGCCCTCGGCCTCGACTGGAGCGATGCCGATCTCAAGCCCATCGGACGCGGCGCCAACGGCGTGGTCAACGGCATCCATGTGCGGATCGAACGCATGGAAGTCGCCGGGATCGAGGCACAGGGCGTCGAAGCCGCGATCATCCCCGAAGGGCTGGATGTCTCGCTGCTCGGCCAGTCGTTCCTCGCCAGGGTGCGCAACCTGCAGATCAACGGCGACGAGATGCGCCTCGAGAGCTAGGTGATTCCGTGCGGCGATTGAGCGGGGCTTTTCCGTTCGCGTCAGCTTGAACGCAAAACGCTCTAATGCACCGAACCTGACCGCCCGAAATCCGGCGCTCGTCCCAGCGTGAACAACAAGAGCGAGGTGACGAGGAACAGCGGAATCGCTGATTCGATCGCAAGCACATAGCTGCCCGTAACGTCATAGCTGCGGTTGACGAGGAACGGTCCTGTCGCGGTTGCCAGGGCCCAAAGTCCCGACATGACACCGAATATCGTCCCGTAGCGCAGGGTGCCGAATTGCCGCGCGGTGAGGAAGGCGATCACGTCGACTTCCGAACCCAGCGCAACGCCGATCACCACCGCAGCGAGTACCGCAACGGGCACATTGCCCGGCGAACCAAGCAGCAGCAGACAGCTCACCACCGGCAACAGCACGACGAATCCTGCGATGATGTTCGGATTAAACCGGTCGAGCAGCACGCCTGTCACCAGTCGCCCGACGATCGAGGAGATGCCCGCCACCCCGGCAATGGCCGCAGCCTCGGTGCGGCTGATGTCGAACGAGGACAGGATAGGAATCATGTTGGGCACCAGGCCGATCGCCGCCACGGTAAACAGGAAGGCGGCCAGCCCGATCTTGTAGAAGGCGGCCTTGCGCAAGGCTTCGCCCGTGGTCAATCCATAGAGCGCGGGCTTCCCGGCCTCACCGGCTGTGGCAGCAACCGCCCCCTGCTTATTCTTCGCCAGCGCCTTGTCCGCGCCGCTGTGGAGGAAGAAGAACAGGATCGGAAAGGTTATGAGACCAACGATCCCGCCGACAATCGGGAATGCCAGCCGCCAGCCGTAATCGGCAATCGCCCATGTCGCCAGCGAAGGCGTGAAGGTCGAGGCGATGCCATTGCCGCACATGGCCACTGCGAAGGCAAGGCCGCGTTGCTTGTCGAATGTGGAGGCGACTGCCGTGCTCCAGATCAGCGGTTTTATCATGATGAAGGCGAAGGCCAGCAGGAACCACAGGCCCCACCACACGAGGATGTTGCCGGTTGTCAGTCCCAGCGTGCCGAAGCCCGCGGCGAAGACCAGCGCCCCCGGCACCCCGAAGCGGCGCGGCCCCCAGCGGTCCACCAGCATGCCGATCGGTGGGGACAGCAAGGCGCCGACGAGAGTAATCATCGACATGCCGAGCGCGATGTCGCCGCGGCTCCAGCCGAACTCGGCTTCGAGCGGCTCGATGAAGGCGCCGAAGGTGAAGGTGAAAGTGGCCGACAGGCTGAAGCCCGCCATGGCCGCGACGGCTACCTTCCAGCCTGTCGCCCACTCGCTCTGCGTCCTGGCTTGTTCGGCCACGTCTCTCTCTCCCGGTCAGGCCCGCGCGGGCTCGTCGAATGGCAGCGGCCTGCCGATGGTGAACAACAACAACGAAGTTGCGACATAGGCCGGCATGATGAGCAGGATCGCTCGTTGGTAATCGCCGGTCATGTCGTAGCTCAGGCTGATAAGCAGCGGGCCGACCGCCGTCGCAAGAGTCCAGCCCGCGCTGATGAAGCTGAAGATCGTCCCAAATCGCGCCGTGCCGAACTTCTGGGCGGCGAGAAACGCGATGACGTCTACCTCTGCGCCGAGCGAGAGGCCGAAGATCAGCACTGCCAGCGATGCCACGGTCGCACTGCCGCCGGCATTGAGCAGTAGCACACAGCTGATGACCGGCAGGAGGACGACGCTGCCTGCAATGATACTCGAATTGTAGCGGTCGATCAGGTAACCTGTGGCGATCCGGCCGGTGAACGAGCCGATGCCCAGAACCCCCGCGATGCCTGCCGCCTCGGCGCGTCCGAAGCCGAGCGAACTCATCACCGGCACCATGTTGGATACCATGCCGAGCGTGCATGCCGTGAACAGGAAGGCGGCAAGGGTGAGCTTGACGAATTGCGGCGAAGCGACCGCCCTGCGCACGCTGGTCACGCCCGTGACAGGCGGCGCATCGGTGACAACCGCTTCCTCTGCACTTCCGCGCGCCTTATCGGCCTTGCTGCGGAAACCGAACCAGAGAACCGGCAGCAGGACCAGCCCGATGATGCCGCAGAACATCGGCACGGCCTGCCGCCAGCCGTAGGTGTCCATCAGCCATGTCGAAAGACTGGGCAGGACCAGAGCGGCAACCGCGCTGCCGCACATGGCGACGGCAATGGCAAGGCCGCGCGACTTTTCGAAACTCGATGCGATGGCAAGGGTCCAGACGGTCGGCGCGACCAGCGGGCCGCCGAGCGAGATCAGGAGCCACAGGGCGATCCACATGGCGTAATCGGAAGTCGCGAAGGTCAGCGTCGAGAACAGCACCAGCGTCACCACCGTGCCCGGCAGGCCGATGCGGCGCGGTCCCCATCGGTCGAGCAGCATGCCGACGAACGGCCCAAGCAAGGCGCCCACCAGTGTCGAGACGGTCAGCCCCAGCATGATCTGCGCCCGGCTCCAGCCGAATTCCGCCTCGATCGGGGCAATCAGCGGGCCGATGACGTAAAGCGCGATCGAGGCGACCGTCATGCCGGCAAGGCAGGACAGGGCCAGCGGCCAGCCTTCGCGCCACTCCCTGCGGGCTGCCGCATCGAAGCCAGCGCTCACTCCGCAGACTCGTTGCTGGACGATTGCTGGAATTCGGGCGGCTTGCCGAGCGTCAGCAAGAGAGCCGAGGTCAGGACGAAGCACGGGATCGCCAGTTGCAGCGCGAGTTCGTATCCGCCCGTCACGTCATAAATGCGGTTGGCGATGGTCGGCCCCAATCCCGTCGCGATGGCCCAAAGCCCCGAAATCACGCCGAAAATGGTCCCATAGGAGCGGGTGCCGAACTGGCGCGCGGTCATGAAGGCCATGACATCGACTTCCGAACCGAGCGCAACGCCGACAATGGCGACCGCGACGATCGCAACTGTCGCATTGCCGGGATTGCCGACCAGCAGCAGGCAGCTCACGACCGGCACGAGCACGACAACCCCGGCAACCAGATTCGGATTGAACCGGTCCAGCAGCCAGCCTGTGCCTATCCGGCCGAGGATCGAGGATATGCCGGCCACGCCCGCAATGGCGGCAGCTTCCGTGCGACCGAAGCCGAACGAGGACAGGATCGGCATCAGGTTGGGCACAATACCGATGGCCGCCAGGGTGAAAACGAAGGCGGCGAGCGCAAGCATGTAGAAGCGGCGCGTGCGAAACGCTTCTCTCGCCAGCATCCCGTAGAGCGCGGGAGCGGCGGTATCGGCATCCTGTCCTTGCGAATCCTTGCGCTTGCGGCGGTCTGCCCCGCTATGCAGGCCGAAAAACAGGATCGGAATGACCACCGCCCCCAAGGAGAAGGCGAGAAACGGATAGGCTCCGCGCCAGCCGAATTCACCGATTGCCCAGTTGGAGAGCGACGGCGCGAAAGCCTGGGTAAGCCCGTTGCCGCAAAGCGCGATGGCCAGCGCCAGCCCGCGATTGCGATGAAAGGTGGAAGCGACGGCCGTTGTCCAGACCAGCGGCTTGATGCCGATGATGGTGAACGACAGCAGCAGCCAGATGCCCCACCATGTCCACACGTTATCGGTCGTCAGGCCGAGCAGGCCGTATGTCAGCGCGAACGAGATCGCTCCCGGCAGGCCGACGCGGCGCGGCCCAAGACGGTCCACCACCCAGCCGAGCGCGGGCGTGAGAATGCCTGCAGTGATCGTGATGATGGACAGGCCGATGCTGATCTGTGCGCGGCTCCAGCCAGTGTCCTGCTCGATCGGGCCGATGAAGGCACCGAACGAAAAGGTGTAGAACGAAATCAGCATCAGCCCGGCAAGGCTTGCCACGATCACCGGCCAGCCGGTTCTCCACTCGTTATCGGCCAGCCTTTCGTGGCTCATTCATCCTCCGCGTCCGGACCCGTCGGCGGCGCGGGCCTTTTTGATTGTGACTCGCTTTAGACACGGCAATGCCCGCCTTGCCAAGAGGCGGCGGACCTAGAAATAGATGTCGATGTAATCGGTCAGACCATCGCACCACTCGAACTCGCGCAGGCGGTAGTATCTGCGGTTCTGGGTGATCGCGAAATGCCACGTCTTGGTCTGGTCGCACACACGGCCCGGATCGGGCGTATCGGCGATGCGGATTCGCCCGCGAAAGGTGAAATAACCTTCGCCCACTTCGAGCACCGCGCCATCGAGGATCAGACGTCCCTTGCCGTCCCGCGCGCTCTGGGCCGCCCGCAGCCGCCAGAGCTGACCTTCCGGCGTGACGACAGCCGTGCCGCGCCTGTCCCAATCGATCCATTGCAGGGTCGCGCCCTTGTTGTGGAGCAGGCGATCCGCGTCGGTCTGGCTGAGAATGTTGGTCCTCTCGCCGGGCCATGACGGTTCGGCAGGATCACGCATTACCGGCGCAGGAGCTGGAGCGGCCTGTGGCGGCGGCGTCGAGACCGGCGGCGCGTCGCTCGCGGCAGTACAGGCGGCCAATGCCATGGTGGCGAAAACGGACAGAAGCTGTGCTCTCATGACTTGATCCATCATTGTGGGACGCGACTGCCTGCGCCATCCTGTCGATATCGGGCCTGATCCAACCGGCCCGGCAAGCATGATTGCACGGAGCGGGCCAGCATATGGACAAGATTCAGGACAGCAAGGAGTTCCGGTCCTTCAGCCAGAGCGTCGATTTCGGCAAGACGGCCTCGGACTATCGCAAGTATCGCGCGGGTTTTCCCGACCAGTTCTTCGAGCGGATTTGCGCGCAGTTCGATCTTCGGCCCGGAATGTCCGCGCTCGATCTGGGCACGGGAACCGGAACAGTAGCGCGCGGCCTTGCGCAACTTGGCCTCAAGGTCACCGCACTGGATCCGTCGACCGCGCTGATGGATCAGGCGTCTGCGATGGATCGCGAAGCCGGGGTCAGCATCGACTATATCGAAGGCAAGGCCGAGGCGCTTCCCTTCAAAGCCGGATCCTACGATCTGGTGACGGCAGGCCAGTGCTGGCACTGGTTCGATCGCCCACAGGCCGCAGGTGAAGTGATGCGCGTGCTCAAGCCCGGCGGTTTGCTCATCATCGCCCACTTCGACTGGATACATGTTCCCGGCAACATGCTCGCCGCCACCGAAGCGATGATCCTCGACGTCAATCCGGCATGGAAACCGATGTCGGGAGGCTCGGGCGTTCACCCGCAATGGCTCACCGACATGGCCGCGGTCGGGTTCCTCTCCCTCGAAACCGCGTCATTCGACCTCGATCAGCCCTATTCGCACGAGGCATGGATCGGCCGCATCAAGGCCAGCGCGGGGATCAAGGCGAGCCTCGACGAGCAGGCGACGGAAGAGTTCGCAGCGCGGCTGGCGGCGATGCTCAAGGCCGACTTTCCGGAAGATCCACTCGCCGTGCCGCACCGGGTCTGGTGGGCGAGTGGGCGCAAGACGACGGCCTAGGCCGCCCCTACTCCCTCATCCGGGCAATCGCAGCCTCATAGTCGGCCCGCTCGACCTGGTACTTTCGTCTCGCAGCCTTGTAGGCGGCCAAGTCGCTCTGGTAGATTTCCTGCTGCCTGCGAAACGCTTCCGCCCGCGTGCGCTGTTCGACCTCTGCCGCGGCGAGTTTCTGGCGATAGGCCGCCACCTGCTGCTGGTATGCCTCCCAGACGCCGGGCGCATATCTCGGCTGCTCGGACGGCGGCGGCGCGCTTCCCGCCAGATCGCCATCGATTTCGCCCGTGTCAGTGAAGGGCGGTTCTCCCTGCCCTTGCTGGGCATTGGCTGGATGAGCCACGAGTCCTGCCGAAACCGCCAGCATCGTGGCAGCACCCTGAACGGCATGGACAAATCGAGACATTTCAGGCCTCACAGAAAGCACGCCCGAAAATATTGACGGCAGGCGAGACGTGTCAAGCTGCGTGACGGCCCCTGCCCGCACCGACAAAAAGCCCCGGCGGATCACTCCACCGGGGCTCTTGTTCGACTGACGCTCAGGCGCCGCGCGGGCCAATGGCCGTCGTGGCGCGAAAGCCGGGCTGAGGATTACTCCTCGCCCTTGTCCTCGTCCTCTTCGGGCAGCGAACCGTCATGGTCGGCAGCCTCGGGGTTCAGGTAGTCGCCCGCATCGGCATCGGTGCCGTGGGTTTCGCCTTCCATCACCGCGATCGGATCGTCGCCGATTGCCGCTTCGGGGCCCTGGGCCAGTTCGGCCTCATGCTCTTCCTCGGCGCTATCGGCAGCGATCAGCGCTTCCTGCAGCTTCTTGTACTGCGCACGCAGCGCGGCATCGCGGCTGGAGGCAGCGACGCGCACGCGGTTCATGCCCGCGCCGGTACCGGCGGGGATGAGGCGTCCGACGATCACGTTCTCCTTGAGAC
>JAGREN010000005.1 GCA_020446505.1 Novosphingobium sp. | reverse complement strand
TTCATGGCGTCCTTCAGCGTGCCGGCACCGGCGGTGACCGGCACGACCTCTGCGCCGAGCAGCTTCATGCGGAATACGTTCGGCTGCTGCCGGGCAACGTCAGTCGAACCCATGTAGATCACGCAAGGCAGGCCAAAGCGCGCGCAGACGGTCGCCGTGGCGACGCCGTGCTGGCCTGCGCCGGTCTCGGCGATGATGCGCGTCTTGCCCATGCGGATCGCGAGCAGGATCTGGCCGATGCAATTGTTGATCTTGTGCGCGCCGGTGTGGTTGAGTTCCTCGCGCTTGAACCAGACCTGCGCGCCCCCATCAGGCCGCCCATCGGCGACCGCCTTCTTGGCAAACTCTTCCGTCAGGCGCGGGGCGAAGTAGAGCGGGCTGGGCCTGCCGACATAATGTTCGAGCAGGTCATCGAATTCGGCCTGGAACGCCGGGTCCAGCTTCGCCTTGCGGTATTCCTTTTCCAGATCGAGGATCAGCGGCATCAGCGTTTCGGCGACGTAACGTCCGCCGAACTGGCCAAAGTGGCCGCGATCGTCTGGCTGGTTGCGGAAAGTGTTGGGAATGTCGTTCATGGCTCGTTCTCAGGAAGCTCTGGCCGCTTTGCAGAACGCGGCGATCTTGTCCACGTCCTTAACGCCGGGGGCGCTTTCGACGCCGGACGAGGTGTCGACAAGCGGTGCACGGGTGCGGGCAAGAGCATCGGCTACGTTTTCAGCGGTCAGTCCACCGGCAAGGCCCCACGGCAGGGGCCCTTTCCAGCCGGCGACCAGCGACCAGTCAAAAGACAATCCCATGCCGCCCGGCAATGTGCCCTTTGGTGTCTTGGCGTCGAAAAGGATGAAATCGGCGGCACCGGCGTAGGCATCGGCCCGCGAGACATCGCTTGCAGTCGTGACCGAGAGAACCTTCCAGACCGGAACACCATGTCGCTGGCGCACCTGCGCGGAACGCTCGGGCGTTTCCTGACCGTGCAGCTGGATCGCATCGAGTGTCGCCGCGCCCAATGCCTCGCCGAGCAACTGGTCATCGGGATCGACGAAGACGCCAACCTTCATGATCCTGCCGTCTGCTCTCTGGCCAAGTTCGCGTGCGTCGGCAGGCAGGACGAAGCGCGGAGAGGGTGCAAAGAAGTTGAAGCCGACATGAGTAGCCCGCGCGGCGATAGCCGCTTCGAGCGCATCGGGCGTGCTGATGCCGCAAATCTTGATGGCAGGGCCGGACATGCAAGCGCAGTTAGCTGCGTCCGGCTTTAAATCAAGGCGCGAGTTCGTAGGTGACGGTAACGCTCGAGTTGAGAGAAAGCTGGCCGGGCTGGATCGGAGCCGGTGGCGGAGCGGGCGGCGCGGCCACGTCCATGCTGACCGATCGAAACATGGGTTGCGGCCGGTAGTATCCGCCGCCTTCCGCAATCGTCAGGACGCGCACGATGCGCAGGCCGGATGCCCTCGCGTAGAGTTCCGCGCGCGCCCGTGCATCCTTGATCGAAGCGACCCGCGCGCGGTCCATCGCCTCCTTCTCGTTTTCGAGCTGGAAGTTGGGGCCGTTGACCTGCGTGGCGCCCGCGGAGACGAGGGTGTCGATCACTTTCCCGAAATTCTTGAGATCGCGCTGCCTGACCATCACGTTGTTGGTGACTTCGTAGCCGACAATGCGCCGCACGTTCTGTTCGGGCGGCAGGGGCACATAGGGCTGACCATTGGCGCGGGCAGCGCGCATCGCTTCCTGCTCCGGGTCCGAATAGACCGGGTTGATCGACAGGTTGCTGGTCTGGATGTCCTTTTCAGCAATCCCGGACCGCTTCAGCGCAGCAATGACCTTGGCCATGTTGCGTGAATTGTCAGCCAGCGCCTCCGCCGCATTCGAAGCCTGCGATTGGACTCCAGCCGAAAATACGGCGAGATCGGGAGCGCTGTCGGCGTCGCCCTGGCCGGTTACGGTCAGGATCGAATGCCCCTCCGCAACGGTCGGTGCAGGCACTTGCTGTGCGAGCGAAGGCTGGGCGGCACCAAGTGCGCCCAGTGCGAGCAAAGTGGCCAGGTGGCGTTTCATCGGCTTCTCCTCAGTCTTGCCTTGCCAACGATCTGACGACCGCTTGGTTGCGCAAAGCTGAACTGGAGCCATGCCAGCTATAGCGTCGCCTCGATGGCGCGGGCGGCAGCGACGGGATCTTCCGCGCTGCGGATCGGACGACCGATCACGAGCACGCTTGCCCCTGCATCGCGCGCTTCGCGCGGTGTGACGATACGCTTCTGGTCACCCTTCTTGCCGTCAGGCATGCGCAGGCCTGGAACCACGAAGAAACCGTCTTTCCACTGGTTGTGGATCGTTCCGACCTCATGGCCCGAGCATACGATCCCGTCGAGGCCGGCTGCATGGGCGAGGTCGGCCAGTCGCAGAGCGGCATCGTGCGGGCTGTCGTTAATGCCGATCTTGGACAGGTCCTTGTCGTCGAAGCTGGTGAGAACGGTAACGCCGACGACCCTGGTGTTCTCGCCCGCTGCTGCCTTGGCATCTTCCATCATCGCCCGTCCGCCGCTGGCATGGACCGTGACAATCGCCGGTTCGAGAACGTGGATGGCCTGCATCGCCGCCGCGACTGTGTTGGGAATGTCGTGCAGCTTCAGGTCGAGGAAAATGGGCAGCCCAAGCTTGGCGATCTCGTGCACGCCGTGATGACCGTGCGCACAAAAGAATTCGAGGCCGAGCTTTACGCCGCCGATATGACCGGCAACTTTTCGCGCAAGATCCTGCGCCGTTTCGAGCCGAGGAACATCGAGAGCCAGAAAGAGGGGATTAAGGGACATCGTTGCGATTGCTTTCCTCGGTTGGGGAAGGGGCTGGGCCGGAAATGACGGGAGTGTCGACTGGAAGTGCAGGGCTTGCTGCTGCCGGCTCTGCGGGTTCGGCCGGCGCCACGGCTGATGCGGCACGCAGGCTGTTTTCAAGCGTCGCGATGCGTCGCTTCAGCCGCCAGCCTTGCGCCCTGTAGAACAGCCACATCGGCGTAAAGCCCAGCAGGAAGAAGATCAGCGCGATGACGCCGACCGGCCATTCGAAGTGCAGATAGTTGTTCTTGCCTTCGAGCGGCCAGAAATTCACGGCCGCACCGTTCCAGTTCATCGCGATGAACGCGACCAGCACCGCGGTTATCACTGCCCAGACGATTGTGCGCATGACCTGCATGAGCTGCCTCCTGTTTTCCGCCCCCGTCCTGCCAGCGATGCTAGAGAGGTTGAGCGGACAAGGGAAGTGGGCCGATCAGTCCGACAAGTCAGGACTTTGCGAATACGCGCTCGAAAATCGTGTCGACATGCTTGGTG
>JAGREN010000065.1 GCA_020446505.1 Novosphingobium sp. | reverse complement strand
GGATGCCGCCAAGGTTGGGGAAGCACCAGGCCTTGTTGGTGACATCGACGAGCCGCACCGGTTCCCAGAACCCGACCGAGATGCCGATGCGCGGGATCGGCGAGCCGCAGGCGCACAAGGGAAACGAGGGATTTTTCGGATCGGGCCGGGAGCCTTTCCAGATGGCAAGCCCGCCGATTGAGAGCGGGAACAGGCACGACCAGCACACGTCGGTGATCGGATTGACGAACTTGCCGTGGCACGTGACCGAAGCGCGCGCGGGTGCGGCACCTAGCACCACGAGCGCCAATGCGGCGAACAGAGCGACGATGAAGCGTGGCAGGCGCATCATGCCTTCCCTTCCCGGTCATCGGACCGGCTCCCGGCCTGGCTCCAGGCGGCATCGGCCCGCATCTTGGCGCGCCAGTAGACCAGGCCGACAATGGGGGCAGCGATCAGAAGCAGCAGCGCTGGCAATGCGCCCAGGGGACCGAAGCGAGCGACGCTTGCCGGATTGAGGATAACAGCAAGCATGAGTGCGGTGCAGAGCAGGACCCATGACTGGCGCAGACGTTTGAGGCGCGGGGTTTCCGGGGCAGCCATCGGTGTGGCCATGAAGGCGAGCAGCGGATGGGTCATGTGGCGCCGCCTTTGGGCCCAAGCGGGACTTCGGTGATCCGCAGCGCCTTGCCCGCCGATGTGACCACGGCTGGCGTATGGCGAATGCCGAAGCGCGCGGTCAGTCGGCCACCCTGGTCAAACCAGAACCGGCGTTGGTGGGGTTTCATCGCATCGAACGGCGATCCGGCAACGAAGATGATCTTGGCTGCCTTGGCGCTATGCTCGCGCACGGCCCAGTCGATCTGCGCCGGAACCGTGCCATCGATGAAGACCAGGTCCTGTCCGAGCGCGACGTGGTCGAGCGGATTGACCCGCGTGCCGCGCGCGGCGATCAGATTGTTCTTGTCGTCGCGAATGTCGGATTCGAGCACGATCGAGGGATCGAACAGCCATTGCCGCCGCTCGCTTGCGGCCGAGAGCCCGGCCACCGGCTTGGGTCGCCGCACGCTCATAGTTGCTTGCTGCTGCATCCGGCGTTGCAGGTCGTCGATCTGGCCCGAGGCTTCGAGCGTTCTCAGCCGCATTTCGATTGTGGCGAGCAGGTCTTCCTCGATGATCGGGAAGGTCTGGCCCATCTGGCCATGGTCGGTGGCCTGCAGCATCGAGGCCGCAGGCCAGCCTGCCGCCAAACCAAGGCCCATACCGAGCACAAGGCGACGGTACCGGCTCACAGCACCGAGTCCCCAGTGCCGACAATCCTGTCCCGGCAGATGAACCCCACATCGGCATAGCGGCTGTCGAACCCGTCGGCATGCGCGGTGCCAAGGTAATAGCAATGCTCGGGGATGCGCCCCACTGGACCGGGCACGAGCGTTTCACCGCGCTTGCTGACGGCCTTGAGCCTTGCGACCTCATGTCCCCCGATCCGCACCACGGACCCGTCGCGTGAGACGAGATCGCCCGGCATGCCGAGCACGCGCTTGGCGAATGGCGCGGGGACCTTGCCAAAATGCGCGACGATCAGCGGCGTGCGCGGCGGATTGAACACCACGAAATCACCGCGCTGCGGCACGCGGCTGCGGTCGATCCAGAATGCCCAGTTGGGAAGCGACTGGGTCGTATTGATGAGCAGCGCATGCTCGTCGCGCCAGGCGGCCAGCGCCGAGCTGCCGGCAAGGCATAGCCCCAGCCCTCCGATCGCCAGCCAGCGCCGGGCCTGCCGTGAGGAATTACCGGGCGGCGGCATTGCCTACCTCCCCGGCGGGGTCGGCCATTACGGCGCGCATAGCGCCCATGACGTCACCGGCATCGGCCGTGGCGGGCTGCGGCATCTTGACCCTGGCATAGATCTCGCGGCGCAGATCGGCAGTGATGTCGGGAACCTCGCCGGCGAGCACCGCCTCGCCCACCAGGACGATCTGGCCCTTTGCCCCGCGCGCTTTCAGGTTGCGCTCGATCTCGGCCATGAACGCGCGGGTCTCGGCGGTCACCTGGTCGGGCGGGGTTGCCGAACGCGCCTGCGCCTGGACATATTCGCCAACGATAGTGGAGAGCTGGACCTTGGCGATTGGCGGCAGGCCGGGATCGGCGAGCAGTGCCTTCGTCACCCACGCACCCCACAGGCCCGTTCCAACCAGCGCGGCAACGAGGGCGACCGGGACAAGGCCAAGCTTGCGCGGCGCGCGGCGCCTGGGCTTCGACGCCAATGCATCGCCCCCCTCTTCGGACCGGTCGTCAAACAGCGGCCCGTCACCGGCCGGCGGCGTGTTCCTGGCCATCGGGCCTCTCCTTGCTGGGTGCTATGAATGAGATGAGCACGGGCAGGCGCAGCACCGCGACAACGAGGAACACCACACCCGAAGCGAGCCAGAACTGCGCGCGAAATGCGGCCTGGCGCAGCGGATCGGCGCTGATGTAGCGGTCCGCGAAGTTTTCGAGATGGAGCACCAGTCCTGCGAAGGTGAACTCGCCAAGCGCGGCAAAGAACAGCGCCCAGCAAGCAGCGACGAACGCCGTGCAGACCGCGAGCCACCCGCAAAGCCTGAGCGTGACATAGCAGGCCCTCGCCCACCAGCGATCTCGTGCGGCGGTCCGCGCAGGATGGGCAGGCGCGCTCATTCGGCCGCCTCCTGCTGATAGCCGCCTGCCACTTCGCTTTCATGAAAATCGGGTGCGCCCGGCTCGGGTGGTACAAAATCGGGAAAGGCAATGCGCTCGATCGCATCGGGCAGCGCCATCCCGCCCTTCACCAGCTCTTCGATCGCGGAAAACACGCGCGGGCTCGAGGAATAGAGCGTTGCCGAATAAGGATCGAGCACGAGGCGGCCAACGCAGAGCGTCTCGGGTCCCTTGATGAGCACGTCGGAATATTCGGTGCCGTTGCGTTTGAGCGACCGCAGCAGCGTTTCGGTATAGCGGTCCATCTCGAAGCGCTGATGGCGCGCGAGATCGTTGATCGTCTCTTCCTTCTGCTGGAGCACCACCGACCAGTCGGAGTTTTCCAGCGCTGCCAGCGAACCTTCGGACTTGTAGAAGTCGTTGAGCGACTGGGTCGCGGTGACGAGCGCGCCGCCATATTTGCGACAGGTACGCGCATAGGTCTCGATCGCCTGGCCCATCTGCCCGCCGCCCAGCAATTGCCAGGCTTCGTCGATCATGGTGAGTTTGGGCACAGAACGGTCGAGATCGCGCATGACGCGCAGCGTCAGGAACATGAGTGCGGTCAACGCGACCGAGCGCAGTTCGGGTTTCGACGAGAGGTCCGAATGTTGATTTCCGCTGAGAGTTGAC
>JAGREN010000064.1:17432-46259 GCA_020446505.1 Novosphingobium sp. | reverse complement strand
GCGGCGCGATGGATCTCGTCGCCGGGGTCAAGAAGATCATCGTCGTCATGGAGCACACCAGCAAGGACGGCAGCCCCAAGTTCATCCCCGAATGCTCGCTGCCGCTTACGGGCAGGAACGTGGTCGACATGATCATCACCGACCTTGCCGTTTTCCAGCGGCCCGACCACGCCTCGCCGTTCAAGCTGATCGAGACGGCGCCGGGCGTGTCGGCCGAGGACATCGCGGCAAAGACAACCGCAAATTACACGCTATAAGATGCCCCCGATATCAGGAGAGATGACCATGGCCGATATTTCCGCAATCCCGCTGACCCGCATCGACGGCGCGTCTGACAGCCTTGCCCAGCACAAGGGCAACGTCCTGCTCGTGGTGAACGTCGCCTCGAAGTGCGGCCTGACCCCGCAATACGAAGGACTCGAAGCACTCTACGGCAAGTACAAGGATCAGGGTTTCGAAGTGCTGGGCTTCCCCGCCAACGATTTCGGCGCGCAGGAGCCGGGCACGCACGAGGAAATCGTCGAGTTTTGCAAGCTGAACTACGGCGTCTCGTTCCCGCTGTTCGCCAAGGCCGACGTTACCGGCCCCGGCAAGCAGCCGCTCTATGCCGGCCTGATCGAAGCCGTGCCAGAAAAGCAGGGTCCGGCAGCGGAATTCCGTGAGCGGCTCAAGGGCTTTGGCATGAACCCCACGGAGGATCCCGAAGTGCTCTGGAACTTCGAGAAATTCGTGATCGGCAAGGACGGCAGCGTCGTCGCGCGCTTCGCCCCCGGCACTACGCCCGACGACTCCGGCCTGGTCTCCACGATCGAAGCCGAACTGGCGAAATAGAGCCTAGCGAAAATCCCGGGCGAAGGTCCGCAATTCTTCCACGAAGCTAACGGGTTGCTCGAAGGCGGCAAAATGGCCGCCTGCGGGCATCTCGGTCCAGCGCACGATATTGGTGTAGATCTGGTCGGCCCATACCCGCGGGGTCGGACGGATCTCGCGCGGGAAATGCGCATAGCCGGTAGGCACGGTGCATTTCTCGAAGCTGACCGACATGCGGCCTGGCCCCATCGATTCGTAATACATGCGCATCGCCGAATTGATCGTGCCGGTGATCCAGTAGAGCATCACGTTTTCGAGAAGCTGGTCCTTGGTGAAGCTGCGCGTCACATCGTCGCCGCAATCGCTCCAGGTCTTGAACTTCTCGACGATCCAGCCCGCCAGTCCTGCCGGGGAATCGTTCAGGCCATAGGCGAGCGACTGCGGCTTGGTGCCCTGGATCGCCTGGTAGGCCGACTCGTGCTTGTTGTATTCTTCCTTCCACGCCTGTTCCTCTTTCTCTCTCTCGGTAAGACCGGCGAAAGGATCGGCAGGATCGGCCGGAAAGCCGACGATGAGGTTGAGGTGCAGGCCGATCACGCGATCGGGAACGCGGGTTGCGACATTGGTCGAGATCGCCGAACCCCAGTCGCCACCCTGCGCGAAGTAGCGATCATAGCCCAGCATCTCCATGAGCTTCACATTGACCGCGCCGCCCGCCGCAATGTTGAAGCCCTTGTTGCGGGTCGGCCCGGAAAAGCCGTAGCCGGGGATGGAAGGCGCAACTACATGGAATGCGTCCTTCGGATCGCCGCCGTGGCTGGCCGGATCGGAGAGCGGGCCGATGATGTCGAGAAATTCGGCCACCGATCCGGGATAGCCGTGCGTAATTATCAGCGGCACGGCATCGGGTTCGGGTGAGCGCGCGTGATAGAAATGCACGTTTTCGCCGTTGATTTCGGTCATGAACTGCGGGTGCGCGTTGAAACGGGCTTCGCTCTTGCGCCAGTCGAAATCCTCACGCCAGTACCGGCAAAGTTCCTGCAGGAAGCCGCGCTCGGTGCCATAGTCCCAACCTGCGCCGTCAAGCTGATCGGTCCAGCGCGTCGCGTCCAGACGGCGCTGGAGGTCAGCCAGCGTTTCGTCGCTTACGTTGCAGGTGAAGGGAGCAATATTACTCATACATCGGTCCTTTTCGTGAGCCAGGCATCCATCGCGGCGCGGCACCGCGCTGCGCCCGCCTCGGGCATCATGTCCTTGAGTTCGGCGCTGAGCACTTCCAGTTCGATCGTCAGCGACGGATTGTTGGCGAGCACGGCCCGCGTCACGTCCCATAGCGGCAATTCGCCTTCGCCGGGCAAGTCCCGGTAAAAAATGTCGTTCGGATCAGTAGGCTTGCGCGAGGGTGTAATGTCGCAAAGCTGGAAGCCGACGATCCGGCCAGGTTCCAGCGCCTCGATGTCGGCGACAGTGCTTCCTGCGCGCGACCAGTGGGTAGGATCGAACAGCAGGCCGCAATTGCTCTCGCCGCATGCGCGAGCGATCCTGTCTGTCGTCGCCAGATCGTGAAAGCCGGTCCCGGCAATCGGCTCCAGCCCAAGCATCAGGCCGCGCGCGGCGGCGTCGCGGCATAACGCGCCCAGCCCTTCGGCGAGTTCCTCGAGCGCGACCGGCTTGCCCCGGTAGTGCGCAACGTTGACCATCGGCGCTTCGAGAATCTCGGCGGCTTCGAAGCACGACTTCGGATCGCTGGGCGGAGTCGGCGGTTCGAGCCCCGGCAGACCGCTCACGATCGCATCTACATAGGCAACGCGCACGCCCGCATCCTTGAGCCGCTTGCGAAGCTGGGCAGGCGTGTCGCCCGCCTCAAGCCGTTGCTGCACCAGCACGGGGCCAAGCGAGACCGTCGGGAAGTCGTAACGCGCGGCAAGTTCGACCAGTTCGACAAGACCGGCGCCGGGCAAGGTCAGCCAGCAGATTCCGACCGTCAGATCCTGCATTGCCTCGCCTCTCCATGTTGCGCCTTTCGACCGTGCCTAGCCGCGCAATCACGACGCCGCAATCCGATGTCACGCGAACCGCTTTACATTGCATTGCAGCACGGCTAACGGCCCCGGCCATGTTCGAGATGGTAGTCACGCCGATTATTACCACCAAACCGACCCGCGCTTGCGGGGCGGTTCGGGGTGCGCGCAGGATCTGCCGCTAGGACCCGGACACAGCCCCGCGGAACGCGCGGGGGCTGCCAAGCAAGACGGCCATGACCCCGCGCCTCCGCCCAGACACAGGAGACGCTCTGCCATGAATACCCGCCCCCCCTTCCCCGCCAATCCCGCCGTAGGTATCGTCGGCGCGACCGGCCTTGTCGGCTCGATGATGCTGAAGCTGCTCGAAGAGCGTGACTTCCCGCTCGGCTTGCTTCGCCTGTTCGCTTCGGCCCGTTCCGCAGGCTCGACGCTGGAATTCAGGGACAAGGCCATCGTGGTCGAAGATGCGGCGACTGCCGACTATGCGGGTCTCGACATCGTGTTCTTCTCGGCGGGCGGGTCGACCTCGAAGGCACTCGCCCCCAAAGTCGCCGCTGCGGGCGCAGTGGTGATCGACAACAGTTCCGCCTGGCGCAGCGATCCGGACGTTCCTCTGGTCGTGGCCGAAGTGAACCCCGACGCGCTCGCTTCCATTCCCAAGGGTATCGTCGCCAATCCCAACTGCACGACCATGGCGGCCATGCCGGTGCTCAAGCCGTTGCATGAGGCGGCAGGCCTCAGGCGGCTGATCGCAAGCACCTATCAGGCAGTGTCGGGCGGCGGTGTCGCCGGGGTCGAGGTTCTGCGCGACCAGATCGTTGCGGGTGCGCAGGGCTGCGATGCGCTCGCTGCCGATGGCCGCGCCGTCGATCTGGGTGAACCGCGCAAGTGGTCCGTTCCCATCGCCTACAATGTCGTTCCGCTCAACTACGAGCTGGTCGAGGACGGCTATACCGAAGAAGAAATCAAGCTGCGCGACGAGACACGCAAGATCCTGTGCCTGCCCGACCTGCCGGTTTCGGGCACCTGCGTGCGCGTGCCTGTCTTCACCGGGCATTCGCTTTCGATCAATGCCGAGTTCGAACGGCCGATCACCGCCGAACAAGCGCTGGCCCTGCTCGAACAGGCGCCGGGCGTCGTCGTGACCGAAGTGCCCAATCCGCTCGACGCCACGGGCCGCGACCCGGTCTATGTCGGCCGTGTTCGCATGGACCCGACTGTCCCGCATGGACTCGCCCTTTTCGTCGCGGGCGACAACCTGCGCAAGGGCGCCGCGCTCAACGCCATCCAAATCGGCGAGGTGCTGGTCGGCGCGTAAACCGCCTTTCGGTCAGCGACGCGACCTCGGGCAAGTCCCGAGTTCGCCGAGCACCATCTGGTAGTCGGCCAGCGCCTGCTGCCGGTCCATCGCGCTCGTCGACAGGTTCACGCCGGGGCGCAGCGTGTTGGGCAGGAAGCAGGCGAGCCGGTACCAGGCGAGGGTGTCGCGTTGCGGGCCGTTATTGGCTGCGGCAACCAGTTCGGAAAACGAGACCCCCCATTGCGGCGCCGTTCCCGGCTGGTGTCGCACCGTGATAGAAGCTGCGGAATTGTCGGCAGTGGTGAGAAAAATCTGCGTTTCGCCGGCTCCCGCGAGGTTGCCGGGAACATGGATGACTTCGCGCACGCCGGTGATCGGCGGCGGAGCATCGGGCGCAGCCATTTCGCCAAGGATCGGCCGTAACTGCGCAAGTGCGGCCTCGCTGTAGAGGATTTGCGAATCGCGTCCGACCAGTTGCAGTTCGCCGGGTCGCCCCGAGACCGGTCGAGCAAAGACTATCACGTCGCGCTTCTTCAACGCTGGCGGTTTACCGCGGGAGTCCAGAGGCAAATCCACCAGCCAGGCAAGCGAATCACCGATCGCCTGGCCTCCGAACAGCAAGGCCCTTGTCTTGCCTTTCATGTAGAAACGACCATGGCCGGGACGCAAACCGGGAGCTCTCGAATCCTCCACACGGGCCATGCTGCGGACATTTGCATGGACAACGACACTCGCCGAATCAGCAAGGTCGGCAAGGTCCGCATAGGTCACTGATTGAAAGTTTGCGTTTTGCGCAATGGCAGGCTGAACGAGCGTTGCCAGCAGCAATATTGCAATCGAGGCGCTTTTTCCGAGAGGGCTTCGATAGAGCGGCATGACCCGTCAACTCCTTTGATTTCCGTGGTTTCTGACACGTTAACTGCCACCGGGACAGGGCGAGTGCCACTCACGATAGGATGATCGCGGCTGAATTTTTTCTGAACTGTTGCTGCGCCCGATAAGCCGTTGCGCGGGCCTATCTTCGTCGCTAAAGCTGCCGCGAAACGGGCTGGAAACCAACGAAAGCCTCGGGAGACCTTGTGATATACGGTGGATCGCGCGAAAGCCCCACTGAATTCATCGGGTAGTTAAATGTTAGCTTCACCTGTTGCTCTTTTGCAACAGGTGCGATTGCCGGGTTCCTTCCCGGTTGAGTGAATGGAGTGATGCGACCGAATGGCTTACGCTGAGCAAAAAATGAGCAGCAACAGGCTGATCGCCCTAATTGTGGTGGCGCTGCTTCACGTCCTCCTCGCATATGGACTTATCACGGGTCTGGCATACGAGGGTGTGAAAAAGGCCATCAAGCGCGTGACGACCGTGGATATCGAGGAAGAGGTCAAGAAGGAAGAACCTCCGCCACCGCCTCCGAAGAAGGTGGAAACCGTGCCGCCACCGGTGGCTCCTCCGGTAAAGATCAACGTTTCGACGGCACCGCCGAAGATCGAGACCGTTACGGTCGCGCCGCCGCCGGCACCGATCGTCCTGGCACCGCCAGCCCCGGCCCCGGCGCCGCCGCCGGCTCCCAAGGGTCCGACGAGCAATCCCCAGCCTCGCGGCAATCCGGGATCCTGGGCGACCCCGAACGACTATCCTTCTCGCGCCCTTCGCGAAGAACGCACCGGCACTACGGGATTCCGTGTCACGGTCGATGCCAGCGGGCGTGTGATCGATTGCCAGGTAACCTCTTCGAGCGGCCACGCCGATCTCGATCAGGCAACCTGCCAGAATGTTTCGCGCCGCGCGCGTTTCAAGCCGGCGCTCGAAGACGGCCAGCCCGTGCAGGGCACCTATTCGAACCGCGTTCGCTGGGTCATTCCCGAATAGTCGAAGTCTGACGGCGCCTCGCACATGTGCATGGCGCCGATTTTCTGGTTTTTTCTCTTGAGAGGACATACGCATGCTGATTGAAATTCTCGCCGCGGCCGCGGAAACGGCTCCGCAGACCAAATTCGGCTTTGCCGAAGCGCTCGAACAGGGCGGCTTCGTCGCCTATGCGACTGTCGCCATCCTCGGCATCATGTCGTTCGGCTCGTTCTACATTCTGTTCACCAAGTGGATCGAACAGTCGAAGGTGATGCGTCAGGCCAAGAACCTCGACGGCCTGTGGCGTTCAAACACGCTGCGTGAAGGCGCCAACAAGCTCGACAAGAACAGCGCATGGCGCCAGCTCGTCGACGATGGCCTTGCTGCTGAGGAGCAGGCTGCCAAGCTGACCGACGAAACCGAGCGCCACGACTGGCTGCACGGCTCGCTGGCTCGTTCGGAAGCCACGATCAACGCCAAGCTCGCTTCGGGCCTGCCGTTCCTCGCCACCGTTGGCGCGACCGCACCGTTCATCGGTCTGTTCGGCACCGTCGTCGGCATCTACCGCGCTCTGATCGCGATCGGCCTTGCCGGTTCCGCCTCGATCGACAAGGTCGCCGGCCCGGTCGGTGAGGCACTCATCATGACCGCACTTGGTCTGCTCGTCGCCGTTCCCGCGGTGCTTGCCTACAACTACCTGCAGGCACGTAACAAGACGATCGCCGAAATGCTGACCGGTTTCTCGAGCGCGGTTCTCGCCAACATTGCTTCGAACGGGCAGGTCAAGCCGGCTGTCGCCGCTGCTCCGGCCAAGCCTGCAGCCCCGGCTGCCAAGCCCGCGGCTGCTCCGGCCAAGCCGTAAGCAAGCGCGTTCACGGTTGCCGCGGAACAGATCCCGGCAATCGCGCAGGAAAGCAAGGCGGGCTTTCGCATGCGGGCCCGCCGACCTTTCTCAGGAAGTTTGTAAGGACAGGAATTAACCAATGGCGATGTCAGCTAACGGATCCGGGGGTGAAACTCCGATGTCCGACATCAACACCACACCGCTTGTCGACGTCATGCTGGTGTTGCTGATCATCTTCCTCATCGCGGTTCCGGTCGCGATCCAGACGATCGAAAAGCTCCATATCCCGATTTTTGCCTCCGTCGAATCGAAGGACAAGGTCGAGAACCTTCTGCTCACCGTAACGACCACTGATTCCGGCGGTCGCAGTGCCGGTGAACCTGGTTACGAAGGTGCATCCCGGTTCGGGCAGTGCCGTGTGTATTTCAACAATACCACGCTGGTCGACGCCGAGGAACTGCGCGACCAGGCGTTCAAGCGCCTTGATTCCATCGTGAAGCGCGCTGGTGGCCCCGAGGCTCTTCGCGCCGATCCCGAAAAGATTCCGCAGGTGCATATCCGGGGCGACATCAACGCTCCGTGGCGCTGTGTGGCTGGCACGATCTACAACGTGCAGGTTTCGGGGTATCCAACCGTCGGCTTCATCTCGAACCCGGTCGATCCGAACGGCTGATCGCCGTCTCGCTAGCGCTTAATTAGGAGAATCTCCCATGGCTATGTCAGGCGGCAAGGACGACGGCAGCCCGATGATGGAAATGAACACGACGCCGCTCATCGACGTCATGCTCGTGCTCCTCATCATGTTCATCATCACCATTCCCGTTGCCACGCACTCGGTCGACATCGACCTGCCGGTTTCGAACAATGACCAGAACGATCCGCCGCCGGTGGATCCCGTCAAGAACAAGGTCGTGCTGACCCAGGACAACAAAATCCTCTGGAACGGCAACGAAATCAGCGACGCGCAGCTCCTCTCGCTGCTGCAGGAATCGCTGCGCATGCCGGTCGAGCCCGAACTTCAATTCGAGCCCGAAGAGAACGCAGCCTATGACCTTTCGGTCAAGGTGCTGAATGTGATCAAGGGTTCACAGGTCACGAAGTTCGGCTTCGTCGGCAACGAGAAGTACGCTCAGTTCTGAGATGAAACCCATTGCGGCTTTCGGGCCGGATCGAAGAGGGCGGGACCACGGTCTCGCCCTTTTTCGTTGGTTGTTCGGAGTCCTAATCGAAGCTCTCTGCGCCTTCGGCCTCGCCCGGCACATCGGGGCGCATCGCCAGCGCGGCCAGGCTCTCCGCCTCTACCAGCAGTTCGTCTTCACCCATGCCGGCAGGCGTCCGCTCGCGCCCGAGCATGGAAAGCACTGGTACGGAAAGCGGGCTGATCCGCTCCAGCACCACATGATCGATTTCGCGTACAGCCCGGTCGAGCACGTCGGCGACGCGAGCAACATCGGTCATCCGCGCCCGCGCATCGGCCCAGGCCGCCTCGATGAGCAGGTGATCGGGTTCGTATTTCTGCAGCACGTCGAAGATCAGGTCGGTCGAGAACGTCACCTGCCTGCCCGACTTGCGCTGCCCCGGCTGCTGCCGTTCGACAAGGCCCGAAATCACCGCCACCTCGCGAAAGGCTCGGCGCAACAGGTGCGATTGCTGGACCCAGTCGACGAATTCGTGCGCAAGGATGTCAGGCGAGAGCAGCGCCGAGGGATCGGTCACCGGCCTGGTTCCCCAAACGGCGAGCGTATAGTCGGTGGCCACGAAGCCAAGCGGCCCGAGCCCGCGATCCTCCATCCGCCGCGAGATCAGCATGCCGAGCGACTGGTTCGCGTTCCAGCCCTCGAAAGTGAAATAGGTCGTGTATTCGAGCCCCTGATGCGGAAAGCTCTCTACCAGCAGCCGCCCCGGAGCAGGCAGATGAGAACGCCAGTCCTGCATCTCCAGCCACTCGCGCACGTCATCGGGAAAGCGCCCCCAACCCGCGCGATCGTTGAGCATCTCTCGCACGCGCTGGGCCAGATGGGCCGTGATCGGCAGGCGCAGGCCCATGTAGCTCGGGATCTGGGCGGATCGCTTGGCCGCTCGCACGATGAGGTCGAGGTCACGCAAGGCCTCGACTTCGAGATCGAGCCCGGCAAAGCGGAAGGTGTCGCCCACTTTCAGGCTCGCCCCGAACATCTCCTCCACCTTGCCGAGCGAACGGCCATTGCGGAACCGCACGTTGAGCATCTCGGAATCGACGATGATCCCGGCATTGAGACGGTGACGCGCCGCGTTCTGGGGGTGAGCGAGCCGCCACAGACCCGGCTTTTCCTCGACGATCCGGCGGAACCGGTCGTAGGAGCGCAGCGCGTAACCGCCGGTCGCCACGAAGTCGAGCGTGCGCGCTATGATGGCTTCATCGACCCACGCATAGGGCAGGCAAGAGCGCACTTCGGCCAGCAGGTCCGCGCTATGGAACGGACCGGCACAGGCCCGTGCCATCACATGCTGCGCCAGCACGTCGAGCCCGCCCGGACGGAACGGTTCGCCATCCCGTTGTCCGGCATTGACCGCTTCGACAGCGGCAGTCGCCTCGAGGAACTCGAACCGGTTGCCCGGCACTAGCAGCGCCTTGCTGGGCTGGTCGAGGCGGTGATTGGCGCGGCCGATCCGTTGCAGCAGACGCGATGAACCCTTGGGCGCACCCATCTGGACGACGAGGTCGATATCGCCCCAGTCGACCCCGAGATCGAGGCTCGCCGTGCAGACCAGAGCGCGCAGTTCGCCACGCGCCATCGCTCCCTCCACCTTGCGCCGCGCCTCGCGCGAGAGCGACCCGTGGTGGATGCCTATCGGCAAGGTGTCCTCGTTCACGTCCCACAGCTTCTGGAAGATGTACTCGGCCAGGAACCGCGTGTTGGTGAAGACCAGCGTAGTGCGGTGCGCCCTGATCTGCTCGTAGACCTGCGGGATCGCCCAGGTCGCTGCGTGCCCTGCCCAGGGGATGCGTTCTTCGTCGGGCAAGAGGATCGAGACGTCAGGATCGGCGCCCTTCTCGCCTTCGACCATGGCGACCGAACCGGCATCGCCATGCGGGGCGAGCCAGTCGGCGAAGTCCTGAGGATTGGCGAGCGTTGCCGACAGGGCCGCGCGTTTCATGCCGGGCGCGATTGCCTGCAGCCGGGTGAGCGAGAGCGCCAGCAGGTCGCCGCGTTTGCCCGTCGCGAAGGCATGGATCTCGTCGATAACAACGCGCTTCAGGCCCGCAAACAGAGCTTCGCTTTCCGGGTAGGACAGCAGCAGCGAGAGCGATTCCGGCGTGGTCAGCAGCACATGTGGCGGTCGGGCCCGCTGCCGCGCCTTGCGATCCGAAGGCGTGTCGCCACTCCGCGTCTCGATGCGGATCGGCAAGCCCATTTCCTCGACTGGCGTCAGCAGGTTGCGCTGCACGTCGGTCGCCAGCGCCTTCAGCGGCGAGACGTAGAGCGTGTGCAGCCCTTCCGGCGGCGCCTCTGCGCCAAGCCGCGACGGGCAGAAGTCGGCCAGCGTCGGCAGGAAGCCCGCCAGCGTCTTGCCCGCCCCGGTATCGGCGACGAGAAGAGCGTGCATTCCGTCTTCGGCAGCAGCCATCATCTCCACCTGGTGCCGACGCGGTCGCCAGCCACGTGATGCGAACCAGTCGGCCAGTTCAACAGGCAGATCGATGCTTGTCATATCAGCCAGACGCCCTGGCCCGACCTCCGGTTCCCGCGCATCAGTCGACAGTCGGCGGCAGGCCCTCGCCCTGAGGCACGACCTCTGCTGCCTCCCTGAAAGCGCGGTTCTCTTCCGGGAAACGGACCACAATCGCCAGAACGGTCCCCACGCCCCATATGGCCGCCATCGTCCAGTAGAGCATCGCTTCCGATCCGGGCCGGGTCGTGAACCCCGAGATCGCCGCGCCGATCGGACGTCCGAAGTTGGCGACGGCCATGTAGAGCGTGAACTGGGTCGCCGCGACGGCTGGCGAACACATGCGCATGCAGATCGGGATGACCGCGATGGCAACGAAGGTGTCGTAGACCGCCAGAGCGGTGAAGATCGAGGACAACAGCGCCGCGTTGGTCCAGTAGTCTCGCGCCAGAGCGAAGCCGACCAGCATCGCAAGGTAGGTCACCATCAGGATCACGAGCGAACGTTGCGAGCCGATGTAGTCCACCACGAACCCGCCGACCGTCAGTCCGAGCACGCCTGCGAGCAGGGCAGCTGTCGCGATCAGGCTCGTGTATTCGCTCTGCGTCCACCCGCCGATCTGCGTCGCCAGAATCGGTTGAAAGGCCTCGAATGCGCCAGCCGGCATGGCGCGGACCAGCAGGATCGGCAGCAACAGCAGGCTGAGCGGCGTGACCATGGCGGAGAACGAGGCCTTGAGCAGCGGCCACCAGGCGTCGATCTGGATGTCGAGATTGCGCTGGTGCGCGTGACCCTGCGTCCAAGGCAGCCGCCGCTCGCCCTCTCGCTCGCGGATGAGCACGCCGTAGATCGCGACCAGGGCAGGAATGATCGCCGCGACCGCTATGCCGGTCGAGAAGCCGTAGTTCTGGAACAGATAGCCCGCCATGGCCGATGTCGCCGATATGCCCAGCACCTGCGCGCCGAACATGATGCCGCTCGCCTTGGCGCGCTCGTCTTCGGCCATGATGTCAACGGCCAAACCGTCAATGCCGACATCCTGAAAGGTCACGGCCATGTTTGCCACGAAACCGATGGCCGAAAGCACGGCGATGTCGCCTGGCAGGGGCGAGAGCACGGCGGCGCCCAGCAGGACCAGCACGATCATCGACTGCGCGCCGATGATCCACACGCGGCGGCGGCCCATGGCAAGCAGGGTGTAGCGGTCCATCAGGAAGCCGTTCACCAGCTTGAGCGACCACGGCAGCCCGCTTATCGCCACGACCGAGGCGACTTCGGCGGCGCTGCGCCCGTTCGCCGCCATCCATGCCGGGATCGCGTAGTAGAACAGGCCGAGCGGGAAGCCTTGCGTGAAGTAGAACAGGAAGATGGTCAGCAGCCGCAGCGGCTTCGATCGCGTGAGGATCATGCTGTTCCCTGCCCTCTGCACGCTGCCATCAAGCTCCATCGTTGCGTCCCGCTCTCATGCTGCAAGGCCCGTTGTAGGTTACACATGAGACACAGTCTAAACCAAAAACCATGACCTGCCGTTCATGCGTCCGAGCCATCTGCTGAACAAGGATTGGCGCGGGCAGCATCGCGGCATTGAAGCACAGGGCGCGCAGGTAGGAAACCGGCTCGCCAGTGCCATCGGCCGATCATCCTTGCAGAGCGTGCAGGTCTGGCCGATGGACGCACAATGACGACGATCACCGCGCAATCCGGAGCCGGCCTGACAGGCGTTGCGCTGGCGCTCGCGCTGGGTCTGCTGGTCGGCCTGCAACGCGGCCGGGTACAGCGCGACGAAGCGCCCGGCTCGCAATTCGCTGGTGTGCGGACCTACGGCCTGCTTGGCCTTGCCGGCGGGATCAGCGGAGCGTTCTACCAATGGGCGCCAGTCGTTGCCGCCGTGCTGCTCGCCGCGAGCGCGGGACTTGTGCTCATCAGCTACTATCGCACGTCAGCGCGGGCCGACCGCACCAGCGGAACCGGCAGCATCGCCGGACTGCTGACAATGGCCTGCGGTTTCCTTGCAGCGGCAGGCCACCCGATCCACGGCGCGGCAATTGCAGGCTCGATGATTATCCTGCTGTCCCTGCGAACGCGGCTCCATGCGCTGGTTGCGCGGATCAGCGAGCAGGACATTCGCGCCATAGGTACTCTGGTGATGATCGCGCTGGTCGTGCTGCCTCTGCTGCCGGACGGCGCCTATGGACCGCTCAAGGCGTGGAACCCGCGCCAGCTCTGGTTCGTGGTCGTGCTGGTCTACGGCTTCTCGCTTGCGGGATATGTCGCGAGCAAGATGCTCGGACCGGAGCGCGGCATCATCGCGACCTCTGCGGCAGGTTCGATGGTATCCTCGACGGCGGTCACCGTCTCGCTGGCGGAGCAGCTCAAGAGCGACACTGGCACCGGAGCAATCCTCCACGCCGGAATCAGCACCGGGTCGGTCGTCATGTTCCTGCGCGTAACCGTGCTGGTCGCGGCTCTCGCTCCTTTCGCCCTGAGGCAATTTGCCCTGATTACCGTCCCGCCCATGCTGGTCAGCCTCCTGTTTACGGCGGTTCAGCTCAGGTCGGCACGACAGGCCCCGAAGGTCGAACAAGCCGAAGTCGAAGTCCGCAATCCAGCCGCGCTTCGCCCGGCGTTGATGCTGGTCGCGCTGGTCATGGCGCTCACCGTCGTGGCGCGCTGGGTACTGGAACAGTACGGCGACCGGGAGCTCGCACTGGTGCTGGCGATTTCGGGAACGGTCGACGTGGACAGCGCCGTGATTACCATCGGCAGTCTGCCTTCGACTGCAATATCGCCGCATACGGCCGCGCTGGTGCTGCTGGCTCCGGTTGCCCTCAACTCTTTGTTCAAGGCTTTCCTTGCAGGCAGCATAGCGGGCTGGCGGCGCGCGCTACCGGGTATCGTGACTCTGGTTGCGAGCGCGATTACGGCGGCGCTCGCGGCCCTGCTGCTGGTCGTTCAGTGACCGGCCTGCGGCCCGCGCTCCAGACCTGACAGGGCAAGCTGCTCGTCGATCTGCGCCATGAGGCGGTCCAACCCTTCGGGCGTATCGCTTTCCGCGCGGGCCACGAGCACGTCCTGCGTGTTCGATGCACGAAGCAGCCACCAGCCGTCCGCACTGGTCACCCGCACGCCATCGGTCGCGTCGACCGAGGCATCGCGGCCCGACAGCCGCTGCTTGACCTCATCGATGGCGGCAAACTTGCGGCTCTCGTCGACCTGAAAACGCAGTTCGGGCGTATTGAGCATGGCCGGCATGTCGCCGCGAAGCTCGGTTACCGACTTGCCCAGCCGCGCCGAGGCCGCGATCAGGCGCACGGCGGCATAGAGCGCATCGTCGTAGCCGTAGTAGTCGTCTGCGAAGAACACATGGCCGCTCATCTCGCCAGCCAGCGGCGAGCCTGTTTCCTTCATTTTGGACTTAATCAGGCTGTGCCCGGTCTTCCACATCAGAGGCTTGCCGCCCTTGGCCGCGACGTGATCGAACAGCGCGCGGCTGGCCTTCACATCGGCGATAATCGTCGAGGCAGGCAACTTTGTTAACAAATCTTCGGCATAGATCATTAGGAGTTGATCCCCCCAAATAACCCGGCCCTTGCCGTCGATGGCGCCGATCCTGTCGCCATCGCCGTCGAAGGCCACTCCGAAGTCGAGGTTCTTGTCCGCGACGAGCTTTTTCAGGTCTGCGAGGTTCGCCTCATCAGTCGGATCGGGATGGTGATTGGGAAAATGTCCGTCAACGTCAGTATAGAGACAGATGTGCTCGCCCGGCAGGCGCGCGACGAGGCGTTCGAGCGCTGGACCCGCAGCACCGTTGCCCGCGTCCCAGCCGATCTTCAGGGCGGAGAGCCTGGCGACGTCGATACCGTCGAGCGCCTCGAGCATGCGGTCGATATAGCTCTGCAAGACGTCGCGCTGCTCGACCGTGCCGCTCCCCTCGAGCCAGTCTCCCGCTGCGGCCAGTTCGCCGAGCCGGAGGATGTCGGTCCCGAAAAACGGCCGGCCCTGAAATACCATCTTGAAGCCGTTATAATCGGGGGGATTGTGGCTGCCAGTTACCTGAATGCCGCCCTGCACATCTTCGGCTGAGGCTTCTGCGTAATAGAGCATCGGAGTCGGCCCCATGCCGACGCGCACGACATCGACGCCGCTTTGCGTGAGCCCCTCGACCAGCGCCGCTTCCAGCATCGGAGAAGAGGTGCGCCCGTCGCAGCCGACCGCGACCTTGCTGCCGCCCTGTCCGTCTCTGGCACGGCGCAGCAGCGTGGCGAAACCCCGACCGATGGCGCGGGCATCGTCAGCCCCCAGCGTCTTACCGATCACGCCGCGGATGTCGTATTCTCTCAGGATCGTCGGGTCGAACCTGTAGGTCATTGGCTGTTACTCCGGCTTTCCAGGTCGTGGAGAAGAAGGTCGCGCGCGTCGTTCGCTTCGTGGACGCCTGCTTCGCTGCCGCCCTTGTCGGGATGGACTGTTGCCAGCAGGCGACGATGCGCCTCCAGTATATCCTGCCGCGTTGCATCCGTCTTAACGCCCAGCAGATTTCGGGCACGCTGGTGCCGCGTCTGCGCGCGGTTCCAGGCGGCGAGGAACTGCCAGGGCCAGCGTCCGGCAAGCATCCGGCAGGCGATGGACGCCAGCACCAGCAGCCACAGGAACTTGATCATTGGAAAGCGAGCGCCGCCTGTCTGGGCCGGGTCGCTTCGGCAGGCAGGTTGAGCGCCGCCAGCAGGCCGCGCAGCTCCTGTCGGGCGACGAGATGGCTGGTGCCGAGCTCGCCCAGATGCCCCTTGTCGAGCAGGGTCAGGCCGGAGGGAAACAATTCGCGATAGATCACGCGCTCGGAAAGGCCGCTGGCCACCCGGAATCCCACGCGCTGCGACAGTTCCTTCAGCGCCTGTTCGATACGGCGCATGTTGCGAGCCTCGACATATTGCAGGCGGTTGCGCACCACCACCCAGTCAAGCTCGCGGCGCTGCTGCTCGATCGTGGCGCGCGCCCGCTTCTTGCGCGCTTCCCAGATCGTCTCGGCATAGAACGAGAGCTTGCGCACCTTGAAGGTCTCGCCCTCGACCTGTCCGATCAGGTCGAAGTCGATGAAACTGTCGTTCATCGGCGTGACCAGCGTGTCCGCCGTGGTCGCGGCATGGAGCGCATAGGGATCGTCGCGGCCGGGCGTATCGATAATCAGGAAGTCGTGCCCGTCGGCAATCTCCTCGCACAGGGCGTCGAGATCGTCCGTATCCGGCCCTTCGAACACGGCAAAACGTGCGCCTGGCAGGGCGATGCCGCGCTTGCGCTCGGTTTCGGCACGGTTTTCGAGGTAACGGTAGAGCGTGCGCTGGCGCTGGTCGAGATCGACCGCGGCCACTTTCGCCCCCTGATAGGCAAGCGCGATGGCAACGTGGATCGCGGTGGTCGACTTGCCGGTTCCGCCCTTTTCATTCGCAAAGACTATACGGTGCGCAGTCACGGGCTCGCTCGTTCTGGTGTTCCAAATGGGTTGCTGCCACGGCCTCCTGCACGCTAGGCAGGCAGGGCTGGCAGCCGATGGTCCGGCTGTATCGGAGGGTGCGATACCATGCAAACCATAGCGCGGCTTGATCCACTGCGCAGTGCTGTCGCCGCGCTGCGCCAGAGCGGCAAGGTCGCGCTGGTGCCAACAATGGGCGCGCTGCACGAAGGGCACCTGACGCTTGTGCGCGAGGCCAGGAAGCTCGCCGAACACGTTGTCGTCTCGATCTTCGTCAATCCCCGTCAGTTCGGCGCGGGCGAGGATCTCGACGCCTATCCGCGCCAGCTGGCAGCGGATTGCGCCCTGCTCGAACCGGAAGGTACGGCGCTGGTCTGGGCGCCGGAGCCGGGCGAAATGTACCCGCCCGGCTATGCCACCAACATATCGGTCTCTGGCGTCAGCGAAGGGCTGTGCGGCGGCAATCGGCTCGGCCATTTCGACGGCGTGGCGACCGTAGTGTGCAAGCTGTTCCACCAGGTCCTGCCCGACATGGCCCTGTTTGGCGAAAAGGACTGGCAGCAGCTCGCGGTAATCCGCCGCATGGCGCGCGATCTCGATCTCACGCAGCCGGCAGTCGGCGACATAATCGGCGTGCCCACCGTTCGCGAGGCCGACGGGCTCGCGATGAGTTCGCGCAATGCCTACCTTTCGGCCGACGAGCGCGCCAGCGCCGCTGCCCTGCCCCGCGCCATGCGCGAAGCCATCGCTGCCATTGAAGGAGGCGGCGAAGTCGCGCCAGCGCTCGTCACGCTCGAAGAGGCACTGCTCGCAGCAGGATTCGCCAGTCTGGACTATGCCGAATTGCGCCAGGCCGATTCGCTGGGCCCGCTCACCACGCTGGCCGACACGCCGGCACGCCTGCTTGTGGCGGCGCGAATCGGCAAGGCGCGGCTGATCGACAACATGGCCGTGGGCAGAACCCGTTAATTCGTGCGCAATCGACATTGGACCATGATGCAAAGACAGGTATGGTCCGCGCCAACCTGGTCAGGGATCAACAGGAGGGAACACCCGTGAACAAGCTCATTCTTTCGCTTGCAGGCGCCGCTATTGCGATGACTGGAACGACTGGCGCGATCGCCGCCGACAAGTCTTCTGCCCGCAAGCAGCAGGAACGCGGCACGCAGGAAATCCCGCGTTGCGGCCGCAACCTTGGATCGATCGCGATCGTCGAGCCCGAATACCAGTGGTGGCGCGACTACAACCTGCAGAGCCCCGAGGCGATCCTTCGCATCTTCGTGCAGCGGTCCGGCTGCTTCACGCTCGTCAACCGTGGCCGTTCCATGGACAAGCGGTACGAAGAGCGCGCGCTGGCCGATTCGGGCGAACTTCAGCGCGGCTCCAACCTCGGCAAGCGCCAGGTCCGCGTCGCTGACTACTATCTTGAGCCGAACATTGTCGGCGCCAACAAGAATTCGGGTGGTGGCGGCCTCGGCGGCCTCGTCGGCGGTTTCGGCGGCGCGATTCTCGGCGGCCTGAAGGTCAAGAAGTCGGAAGCCAACGTAACGCTTTCGGTCGTCAATGTGCGCACGACCGAGGAAGTCGCGCTTTCAGAGGGCTATGCCCGCAAGTCCGACATCGCCTTCGGCGGCGGCGGCGGCGGCTGGTTTGGCGGCACCTTCGCCGGGGTGGCTGGCGGCGGCTACCAGAACACCGAAATCGGCCAGGTCATCGTGCTTGCCTATCTCGACAGCTACATCAAGCTGGTCTCGGAGATGGGCGGCATGCCGACCAATGCTTCGGCCGCGGCACCGCGCGCCGAATAAACGAGCGACCCGGTCCTGTGTTCACGACTCCACGTTTGTGTTGAGGCGCTTGAGCGTCGCTGCTAACGCGGGGTCGTGAGCAATTGCGATGTCTGTGTGGTCCGCAACCGGGCGATTTGTGCGGGGCTGGACGGTAAGGAGCTTGAGGCGCTGAACGCCATCGGGCGCACGCGGCATCTCACTCCTGGCGAATCGCTGTTCTGGGAAGGCGAGGATTCGATCCTCGTCGCCAACGTGATCGACGGTGTGCTCAAGCTGTCCTCGAATACCGAGGACGGTCGCGAGCAGATCGTCGGCGTGGTCTATCCCTCCGATTTCATCGGCAGGCCGTTTGGCGGCACCAGCAGCCACGGTGTCACCGCGCTGACCGATGCGCAGGTTTGCGTTTTCGGCAGGCGTGATTTCGACGCTTTCGCCGCAGAGCATCCGAAACTGGAACACAAGCTGCTCGAACGCACGCTGGGCGAGCTTGACCGGACGCGGCGCTGGATGCTGCTGCTGGGCCGAAAGTCGGCATCCGAAAAGATCGCCTCGTTCCTGCTAGAGATCATCGACCGGCTGAACGAGCCCAAGGGCTGCGAATTCCGTTTCGATGACGGGCCGGAGACGGTGGAACTGCCGTTTTCGCGGCAGCAGATCGCGGATATTCTCGGCCTGACGATCGAGACGGTGAGCCGTCAATTCACGAGGCTGAAGTCGGCTGGCATCATCGATCTGCCATCACGCCGCGAAGTGCGTGTGCTCGACCGCGCAGGGCTCGAAGCCGAAGCGGGCTGAGCCAGACGTCTGGCGACCCGGAACAATCAGTTGAGTTTCAGCGATTGGTGGGGACGGCACTGGCCGCCCCAAGGCAGCAGCCTCAGTTGCCGCCGCGACCCAGCGAAGCGTCCGATTCGGCGTGGGCGATCTGGCCGCCGTTCATGTAGGGCACCGGATTGACCGCTTCGCCATCGACGCGGACTTCGTAGTGGAGGTGCGGGCCGGTCGAACGGCCAGTGGTGCCGACATAGCCGATCACGTCGCCCTTGCTGACGCGCTGGCCCTCGGCAACGTTGAGGCGCGACATGTGTGCATAGCGGGTCTGGAGCTGGCCGCCATGCTCGATAGCGACATAGAGGCCATAGGTGCTGAACCACGAAGCGCGGCTGACCATGCCATCGGCGGTTGCGTAGATCGGCGTGCCGGTCGGCGCAGCAAGGTCGATGCCCTTGTGAGCGGCACGACGGCCCGTGACCGGATGGATACGCATGCCGTAGTCGCTCGTCATCGTGAGGCCGGCGAGCGGCATGCGCGAAGGAATGGAGACCTGGGCGTGCAGATTACCGAAACCGGCGACCGGCCTTGATACACCCGCCTGGCTTTGCGCTTCGGCGACTGCAGCCAGAGCAGGTACGTTCACCTTTTCAAGCGAGCGCCAGTTGTTGAACAGGGCGCTGAAGCGATCGTCCTGACCGCCGGAGACGGCCTGTTGTGCCTCAGCCGCTGCGCGCAGGGGAGCGGCAATGTCGGCATTCGAGCTGCTGTTGGCATAGGCTGCCGGCGTGAGCGCGAGGCAGGCAATTGCAGCTAGGCTTCGTGAAAAGGTCTTGAAGGTGGCTACCAGGCTTACGCGGGTGAATCGCAAAGTCTCGTACTCTCTTTTTTACGGCGGGCGCTAAGCGCACCAAGCCATGTTGCCACTGCGTCTCAATGCAAAATGCATGCGACACGCGGTAGCGTGGAACCCTGTCTGCGATGTAGCCGGAACCCCCCGCCTACTCGTGCGATGATGTCTTCCAGCGAAAGGATTACTATTCAACCTCCGCGTAGAATTCCCGCGATAAACCGGCTGAACGGCGCGCCGAGTCGTTGAACGGCGGATTAACAGGCCCGTCAAAGTGGGCGTTTCTTAACACTTTCCAAAGATTCCGGGGGTCTGTGGCGCGCTCGTCACACAGGGCGAAAAAGTGCTTTGACCCTGCGGAAACGTGCCGGATTTCGTCGTCAAGCACGCGACTCAGGATTCGTTCCCCGCGCAGGTCGCCAGCCTGGCGCAAGCGTTCGATCATCATCGGCGTCACGTCGAGGCCGCGCGCCTCGAGCACCATCGGCACCACGACGAGACGAGCTGCGACGTCGTATCGCGTGGCGTGAGCTGACGTCCAGAGGCCGTCATGGGCCGGCAGGTCGCCATACTTGCTGCCCAGTGTCGCAAGGTGCCTGTCGAGCAGGACGAAATGCATCGCCTCGTCTGCAGCGACCGCAAGGAAGTCGCCGACGAACTCCTCTCCCATCTGCGCGCCGAAGCGCCCGGCCATGTCGAGCGCCAGGTCGATGGCGACGAATTCGATGTGTGCGAGCGAATGGAACAGGGCGATCCGGCCACGCAATGACTGGGCGCGGCCACGGCGCGGCATGTGGCGCGGCGCCAGCAGCTCCGGTCGTTCGGGCCGACCGGGTCGCTCGGGCATCTCGTCCGGAAAGGCAAAGGCCAGCCGGCTCAGTCGCCAGTCGCGCGCCACCTTCCGGGCCTTGCGGACCTTGGCATAGGCATCGCACTCGCTGAGCGCGGCGGCAATCGCCGTGCCGACCGGCTCGCGGCACGCGTTCGGGCGCGCGTCGTTCAAAGCGCCTTCGCGGCCTCCAGCACCTCTGCTGCGTGGCCCTTCACCTTCACCTTGTTCCAGACCTGCGCGATCTTGCCGTCGGTGCCGACAAGGTAGGTGGTGCGGACCATGCCCATATAGGTACGGCCGTAGTTCTGCTTCTCGGTCCAGATGCCGAGCGCGTCGGAAAGCCCGCCCTCTTCCGAATCGCTGGCGAGCGGGGCGGTGAGTTCGTGCTTGGCGATGAAGTTCTGGTGCTTCTTCGGCGGATCCTTGCTGACGCCGAGCAGGGCCACGCCGGCCTTGTCGAATTCCGGCTTCAGCGCCGAGAAGTCGATGTTTTCGGTGGTGCAGCCAGGGGTGTTGTCTTTGGGATAGAAGAACACGACCAGTTTCTGGCCCTTGAAGTCGGAACACTTCACCGTGCCGCCGTCCGGGGTTTCCATGGCAATGTCCGGCATCGTGTCGCCGGCTGCGGGCATGTCGCTCATTGATCGATCTCCAGGGTTTCGCCGAACAGGTCGGCCCAGGTTCCGGTGACGAGGCGCCGCGCGTCGGACAGGGCCGCCATCAACTCCTGCCAATTGCCAAAACCGCAGGCCTTTGCAAGGACCGCGCGGGCACCGTCGTGCGGCGGTTGGCCGTCGGGCGAGAGCAGCCGCGAGGTGATGAGCATCCGGCTCATCGTCTCGTAAGACGTGGCAAGGGCCGCGGGAATCAGGCCATCGGCAGCCAGCACCGCCAGCGCACCGCCAAGGTCGGGATGCAACGCCTTGCGCTCGCGCAGTTGCAGGTAGTGGACGATGAATTCGATATCGACCAGTCCGCCGCGCAGCAGCTTTACGTCGAGCGGCCCCGACGGCTGCTTGTGTTCTGCCATCCGCGCGCGCATCTCCAGCACGTCTTCGCGCAGCTTCTCGGGCTCGCGGGGCGTCAGCAGCACGTCGCGCACGATCTCGGACACCTGAGCCCGCGCCTGTTCCGAGCCGAAGATCGGCCGCGCCCGCGTCAGCGCCATATGCTCCCAGGTCCACGCCTGTTCGCGCTGGTAACGCTCGAAACTCTCGATGCTGGCCGCTGGCGGTCCCTGCTCGCCCGAAGGACGCAGCCGCGTGTCGATCTCGTAGAGCGCGCCTTCGGCTGTCGGCACGCTGAGTGCCGCGATCACCCGCTGGCACAGGCGATTGTAATAGGCGGTCGCGCCAAGCGGTCGCTTGCCGTCCGATTCGGCTCCGAATTCTCCGGTGAACAGGATCACGAGATCGAGGTCAGAGGCATGAGTGAGCATGCCCCCGCCCAGCCTGCCCAGACCGAGAATGACCAGTTCGCTGCCTGGCACCTCTCCGTGAACCAGGCGGAATTCGTCGATCGCGGCCTGGACCAGCACTTCCACCGCTGCCTCGGCAACCCGCGACAGCGCCGCGCCGACCGCCAGCGGATCGCTCGCGCCCTCGACCAGCTGCACGCCCAGCGTGAAGCGCAGTTCACCCACTTCGCGCCGCACCGTGTCGAGAATCTGCTCGTATCCGTCCGTCGCCTCGCGCCGGGCGAATCGCGTTGTCAGTTCCTTCACGCTGCCGGGCAGTTCAAAGGCGCTGGCGTCGAACAGGGGGTCGAGCAGGTCGGCGCGCCGGGCGAGATCTTCGGCCAGCGGATCGGCCAGCGACATGATCCGCGCCAGCAGGTCGAGCAGGCCGGGACGCGCTTCGAGCAGGCGGAACAGGTTGAGCGCGCTCGGCAACTGGGCGAGCAGCCGCTCCCAGCGGAGCAAGGCCTGCTCCGGCTCGGGTGCGTGAGCCAGCGCATCGAGCAGGGCGGGCTTGATCGCATCGAAGGCCGTATTGGCGGCGTCGGTCCTCAGCGCCTTGAACTTGCCGGACTGCCAACCGGCGACACGTTCTGCAATTCCATGCGGGTCGGCAAAGCCCATCCGGCCAAGCTCGCCCTCAAGCTCGGGGCCGGATGCGGGCAGGCTGGCGGTTCCCTGCGCGGCGGCATTGGCGCGCAGCAGATCGTCGTAACGCGCGCCGACTACTTCGCTGATCGCGCGAACTTCCTCCACCAGCGCCGCGCCGTCGGGCAGGCCGTCGAGCCGCGCAACCTGATCGAGCATGTCGGGCTTTACGGGCAGGCTGTGCGTCTGCTGGTCGTGGACCATCTGCAAGCGATGCTCGATGGTGCGCAGCCGGTCGTAGCCGTCGCCCAGCACTTGCGCGTCTTCAGTCGCGATCAGCCCTGCCTCGGCCAGCGCGTCGAGAGTCGCGCGGGTGCCGCGCAGCCGCAGCGCCGGATTGCGTCCGCCGTGGATCAACTGGTGCGTCTGGGCATAGAATTCGACCTCGCGAATCCCGCCGCGCCCTTTCTTGAGATCGAAGCCCGGCCCCGGCACCTGCGAATCGCGGTTGGCGTCGCGGATGCGCGCGGTGAGCCGCGAAATCTCGGCGATGGCGCCGAAATCCAGCCCCTTGCGCCATACGAACGGGCGGATCGCGGCAAGGAACTCCTCGCCTGCCGGAATGTCACCCGCACAGGAGCGCGCGCGGATGAAGGCCGCCCTCTCCCATGCGAGCGCCGAGCTTTCGTAATGCGTGAGCGCCGCATCGAAAGAGATTGCCAGCGGGCTGACCTCTGAGGCAGGCCGCAACCTCAGGTCGACGCGAAAGACATAGCCTTCGTCTGTCACGTGCGAGAGCGACTCGACCACGCGACGCGCGACACGCTGCGCCGCTTCGCCCGGATCGTCGCGCTCGCGGCGCGGCAGGGTCAGGGGATCGTAAAGCAGGATCGGATCGATGTCCGAGCTGTAGTTCAGCTCCTGCGCGCCGTGCTTGCCCAGCGCGAGCCCGACAAAGCCGGCCGGTTCGGCATCGGGCATGCGATTGAGGATCGCCTCTGCAATCGCGGCGTCGAGCGCGCGGTCGGCAAAGTCGGAAAGCTCGCGGCACACCCGCGCCACCGGAAAGGCTCCGGCCAGATCGCCGAGCGCAAGTGCCAGCGCCATGGCCATGCGCTCACGGCGCAGGGCAATGCGCAGGTCGTCGGCCCCCTCGCCTGCCTTGCGCGCCAGCGCCAGCATATCCTCGCCGCGCCCCTCTGCCGCGAGCGAAACTATGCCGGGCAGGAGATCGACCGCGCGCGACAGGAACGGAGCACATTCGCTCGCTCTTTCGATTGCCGATTGCCACTGTGTCGTCATGATCCGGTCCATGGGGCGTGGCGCGTCTCGTCGCAAGCCTCGCTTGATGATCGTGATCGGCTCTGGCAACGACGCGGCAACTCATAATAACGAGGTCGCATCATGAAACAGTCCCTGCCCGTGCTGGCCGCGCTGCTGCTTGGCGCCTGCGCAACAGCGCCCGCACCACAGCCCGCTCCGCCAAGCCCGCCGCCCGTTCCCGAGATGTCCGAAGCCTTGATGAAGGACATCACCCGTACGCTCTCTCGCGACGATTTCGAAGGCCGCGCCCCCGGCACGCCCGGCGACGAGAAGGCCATTGCCTATATCGAGCAGGAGTTCGCAAAGGTCGGGCTGCAGCCAGGCAACAAGGGCAAGTGGACACAGGACGTGCCGCTGGTCGAGATCACTGCCAGGGATGCTTCGCCATTGACGATAAGAGGCAAGGGCAAGCCGATGACGCTTGCCTATGGGCCAGACTACATGGGCAGTTCCTACCGCGTAACGCCTTCGATCAAGCTCTCCGACAGCGAACTGGTCTTCGTCGGCTATGGCATCGTCGCGCCCGAAAAGGGCTGGAACGATTATGCCGGGATCGACATGCGCGGGAAGACCGCTGTGATCCTCGTCAACGATCCGGATTACGAGACCGAGGGTCTGGAAGGGCCCTTCAACGGCAGGGCCATGACCTACTATGGGCGCTGGACCTACAAATATGCCGAAGCCGCAAGGCAGGGCGCGGAGGCCGCTCTGATCGTCCACGACACTTTCCCGGCCGCCTATGGCTGGAACGTCGTCGAATCGAGTGGTCAGGGTCCGCAGGCATTTGCCCGCAGCAAGGACGGCGGCGCGAGCGAAACCGCTTTCAACGGCTGGATCCAGAAGAGCGTCGCCGAAAAGATCACGGCTGCGGCAGGCAAGGATTTCGCCGCCTTGTCGGCAGCAGCGAAGCAGCAGGGCTTCAGGCCGGTGCCGCTTGGCGTTGCTGCCAATCTGTCTTTCGCCAACGATCTCAAGGAAATCAGCACGAGCAACGTGATCGGCGTGCTGCCCGGCAAGACCCGGCCCGACCAGTATGTGCTGTTCACCGCGCACTACGATCATCTCGGCAAGTGCGCTCCGACCGAGGCGGATTCGATCTGCAACGGCGCGATCGACAATGCCTCGGGTGTGGCTGGCCTCGTTGCCCTTGCCGATACTTTCCGGCGGGAGGGCGCGCCTGAACGCAGCATCCTGTTCATCGCACTGGGCGCCGAGGAATCGGGCCTGCTCGGTTCCGAATACTATGCCGCGAACCCGGTGTTTCCGCTCTCGCATACGGTAGGCGGGCTGAACATGGATTCGCTCACCTTCGCCGGCAAGGCAAAGGACGTTCGCGTTATCGGCGGCGGCAAGTCCGAGCTGGACTCGGTCCTGCAGGATGCGGTCGCCGCCATGGGCCGGTACATGACGCCCGACAGTACTCCCGAAAAGGGCTATTACTACCGATCCGACCATTTCAGTTTCGCCAAGCGCGGCGTGCCGATGCTCTATCTCGACTACGGCTTCGACCTCGTGAACGGCGGGCCTGAGGCGGGCAAGGCCTACGAAGAGACCTATACCGGCAGCATCTACCACAGCCCGCGCGACGAATATCACGAGGACTGGGACTGGTCAGGCGCGCTTGACGACCTCAAGCTCTATTACCTGATCGGCCGCAAGCTGGCCGACAGTGCAGACTGGCCGAACTGGTATCAGGGCGACGAGTTCCGCGCCGCGCGTGACGCCAGCTGCGCCAGTGCCAGGGCGAGCGGGGGCGGCTGCTGAGTGACGCTGCGCTTCCCTCCCGAATGGCATCCGCAGGACTGGATCTGGATCGGCTTTCCGCACGACGCCGAGGAATGGCCGGGCGTTCTGGAGGGCGCGCAGGAACAGATCGCCGCTTTCGCCAGCGCCGTTGCCGAAAGCGGGCAGGAAGTGCGGCTGCTGGTCCGCGACGCGGCCAACGAGGCCCGCGCCCGCTCGCTCGTCTCGGGCAAGGTGCGGCTGGAGCGCCGGACCTATGGCGACGTGTGGCTGCGCGATACCGGACCGCTGGTGATGATCGGCGACAACGGCCAGCGCGAGGCGCGGCGCTTCGGATTCAACGGCTGGGGCGGCAAGTATCTGATGCCGGGCGACCGGGAGATCGGCGAGGAACTCGCTCGCGAAGCCGGGCTGCATGTGGTCACGGCAGACTGGATCCTCGAAAGCGGCGCGCTCGACATGGACGGCACCGGCCTGGTTGCCACGACCGAACAATGCCTGCTCAATCCCAATCGCAATCCGGGCCTGTCACGCGCCGACATAGAGGCGCGGCTGGCGCGTGATCTTGGCCTGACGCGGGTGCTGTGGCTGGGCGCCGGGCTCATCAACGACCACACCGACGGCCATGTCGACAACCTTGCCCGCTTCGTCGCTCCCGGCGTGCTCGCCCTGCCCCGCGCGACGGGAGCGGACGATCCCAACGCCGCGATCTACGCCGATGCGAAAGCGCACGCCGAAGCGTTCGGCGTGAGCGTGCGCGAAGTGCCCTCGCCCGGCCGGATCGAGCGCGACGGGCGGGTGGAGCCAGCCAGCTACATGAATTTCGCCATCACCTCGCGCCTGGTCGTCGTGCCGACCTTCGGCTCGCCTCACGATGCCGACGGCGTTGCGGCGATTGCCTCGCTGTTCCCGGATCGCGACACTGTGGGCCTGCCTGCCGACAGGGTGCTGGCAGGCGGTGGCGGCTTTCACTGCGCCAGCCAGCAGATGCCGTCAGTCTAGGCCGACAACTTGGCGTGGGTGTCGTACCACGAAACGCGGTTGAGCAGCCTGCGCCCTCGTGCGGATTTCTTGAGCAGACGTTCCAGCAGCGTGTTGTCACCCATCAGCCGGTAAGTCAGGAATATCTTGCGATAGTGGCGCAGCGCCTCTTCCCGGTCCAGCCATGGGCCGGGCAGATTCTCGCCGAAAGGCCCGGACGCTCCCTTCTCGAATCGATAGTCGATCTCTGCTCCATTTCGGGTGCGGTAACGGCCGGAACCGTGCTTTCGCTGATCGACGACCTTGAACCGGTCGTAGCCCAGTCTCGCGAAGGCATCAAACTCCGCGAGCAAGCCGGCCCACGATACCTTGTTCGATTCGATGGAGACATATTCGGGCCGCTCATCAAGCGTTTTGAGATGCTCAATGCAGATCATGTCGGCACCTTCGATATCGATCTTCACATAGTGCGGGCAGCCATATTCGCTCAGGACGTCACTGAAAGGGATCGATTCCACGGTAATCTCATCAGATTCCGCGCCCTTGCCCCGATTGCGTTCGGCCCAGGCGGGGTCGGTCGTGCCCCACTCGCTCAGCCTGCGATTGACGTAGAACGTGATCTGTCCGGGTTGCTCGGAAATCGCCTTGTTCACGAGAGTCATTCGTCCCTGCGCGATTTCCTCGGAAAACCGCTCCTGCAATTTTTCGACCAGCGCCGGGTTCGCCTCGATCGCGACGACCCTGTAACCCAGCTTCAGATAGAAATCGCTATCCTGGCCGTTGTGCGTCCCGACGTCGATGACGAGATCCGATCCGGTCCCCTGCGACATATCGACCATTCTCCACGCAATTGGCGAAACGGGAATTTCCCCATGCTCGCACATGCAGCACGGGATGCAAAGCACCAATCAGGACGAACGCGGCCAATCCGCGTTTACCATCGGGTAACCTCTTGAGCGCATCATCACCGCATGACCCGCGCCATCGCACTCGCCCAGATCCCGATTGCCCGCCTGCAGGAAGAATTCCTGCGCAAGGCTGTCGTCATCGGCTCCGCACTGGCCCTGATCGCGGCGGGTAGCGCCTCTCCGTTCTGACCGGCGCGTCTAGCGCACCTTCGCAAACCAGATCGTGTGCTTCGTGCCCTTGCCATTGCTGCGGGCGGCGACGCGCGTTTCATCGACCTCGAAACCCGCTTTGCCCAGTCTGCGGGTAAAGGCCGGATCAGGCGCGGCGGACCAGATCGCGACCACACCGCCGGGAGCCAGCGCCTCTTTCACCGCCGCCAGCCCGGTGCGGCTGTAGATCCTGTCGTTCTCCTCGCGCACCAAGCCATCCGGGCCGTTGTCGACGTCGAGCAGGATCGCGTCGTATTCGCCCCGCGCATCCTCGATCATCTCCGCGACGTCGCCCATGCGCAGCTCCACGCGCGGATCGTCGAGGCATCCGTTGGCAAGCTGCGCCATCGGTCCGCGCGCCCAGTCGATGATTTCGGGAACCAGTTCGGCCATGGTGGCGCGGCCCTGCGCTCCCATCTTCGCCAGAGCAGCGCGCAGGGTGAAGCCCATGCCGTAACCGCCGATCAGCAGATGCGGCGCAGGCGGATTGCCCAGCCGGTCGAGCGCCATTTCGGCAAGCGCGACTTCCGAACCCCAGCGGCGGGTCGACATCAGTTCGTTGTTGCCGACCACGATCATGAAATCGCGGTCGTGCCGGTAGAGTTCGAGCAGAACGCCGCCCGGCACCTGCGCCGTGCCGAGAAGCTCGCGCGCGATCATCGCAGATCTGGCGGAGTCGCCTCGGCCTTCAGCATGGCGATTGCCTCGTCGAGGCTCATCACCTTCTGGTCCTTTTCACCCAGCGTGCGCACTGCGACCGTGCCTTCCTCGGCCTCGCGCTTGCCGACGACCAGCAGGTGCGGGACTTTCGCCACGGAATGTTCGCGTACCTTGTAGTTGATCTTTTCGTTGCGAAGATCCGTCTCGACCCGGATACCTGCGGCGGTCAGCTTGGCCTCGACCACCTGCGCATAGCCGTCCGCATCGGAAACGATGGTGGCCACCACGGCCTGAACCGGCGCGAGCCATACCGGCAGGCGGCCAGCGAAGTGCTCGATCAGGATGCCGATGAACCGCTCGTAGGAACCGAAGATCGCGCGGTGCAGCATGACCGGGCGATGCCTGTCGCCGTCCTCGCCAATGTAGCTGGCATCGAGACGATTGGGCAGCACGCGGTCGCCCTGGATCGTGCCGACCTGCCAGGTGCGCCCGATCGCATCGGTCAGGTGCCATTCCAGCTTGGGCGCATAGAACGCGCCTTCGCCGGGCAGTTCCTCCCAGCCATAGTCCTCGTTCGCCATGCCTGCTTCAGCCACGGCGTCGCGCAGTTCCTGCTCGGCCTTGTCCCAGTCCTCCTCGCTGCCGAAGCGCTTCTCGGGGCGCAGGGCGAGCTTGACGTGATAGCTGAAGCCGAAGTCGGCATAGACCGAGTCCGCCAGCTTGCAGAAGGCGCGCACTTCGTCGACCACCTGCTCCTCGGTGCAGAAGATGTGC
>JAGREN010000064.1:16968-17422 GCA_020446505.1 Novosphingobium sp. | reverse complement strand
TGAACTGGCGCACGCGCATCAGGCCGTGGAGCGCACCGTGCGGCTCGTTGCGGTGGCAGCAGCCCATTTCGCCCAGCCGGATCGGCAGGTCGCGATAGCTGGTGATGCCCTGCTTGAAGACCAGCACATGCGCCGGGCAGTTCATCGGCTTGATCGCCATCCATGCCGCATCGTCGGCCACCTTGGGCGCAGCCGCAGCCTCGCCCGAATCGTCCACTTCCGGCACGATGTCGGGCACGGCGAACATGTTCTCGGCATATTTGCCCCAGTGGCCGGACTGGGTCCACTGGCGCACGTCCATGAGCTGCGGCGTCTTGATCTCGCTGTAACCGGCCGCATCCATCTTGCGGCGCATGTAGGCTTCGAGTTCGCGCCAGATGCGATAACCCTTGGGGTGCCAGAACACCGAGCCGTGGGCCTCTTCCTGCAGGTGGAACAGGTCCATCTCGCGGCC
>JAGREN010000064.1:0-16917 GCA_020446505.1 Novosphingobium sp. | reverse complement strand
TCGAGCTGCTTCTTGTTGAGCCAGCCGGTGCCGTAGATGCGGGTAAGCTGGGCATTGGCCTGATCGCCGCGCCAGTAGGCACCAGCGACGCGCATCAGCTTGAAGGCTTGCGGATCGAGCTTGCCGGTCGAAGGCAGGTGCGGGCCGCGGCACATGTCGAGCCAGTCGCCGCCGGACCAGTAGACCGTCAGGTCTTCGCCCTCGGGCAGTTCAGCGGCCCATTCGGCCTTGAACGTCTCGCCCTTGTCCTTCCAGCGCGCGATCAGGTCCTCGCGGCTCCAGACCTCGCGGCGCAGCGGTTTGTCAGCCTTGATGATCTCGCGCATCTTGTCTTCGATGGCAGGGAGGTCGTCCATCGAGAACGGCTCGCGGCCAGCAGGCGCCATCACATCATAGTAGAAGCCATCATCGGTTGCCGGGCCGAAGGTGATCTGCGTGCCGGGCCACAGCGCCTGCACCGCCTCTGCAAGCACATGCGCATAGTCGTGCCGCGCCAGTTCCAGCGCCTCCGCCTCGTCGCGCGAGGTGACCAGCGCAAGCTGCGCATCGCCGTCGAACGGACGGGTCAGGTCGACCAGCTCGCCATCGACTTTCGCGGCAAGCGCGGCCTTGGCCAGCCCCGGCCCGATCGCGGCAGCGACATCGGCTGGCGTGGACCCCTGTGGCATTTCCCGAACCGATCCATCGGGCAGGCTGATCTTGAACATCTCGGACATGGTCGCTCACTTTCGCGACCAGCCCTTAGCTTCGCCGATGGCAAGGCTCAACCATGCTTGTTGAACCAGACACCTTGCCGCATAGGTCGAGGCCACAACGGAGAGGACAAACTATGGACATGCAGGGCAAGGTCGCACTCGTTACGGGCGCAGCCGGAGTGATCGGCACGGCAACCTCGCGACTGCTCGCGAGTCGTGGCGCGCGGATCGTCGCGGTCGATCTTGCGGGCACGGACTGGAGCGAATTTGCGAGGCTGTTGCCCGACGCCGTGCTGATCGAGGCCGATGTGACGCAGGAAGGTGACTGGCAGCGGATCGTTTCGGAGTGCAAGGCCAAGGCCGGCGGACCGCATATGTTCTTCAACAATGCCGGAATCGAGGGGAAGGTGATCCCCTTCGAGGACACCCCGCTCGAGGAATTCGAACGAGTCATGGACGTGAACGTCAAGGGCGTGTTCCTCGGGCTCAAGCACGTCGGCGCGGCAATGGCTGCAGCAGGTGGCGGCGCGATCGTGAACACGTCGAGCGTTGCCGGATTGCGAGGCGGCGCCAGCACGGTGGGTTACAGCACCTCCAAACATGCGGTGATCGGGCTTTCGCGTTCGGCGGCGCTGGCTTTCGGGCCGCGCGGGGTGAGAGTGAACAGCGTGCATCCCGGGGCGATAGAAAGTCGCATGATGAAGTCGCTTGAAGATGGCAGCGGGCGTGGCAACGCGATGCGCGACGGCATGATCGCGTCGATTTCGACAGGGCGCTACGGCGAGGCGGAGGAAGTGGCCGAGCTGGTCGCGTTTCTGCTATCCGACGCCGCCAGCTATTGCCACGCCAGCCGATATCTCGTGGACGGCGGCCTGACGCAGGACTGACAGGCAAGTGGTGGTCTCGAATCGACCATGACGAGAGATCGGGGTTAAGTTTTCGCTGACGCTGGTGCATGACAGGTGCGATGACCGCGACTCGCCATCACAAGACCGCTCGGGGACTGCAGATCGCCTATCGCCATTGCGAGGGTGAAGGCCCGGTGATCGTGTTCCTGCCCGGCTACATGTCGGACATGGCTGGCGGCAAGGCGGGTGCCGTGTTCGACTGGGCCGAGCGCAACGGCCGCGCCTGCCTGCTGCTCGACTATTCCGGCTGCGGCGAGAGCGAGGGCGATTTCGCTCAGGGCACGCTGTCGCTCTGGCGCAGCGAAGTGCTCGAACTGATCGAGTCTCATTGTGGCGAAGAACAGGTGCTGCTGATCGGCTCGTCGATGGGCGGCTGGCTGATGCTGCTCGTCGCCCTCGCGCTGCCACCGGAACGCCGCGCCGGACTGATCGGCATCGCCGCCGCGCCCGACTTCACCGACTGGGGCCGCAAGCCCGACGACAAGCAAAAGCTGATGGCAGGCGAGACGGTTTACGACGCCAACCCCTACGGTCCAGAGCCGACTCCGATGCATCCCCTCTTTTGGGAGGACGGACAGGCCAACCGCCTGCTCGACCGCGAGATTCCCATCGATTGCCCGGTGCGGCTGATCCACGGGCAGCTCGACCGTGACGTGCCGTGGGACACTTCGCTGCGGCTGATGACCGACCTGCGCGCCAGCGACGTTCGGGTCACGCTCATCAAGGATGGCGATCACCGCCTGTCCCGCCCGCGCGATATCGCCCTTTTGCTGCGCACAATTTCCGGCTTCTCGGACGCCTGACTGCCAAGATGATTCCGCTTTCCGTTCTCGATCTCGTCTCGATCCGCGAAGGATTCACGCCCGCTGACGCACTTGCCGAAACGGCAGCGACCGCCAGGGCTGCGGAGGACGCCGGATACAAGCGATACTGGACGGCCGAGCATCACGGCATGGACGGGCTGGTTGGCGGGGCGGTCTCCGTCGTGCTCGCCCATATCGGCCATGCGACCAGCCGCATCCGCATCGGCGCGGGCGGCATCATGCTGCCCAACCACAACCCGCTGGCGATTGCGGAACAGTTCGGCACGCTCAACGCGCTGTTTCCGGGCCGCGTCGACCTCGGCCTCGGGCGCGCACCCGGCGCAGACATGCGAGTCGCCAATGCGCTGCGCAAGGACGTGGCCCGCGCGGCCGAATACTTCCCGCAGGACGTTGTCGAATTGCAGGCCTATTTCGCGCAGGAGCAGAAACTGCCGATCCGCACTTCGGTGGCCGAAGGCGCGCCGATCGACATGTGGATTCTTGGCTCCAGCCTGTTCGGCGCGCAGCTCGCGGCGCTGCTCGGCCTGCCCTATGCCTTTGCCTCGCACTTCGCGCCCGCGCTGCTCGACAAGGCGCTCGCCACCTACCGCGAGAATTTCAAGCCGAGCGACGTTCTCGACAAGCCGCACGCAATGGTCGCCATGACAGTACTGGCCGCCGACAGCGACGAGGAAGCGCAGTTCCTCGCAAGCTCGATGGAGCAGAGTTTCGTCGCCTTCCGCACTGGCGGGCCGACGCGGTTGAGGCCGCCCGTCGAAGGCTACCGCGAGACGCTCTATCCGCACGAGCTCGCGACCATCGACGCCATGCGTTCGGTCCGCGCGGTCGGCGGGCCGGAGACGATCCGGCGCGAGATCGCTGCCTTTGTCGAACGCACCGGAGCGGACGAGCTGATCCTCGGCGGCTCGATCTACGATCAGCAGGCGCGCCACCGCTCGCTCCACCTCGTTGCCGAGGCGCTTGCCTGACCGGGCGAGGCAAGGCCGCGATATGTTGATTTGGCGCATTGACCTTGCCGCCAAATTCGCCAAACGGACAGGCCATGGAAAAAGCAGACGTAGTGATCGTGGGAGCGGGCCATGGCGGCGCACAGTGCGCCATCGCCCTTCGGCAGTCCGGCTTCGAGGGGACCATCGCGGTGATCGGCCGCGAACCTGAATATCCCTATGAGCGACCGCCGCTCTCCAAGGAATATTTCGCGCGCGAGAAGACCTTCGACCGGCTCTACATCCGCCCGCCAACGTTCTGGGCGGAAAAGGACGTCGAGTTCCTGCTCGACACCGAGGTGACTGCTGTCGATCCCGCCGCGCATCAAGTGACGCTGCGAGACGGCTCGACCGTCGGCTATAGCAAGCTGGTCTGGGCGACCGGCGGCGATCCGCGCCGCCTGTCCTGCCCCGGCTCCGACCTTGCAGGTGTCTATGCCGTGCGCACCCGGCAGGACTGCGATCTGCTGATGGCCGAAGTCGACGCTGGCACCCGCGACATCGTCGTGATCGGTGGCGGCTATATCGGCCTGGAGGCAGCCGCCGTGCTCACCAAGCTCGGCTGCAATGTCACGCTGCTGGAGGCTCTGCCGCGCGTGCTGGCCCGTGTCGCTGGCGAGGAACTGGCCGAGTTCTACCAGAAGGAACACCGCGACCACGGCGTCGACCTGCGCACCGATGTTGGCGTCGAGGCCTTCGAGGGCGACGGGCACAAGGTGACTGGCGTGAAGCTGTCCGATGGCGAAGTCATTCCCGCGCAGGCAGTCATCGTCGGCATCGGTATCGTGCCTGCCGTCGGCGCGCTGATCCTTGCCGGAGCGGCGGGCGCGAACGGCGTCGACGTCGACGAATATTGCCGCACCTCCCTGGACGACGTCTATGCGATCGGTGACTGCGCCGCCTTCGCCTGCGACTTTGCGGGCGGACAGGTCATGCGTGTCGAATCGGTGCAGAACGCCAACGACATGGCAACCTGCGTCGCCAAGCATATCTGCGGCGACAGCAAGCCCTACCACGCGTTCCCGTGGTTCTGGTCCAATCAGTTCGACCTCAGGCTCCAGACCGCTGGCATCAACGCGGGCTTCGATTCGACCGTGGTTCGCGGCGATCCGGAGGCGCGCAGCTTCTCGGTCGTCTATCTCAAGGAAGGCAAGGTGCTGGCGCTCGACTGCGTCAATGCAACCAAGGACTATGTCCAGGGCCGCAAGCTGGTCGAGGCAGGCGCTCACCCCGACCTGAGCGAACTGGCAGACGCGGAAAAGCCGCTCAAGGAATTGCTGTAAGTCTGCGAGAAGCCCAGTCGGCTGCTTCGGCAACGACCGGATCGGGATCGGCGCGCAGGCTTTCGACGAGCGGCAGCAGCGCCGCCCGGCCGCTGTTTCCGGCCGCGATCAGGCAGTTGCGCACGAAACGGTCACGCCCGATCCGCTTGATCGGCGAGCCGGAAAACAGCGCGCGAAACTGCGCATCGTCGAGCGTCAGCAAGTCGGCAAGCTCTGGCGCGGCCAGTTCGGCGCGCGGCAGGAATTTCCTGTGGGCATGGGCGACCTGCGCAAACTTGTTCCACGGGCAGACCGCAAGGCAATCGTCGCAGCCATAGATGCGGTTGCCGATTGCCTCCCGAAATTGGTCTGGAATCGGCCCCTTGTGCTCGATGGTGAGGTAGCTGATGCAGCGGCGCGCATCGAGCCTGTAGGGCGCGGGAAAGGCCTGGGTAGGGCAGGCTTGCTGGCAGGCATTGCACGAGCCGCAATGGTCCGGTTCCGGCGTTACGACAGGAAGCTCAAGCGTGGTGTAGATTTCGCCGAGGAACAGCCAGGAGCCATGTTCGCGGCTGACGAGATTGGTATGCTTGCCCTGCCAGCCGAGACCAGCCGCAGCAGCCAGCGGCTTCTCCATGACCGGCGCGGTATCGGTGAATACCTTGACGCCAATCTCGCCCAAGCCGTGATTTGCCGCTTCGCCTACCAGCCAGCGGGCCAGCGCCTTGAGCGCCTTCTTGACGACATCGTGATAGTCCGCACCCTGCGCATAGCTGGAGATGCGCGCGACCTCGGGATGAGCTTCGAGAGCAAGTGGATCGGCGACAGGCGCGTAACTCATGCCAAGGCAGATCACGCTGTGTGCCTCCGGCCATAGCCCCTGAGGCGAATGGCGATGGGCAAAGCGGTCCGCCATCCATCCCATTTGCCCATGCATTTCCGCATCGAGCCATTCTCGCAAATGCGCCGTGCGTGCCTCGTCTTCGCCAGCCGGAGCGACGCCAACAGCCACAAATCCAGCCTGCGCAGCCTCCGCCAAAAATTCTGCCCAGAGCGCCGAGGTTACTTCGCCGTTAACCAAACTTGCGGGTGCTCCTGTTCACATGGCTTGGTTAACGCCCTAGCCCATGAAGATGGACCTTGGAAATTGGCAAGTGGCGCAGCGCGCGCAGCCGCAATCCGACCGCCCGCTTGCAATCGAAGCACGCGGCCTCGTCAAGCGATTCGACGGATTTACCGCCGTTGACGGGATCGACCTGATCGTCCCCGAAGGTGCGATCTACGGCATCCTCGGCCCCAACGGCGCAGGCAAGACCACCACCCTGCGCATGTTGCTCGGCATCATCGACCCGGACGAGGGCGAGCGCCGCATCCTCGGGGCCGAGCGCCCGCACGACATGGCCCATGCCATCGGCTACCTGCCGGAAGAGCGCGGCCTCTATCCCGCGATGAAGGCCTACGAAGCGATTGCCTTCGTCGGCGCGCTGCGCGGCCTGCCGCTTCCCGAAGGACGCAAGCGCGGGCGCGAACTGCTGGAGGAGCATGGCCTCGGCTATGCAGCAGACCGCCAGATCCGGCAGATGTCCAAAGGCATGGCGCAACAGGTGCAGATTCTCGGCACGCTGGTCCACCAACCGCGCCTCGTCATTTTCGACGAGCCGTTTTCCGGCCTCGACGCGATCAACCAGGGCCGGCTTGAGCGCATGATGCGCGGCCTTGCCGAAAAGGGCACAACCGTCATCTTCTCCACCCACGTCATCGCCCATGCAGAGCGGCTGTGCGACGAGGTGGCGATCATTGCAGGCGGCAAGGTTCCCTTTGCTGGCCCGGTCGACGTTGCGCGCGACAGGATCAGGCCGCAGGTGCGGCTCGAAACACGCGAACTCGACGGACCGTGGCGCGCGGCACTGCCCGAAGACGCCCGTCTGGAAGGGCGTTTCTGGTATTTCTCGCTGCCCGAGAGCGGGGTCGAACCCTTGCTGCGCACCCTGATCGAGAGCGAGGCAGGCATCCTGACTCTCTCCATCGAGCGGGCGGGCCTGCACGATGCCTTCGTCGCCATTGCCGGCGAAGCAGCGGCGCGCGCGCTGGAAGAAAACGACGATACGGAGCAGATGCGATGACCAATCCCCAAGCTCCGCAGCGAGCAGGCCGCCTTTCCACGCTTGCAGCCGCCTATGTCATCGCACGGCGCGATTTCGGCGCGATCCTGTTCAGCCGTGCGTTCTTTTTCTTCCTGCTCGGCCCGCTGTTCCCGGTAATCGTCGGGGCTATGGCTGGCGGGGTCGGCGCGCGAGTCAACGAAAGCGCGCACCTGCCCGTGCTGGGCATCGCGATGGAAGGCGCGGACATCGATGCCGTAACCAGGGCACACGACGTCCTGTCACCCCAGCTTGGTTCGGGATTGCCCATGCTTCTGGTCGTGAAGCGGCTGGAACCTGGCCAGCACTATGACGCAACGGCAGCCCTGGAGCGAGGCGACCTCGGTGTTTCCGCGATCCTGAGCGGACCGCCGTCCGCTCCGCGCCTGACGGGTCCGGAAGGCCGGATTTCCGCGTGGCAAGGGCCAGTCTCGCTGCTCATGGCGCAGGCGATGGGCAAGGCGCCGGACTCCTATCCCGAAGTGGCCAAAAGCCCTGTCGCCAGCTCCTTGAGCAATGATCGCGGATCGCAGCTCAAGACGGCGCAGGCGGCGCAGACCCTGCTGTTCCTGCTGACCATGCTGCTGGCCGGCATGGTGCTGTCCAACCTCGTCGAGGAAAAGGGCAACAAGATCATCGAGATCCTCGCCGCCGCCATCCCGATGGACGCCGTGTTCTTCGGCAAGCTGTTTGCGATGCTGGCAGTATCGATGGTCGGCATCGTGGTCTGGGGACTTTGCGGGGCGGCGCTGGTGCTCGTCGCGGGATCGGCCCTACCCAGCCTTCCCTCGCCAGCGGTCGGCTGGCCGGTATTCCTCGCGCTTGGCGTGATCTATTTCTCCGCGGCCTACCTGCTGCTCGGTTCGGTGTTCCTTGCCATCGGCTCGCTGGCGACGACGGTCCGCGAAGTGCAGACCCTGTCGATGCCGGTGACGATGATGCAGCTCATGGTCTTCTTCCTGGCCAGCTATGCGATGACGCAGCCCGGCAGTGCAGTCGAGATGTTCGCCCTCGCCTTCCCGTTCAGTTCGCCCTTCGCGATGCTGGCGCGCGCGGCGCAGGAACCTGCGCTGTGGACTCATCTCGCGGCGATTGGCTGGCAGGTCTTTTGGGTGATCGTGCTGGTGCGTCTGGGCGCTCGGCTGTTCCGCAGCCGGGTGATGAAGTCCGGCCCGGTCAGGGTGAAGGCCCGCCGCAAGGGCTGGTTCGCGGGTCGTCGGGCCGCAAGCCCGGCCTGAACGTCAGTCCTGCCAGACTTGCCGTTCATCCTGCGGCCAAGAGCGGCGGGTTATGCAGTCGCCATGTCCGATGCGGAATGGCAGAACAGTGCATGGTCGCGCCGGGGCTTTCTCGTCGCCCTGACCGCGACCGCCTCGCTCCCGGCGCTTGCCGCCTGCGCCAGTGAAGAGGCGCAGGCCAGGGCCTTCCCGATCGAACGCAGCGAAGCCGAATGGCGCAAGCGCCTCACGCCCGCCCAGTTCGCGGTCCTGCGCAAGCAAGCGACGGAGCGCGCCTTTACGTCGCCGCTCAATGACGAGAAGCGCAAGGGCACCTTCGTCTGCGCGGCGGACGGCAATCCGCTGTTCTCCTCCGCGACCAAGTTCGAGAGCGGCACCGGCTGGCCCAGCTTCTGGCAGCCGCTCAAGGGCGCGATCGGCACGTCGACCGATTACAAGCTGGGCTATCCGCGCACTGAGGTTCACTGCGCGCAATGCGGCGGCCATCTCGGCCATGTGTTCAACGATGGGCCGAGGCCGACCGGCAAGCGCTACTGCATGAACGGCGTCGCCATGCTGTTCCGCCCGGCCTGACAATCCCGGAAAGCCAATGAAAAAGGGCCGGATCGCTCCGGCCCTTTTCCTGTTTCGGCAAATGCCTTTCGCGTCAGCCGCGTTCCGGCGCCGGGGGCGGCGGCGGCGGTGGTACGGGGCACGAGTCCTCGACGCCGACGATGGTGCCGTCCGGGCAGGTCATCGTTGCAGGCGGCGGCGGAGGAGGCGGCGGCGGCGGCGGTGGCGGTGGCAGCACCTCGCAGTCGCAATCCTCGCCACGGAACTTGAAGCCCACGGTTACACCGAAGGTGCGCGGCTCGGCCAGCGGCGCATAGGTGCCGAAGGTCGAAGTACCATTGTAGTGCAGCTTGTACTTCTCGTTGGTCAGGTTCGTCCCGAAGACGCGAACGTAGAACGTATCGCTCGGATCGGTGACCGTTAGCGAGCCGTTGACCAGAATGAATCCCTTCTGGACGAACCGCTGTTCGCGCTGGCGATCGACAGGAACGCTTGCATCGGTGCCCCAGATCGACGGGTTCGAAACCACATAGTCGTCGGTATATTTCAGGTTGCCGGCAAGGGTGACCCCGCCATCGCCCCAGGGGATGGTGTAGTCCGCGCCGAGATAGGCTGTGTAGTCAGGCGCGCGAGACATCTGCAGGCCGGAAATGTCCTGCGTCTGGGTGATGTTGTAGTAGGTCTTGAGCGGATCGGAATTGGTGTTGAGGCCAACGCCGCCGCAATTGCCCTGCTGCCGCGAATTGCCGTTGCCGCAGGTCGAATCGCCACTCAGCGGATTGTTGCTGACACCCACGCCCGTGAAGATGAAGCCATCGCCATACCGGGCATGGAGCCAGGTGGCGCCTGCGCGGATGTTGAAATTGTCCGTCACCTCGTAGGAAACGTTACCTTCCACGCCGTAGATTTCGGCGCTTGGCGCGTTCTGCAGGATCGGCGTGACGGCACCGTTCACGACGACGATATTGGAAACCTGCAGGTTCTTGTAGTCATAATAGAAGCCGGCCATATCGAACCGCAAGCCGCCACGGGCATGCTTGAAGCCCACTTCATAGGCGTCAATGCTTTCCTGCTTCACGTCCGTCCAGGCCGCGGGATTGTTGTTCGGGATCGTGCCGTTCCATTCGCCGGAGCGGAAACCCTTTGAATAGGATGCATAGATGTTCGTGCCGGGCGACAGCTCATAGCGAAGCGATGCGCGCGGCGTGAACTTCTTGTAGGTTGAGCTCTTCTTCGCGCCGGTAGCCGGGCTGTATACTTCGACCAGTGGCGAGAACGGGAGGGTGGAGCCCAGATAGGTCGACTCCACATCCTGCGTTTCATGGCTGAAACGGCCACCCAGCGTAATCGCGACAGGCCCAAGGCTGAAGGTCGCGTCGGCGAACAGCGCCCAGGCTTCCTTCGTCCGGTCATAGAAACGAAGGTTGTTGACCCATTGATCGTCGAGGCTCGGCGCAATGGTCGGATCGTAGCTGACGCCAGCATACGGCCCGCCATAGACGCCCGACTTCGTCGCGTCGGTCTTGATGGTGAAATACTGTCCGCCGACGATCAGGTCCAGGTTGTCGATCACGTCGATCGAGAGGTCGACCGACTGCTGGAAAAGTTTGTCGTTGAGATAGTTGGTGCCCCAGTAGGCCGGGATATACGACCCGTCGAAATCGAACAGCGTCGTCGTCTTGTACTTGGTGTAGCCGGTGATCGAGCGCAGCTTGCCGATGCCCGTATCCAGCGTCATCTTGCCGTAGAATTCGTGCGATTTCGACTGAACGGTCGGATTGAAGTCGTTGGCGGTTTCGCCAAGCTCCGTCGGTCGCGTGCTGCCGCCGGCAAGGAGATAGAACCGTTCGACATTCTCAATCGGCGAGAACTGCACGCCGCGACCGTCTTCGGTGAGCGTATAGTTGTAACCGATTTCGACGTTGAAGGTATCGCTGAAGTCGAACGACAGCTTGGCGCGAACCGCATCCTGCTTTTGCGGCCAGTAGCTGCCGACATGCTCGCCCGGCGTGATTCGGCTCATTTCCTTGAAATAGCCGTCGGTGCGGCGGTGGTATGCGGCGATGCTGATGCCCATCCGGTCGGTTATCGGACCACTGACATATCCGCTGAACCGCTTGTCGTCGAAGCGCGCGTAGGTGGCCTCGGCACGACCTTCCCAGGAATCGCCCGGCGAAATCGTATCGACCAGAATCGCACCACCCGTGGCATTACGGCCATAAAGCGTGCCCTGCGGACCTTTAAGGACCTGCACGTTTTGGATGTTCGGAAGATCGATCAGGATGGCGAGAGGCTGCGCCTGATACAAGCCGTCGATGTAGACCGCGACGTTGTTCTCATAGCTGCCGTTGATGAGCGTCGTGACACCGCGGATCGAAGGCTGCGGGGTCGACCCGCCACGGCCCAGTTGATAGCCGCTGGTGACGTTCGCCAGATCCTGCACCGAGTTGACGCCCGCATTGGCCAGAGTATCCGCCGAAAGCAGCGAAACCGACATCGGCACGTCTTCGAGCGCCTCGTCGCGGCGCTGTGCCGTAACGATAATCACGTTGTCATTAGAAGCCGCACCCGACGACTGGGCGTAGGCGGGCGCAACCGCAAACGGCGCTGTCAGCGCCGAGGCGCAAAGTATCGCGGCCATTCGCGCATTGCGGCGGCAGGACAGATTCGTACTGTCGGTCTTCCTCATGGCAATCCTCTCCCTAAACATTGCTATCGCCTGAGCGATCAGATTGCAGACAGCAAATGTGTAACCAATTTGCAAGTGGGCTGAGTCATTTGTCGAGCGCACTGCGACATTTTTGCACTAGGTTGGTGCGTCCGGCGCAGGATTTGCAGGTATCGCGCCGTCGATTCTTGTAACGATGGTGCGGACGGCGGGACTCGAACCCGCACGAGCAAAGCTCAGGGGATTTTAAGTCCCCGGCGTCTACCATTCCGCCACGTCCGCGAATTGCCGGCTGATTCCGCCCGTAAAGGTCCGGGCCGCTGAGCGCCTTACGAGTTGAGGCGCGCGCGCATCTCCTTGCCGGCCTTGAAATAGGGCACCCGCTTCTGCGGAACCTCGACGCTCTCGCCGGTCCGCGGATTGCGGCCCTTGCGCGCGTCGCGCTCACGCGTCGAGAAAGCACCGAAGCCGCGCAGTTCAACGCGACCGCCATCGGCAAGGCTGCTGGCGATTTCCTCGAAGAAGGTATCGACCGCGCGCTCGACGTCCTCGGCGCGCAATTCGGGGTTTTCCCTGGCAAGCGCCTGTAACAGTTCCGACCTGATCATTCGCGCGCTCCCCCCGCTGCTAAACCGACCGCGAGCAGTCATGCCCACGTCACCCGGCAGGACAAAATCATGCCATGTCACGCCCTTGCGCGCAATGGCGCAAGTCCGCTGCCGTCTGGTCGCCGGATACCTGTCCCGGATTGACTGCTTTCCCGCTTCGCGTTTGCAAGCTAACCTGTGCGCATAATGTGGGAGCCGGCCCCCGAACCGGAAAATAGAAGACGAAATAAAACAAAGGGTTGCATATCGATGTCGAGCGAGGTCGCGCATGGTGCGGACAACCACGGAACTATCCTTGGCCATCCCAAGGGACTTTTCGTCCTGTTTTTCGCCGAGATGTGGGAGCGCTTTTCCTATTACGGAATGCGCGCCCTGCTCATCTTCTACCTGACGAAGCACTGGCTGTTTTCCGACGAACAGGCGGGAATCATCTACGGCGCCTATACTGCGCTCGTCTACATTACCCCGGTCGTCGGCGGCTATCTGGCGGACCGCTATCTGGGGCAGCGAAAGGCGGTGCTGTTCGGCGCGGTGCTGCTGACGCTGGGGCACTTCTTCATGGCCTTCGAAGGCCAGCCCGCCGCCGGGCATGAAGGCAACCCCGTCATCTACGTCTTCTGGATGGCGCTGGCGCTGATCATCGTCGGCTCGGGCTTCCTGAAAGCCAATATCTCGGTGATCGTCGGGCAACTCTACCCGCGCACCGACGTCAGGCGCGATGCGGCCTATACGATCTTCTACATGGGCATCAACCTCGGCGCCGCGCTCGGCTCGTTGCTGTGCGGCTACATCGGCGAGACCTATGGCTGGTCCTACGGTTTCGGGCTTGCCGGCATCGGCATGCTTGCCGGCCTTGCCGTGTTCGTGCGCGGCAGGCCCCTGCTGCTCGGGCGCGGCGAACCGCCCCAGCCGCTCGCCACCAGCCGCGAGTGGACGATGTACGGGGCAGGCCTGTGCATGGTCGTGATCTGCTGGGCAGCCGTGCAATTCCAGGCGCTGGTCGGCTATGTCCTTGGCGGCTTCGGCGGCGCGCTGGTTCTCTATGTGCTGTTTACCGCTGTCACCAAGCTCGCGGCAGAAGAGCGGGACCGCATCTTCGCAGCGATGTTCCTGATCCTCACCTCGATCGTCTTCTGGGCCCTGTTCGAACAGGCGGGGTCGAGCCTCAACCTGTTCACCGACCGCCATGTCGATCGCGGCGGCGTGCCTGCCTCGGTGTTCCAGTCGATCAACGCGATCTACATCGTCCTGCTGGCACCTGTGCTCGCCGCCCTGTGGCAGGCGATGGGTCGAAAGGGAATCGAACCTTCGGCCCCGTTCAAGTTCGGTCTCGGCGTGGTTCAGGTCGGCCTTGGCTTCCTCGTGCTGGTCTGGGGCGCGCGTTCGGTCGGCCTCGATGTGCCGACGCCGGTGATCCTGATCTTCCTGATCTACCTGCTGCACACCACTGGCGAGCTTTGCCTCTCGCCGGTCGGCCTCTCGGCGATGAACCGCCTTGCGCCCGCACATATGGCGAGCCTCATCATGGGCACCTGGTTCTTCGCCTCTGCAACCGGCAACTTTGCCGCAGGCCTGATCGCGGCTGCGACCGGCGGCGAAGGCGTAGGCGAAAGTGCTGGCAAGGCTGTCGTGCTCGACGTCTATTCGACAGTCGGCTGGGTCGCGGTGGGCGTGGGCGTTGTGGTCCTCGTCATTTCACCGCTCATCAGGCGGCTGATGCACCTCGACACGCTGGTCGACGACAATGTCAGCGACGACCTTGTCGGTGAAGGAGCGGGAGAGGCGCAGGCAGGCGGGATCCACCCCGAAACACGCCCGGCCTGACGTCTGGGCAGGTCAGGGCGAGAGGACGGAGCGACTATCGCAATGACACCTCTTTCCCTGCTGGTCCTTGCCAACGCGCTGTTCGTGGGCAGCCACTTCGCGATGTCGCACCCCTTGCGCGCGCCGATGGTATCGGCGCTGGGCGAGCGCGGCTTTCTCGGTGTCTATTCGGCGGTGAGCCTCGTTCTGCTCGGCTGGGTGGGACACCAGTTCGGAGCCTCACCCGCAGGCCCGCTGCTGTGGCATGGAGGCGATCTGGTCTGGGCCGTGTCCAGCCTGCTGACAATCATCGCGCTGGCCCTGCTGTTCGGCTCGCTGCGAGGCAACCCGGCCCTGCCGCAGACCGGCGCGAATGTCGCGGCCGGTGCCGAGGCAAAGGGCGCGTTCGCCGTTACGCGACACCCCATGATGTGGGCCTTCGCGCTTTGGGCGCTTGCTCACGGCCTTGCCTGGCCGGGCCCGCGCACTCTGGTTACGGCAGGAGCGATGGGGTTCCTTGCGCTGGTCGGCGCGCACATGCAGGACCGCAAGAAGCAGGCCTTGCTGGGCGAGGCCTGGACCGCATGGGAAGCGAAGACGAGCTACTGGCCGCGCCTGTCAGGCCTTGCGCAGATCGGTTGGGGGCTGTGGCTCGCAGCGATAGCGGCGTGGTTTGCCGTTACCTGGCTCCACGTCTGGATGGCAGGAGTTCCAGCAGGCGCGTGGAGGTGGGTGGGTTAAGGATTGCCGTCAAGAAAGCATCGCCGTTTCCTGTCGTGGCAGGCCGCCATGTCTAGACTGGATTGGCGATCCAGATCGGCAAACTTCTCCCAGGTTTTGCCATTCAGTCGCTCCAGTTCGGCCACGACATAGTCTCGACGGTCTTCGTCTTCGGCCGAACGCGGAGTTCTCAATGACAGTTCCGAGGATGTTAGATTGTCCTGATAGGTTACCTTGGCGGCGTAAACGGGCGTAACGAATTCCCGGCGAAACGCGAAAATTCGTTCGCCGCAATCCTTTGCCGCAAGGCGCGATGTTTCCGTTTTCGAACCTTCTCGGATTTCTTCGATGCAGGGAGGATAGGTCTGCCTCGTCGCGCATTTGAAATCTGGCGCCTCGCCCAACCGGTCCTTGGCCCATTCCTTTAGAGCGCCCGGCACCTCAATCCCGCAAGGAGGAATGCTGTCACCGGGGCGAGTATCGGCCGGCACTCGCGCGGAAAGATCCGGCGAGGCGGTACTCCCAGATTGTTGATCGCCAGAATCCGCAATGTCTGCCGCACCGCCCGTAGCAACCGGCTCGGCTTCCACAGGCTCCGGGCCATCGTTAACTGGCAATGCGACCGTGACAATTCCTGCCAGGAGCGAGCCGCCCAAAGTTGTGTTGAGGATTTTACGCTGAACGTCATCTCGGATGATACGAAAAACGAGATCGCAAATCCAGATGAGGCAGCACAGTCCAAAGAAGAGAACACAGATCTTCTGGATGATTTCAAGATTCTCGGCGCTCATGACCAGCCCCCATGAAGAGGACTGCTATAACATCAAGCCCGCGCCTCGGCCACGCCCGAGCTATTGTGGCGCAGTGCCTTCAGCACCGTATCGACGATCTGCGGCGCATTCAGGCCGGCCGCGTCGTATTGCTTGTCCGGGCTGTCGTGATCCTGGAACAGGTCGGGCAGGCGCATGGTGCGGATTTTCAGGCCGCCGTCCGTAAGCCCCTCGTCGCTTGCCATGGTCAGCACGTGCGCGCCGAGTCCGCCGATCGCGCCTTCCTCGATGGTGACGACGACTTCGTGGCTGAGCATCAGCTTGCGGATCAGGTCGGTATCGAGCGGCTTGGCGAAGCGCAGGTCGGCCACCGTGGTCGAAAGCCCCTTTGCCTCCAGTGCATCGGCGGCCTTGAGCGCCTCGGCCAAGCGCGTGCCGAGCGAGAGCAGCGCGACCTTCGATCCTTCGCGCACAATCCGGCCCTTGCCGATCTCCAGCAGTTGCGGCTCTGAGGGCAGATCGACACCAGTCCCGTTGCCGCGCGGATAGCGAAAGGCAATCGGCCCTGCGTCATGATAGGCAGCAGTGTGGGTCATATGGACCAGTTCCGCCTCGTCGGCAGCGGCCATGACCACCATGTTGGGCAATGTCGCGAGATAGGTGATGTCGAAGCTGCCTGCGTGCGTCTGTCCGTCCGCGCCGACCAGCCCGGCGCGGTCTATGGCGAAGCGCACCGGCAGGTTCTGGATCGCAACGTCGTGAACCACCTGGTCGAAGGCGCGTTGCAGGAAGGTCGAGTAGATGGCGCAGAACGGGCGCATGCCCTGTGCCGCCAGCCCGGCCGCGAAAGTCACCGCGTGCTGCTCGGCAATGCCGACATCGAAGGCGCGATCAGGAAAGGCATCGGCGAACTTGTCGAGCCCGGTCCCCGACGGCATGGCCGCAGTGATCGCGCAGATCCGCGGATCGGCCTCTGCCTCGGCGATCAGGGCCTTGGCGAAGACACCGGTATAGCTGGGCGGGCCGCCCGCGCTCTTGACCTGCTCGCCGGTTACGACGTCGAACTTCTGGACGCCGTGATACTTGTCTTCGCTCGCCTCGGCGGGGGCATAGCCCTTGCCCTTTTGCGTTACGACATGGACGAGGCACGGCCCTTCCTGGGCATCGCGCACGTTTTCGAGGATCGGCACGAGCTGGTCGAGGTTATGGCCGTCGATGGGGCCGACGTAGTAGAAGCCCAGTTCCTCGAACAGGGTGCCGCCCATCGCCATGCCGCGCGCGAATTCATCCGCCTTGTGCGCGGCGCGATGCAGCGGGCGCGGCAATTTGCGGGCAAAGCGGCGGGCCAGTTCGCGCAGGCCCAGGAACCGGCCACTGGAAACCAGCCGCGCGAGATAGGATGACAGTGCGCCCACCGGCGGCGCAATCGACATGTCATTGTCATTGAGGATCACGACCAGCCGGTTGCCAGCCTGCTTGGCATTGTTCATCGCCTCATAGGCCATGCCCGCGCTCATCGCGCCATCGCCGATCACGGCGATCCCCTTGCCCGGTCGGTCCGCCAGCTTGTTGGCCACGGCGAAGCCCAGCGCGGCGGAAATCGAGGTGCTTGAATGCGCGGCACCGAAGGGATCATATTCGCTTTCGCTGCGTTTGGTGAAGCCTGACAGGCCACCACCCTGGCGCAGCGTGCGGATCCGGTCGCGCCGTCCGGTCAGGATCTTGTGCGGATAGGCCTGATG
>JAGREN010000063.1 GCA_020446505.1 Novosphingobium sp. | reverse complement strand
GTTGACCGCGCTGGTGGCGGCGGGCGCTGCAATCGAGGTGCTCGCGCCGATACCGTTGCTCTGGCAGAAACGCGCTGCGTTCCACAGCTTGGTGGCGAAGTTGCGGTATCCCTCGACCCGCTTCTCGTCCATCTTCACGTCGCGGCCCTGGCTTTCCATCGCCGCCATGAAGAAGCGCAGCGCATCGGCGCCGTACTGGTCGATCAGGCCGAGCGGATCGACGACGTTGCCTTTGGACTTCGACATCTTCTGCCCGTCCGCCGCGCGCACGAGGCCGTGAAGATAGAGCCGCTTCCACGGCACTTCCTTCATGAAATGAATGCCCTGCATTGCCATGCGCGCATCCCAGAAGAACAGGATGTCGAAGCCGGAAATCAGTAGGTCGTTGGGATAGTGCTTCTTCAGCAGCGGAGCGTCCTCATCCGGCCAGCCGAGCGTGGCGAAGGGCCACAGGGCGGAGGAGAACCAGGTGTCGAGAACGTCGGGGTCCTGCGTCAGTTCGGCATCGGGTTCGGCCAGTTCCTGCGCGGCGCTCTCGCACTCGGCGACGTAGACATTGCCGTTGCCGTCATACCAGGCCGGGATGCGGTGGCCCCACCACAGCTGGCGCGACACGCACCACGGCTGGATGTTTTCCATCCAGTTGAAGAAGGTCTTTTCCCAGGTCTTCGGGACGATCTCGATCGCGCCCGACCTGACCGCCTCGATGGGCGCTTTCGCCAGTTCCTCGGCGTTCACATACCACTGGTCGGTCAGCCACGGCTCGATCACGACACCGCCGCGGTCGCCATAGGGGGTTTGGATGGTGCGCGGTTCGGCGTCGTGTTCGACTTCCTCGCCGTCCTTGTTTTTCGCAATGTGCGGGATCAGGCAGCCAAGTTGCTTCAGCTCCGCCACTACCGCATCGCGCGCGTCGAAGCGGTCCATGCCGACATAGCGTTCGGGGACAAGGCCGTCGGCGGTCTGCACGACCTTTGCCTCGGCATCGAACATGTTGAGCATGTCGCCCGCCGCGATTCCGGCGCGCTTGCCCACTTCGAAGTCGTTGAAGTCATGCCCCGGCGTGATTTTCACCGCGCCCGAGCCAAGCTCGGGATCGGCATGTTCGTCCGCCACCACCTTGAAGCGCCTGCCGGTGATCGGCTGAAGGATGTCCTTGCCGATGACCGCCTTGTAGCGCGGGTCATCGGGATGCACCGCCACGGCCATGTCGGCCAGCATCGTCTCCGGCCGGGTAGTGGCGACTTCGATAAAGTCCTGACCGCTGTCGAGCGTCACACCGTCTGCCAGCGGATATTTGAAGTGCCAGAAATGGCCCTTGATCTCGCGCGTCTCGACTTCGAGGTCGGAGATCGCGGTCTTGAGCTTGGGGTCCCAGTTCACCAGCCGCTTGTCGCGGTAGATCAGGCCCTGATTGTAGAGATCGACGAACACCTTCACCACGGCTTTGGTGAAGTGCGGATCCATCGTGAACTGCTCGCGGCTCCAGTCCATCGAGCAGCCGAGGCGGCGAAGCTGGCGGGTGATCGTGCCGCCGCTCTCGTGCTTCCACTCCCACACCTTGTCGACGAACTGCTCGCGCGTGTAATTGGTGCGCTTGTCCTGCCGCTCCTCCATCTGGCGTTCGACCACCATCTGGGTGGCNNGGCGATGCCGGCATGGTCGGTGCCCACGACCCACAGCGCATCCTTGCCGCGCAGCCGTTCGTAGCGGATGACGATGTCCTGCAATGTGTTGTCGAGCGCGTGGCCGATGTGCAGGCTGCCCGTCACGTTGGGCGGCGGATTGACGATGGTGAAGGGCTGGGCGTCCGGGCGTTCCGGGCGGAAAAGGCCGTTCTCCTCCCAATGGGCATACCATTTCGCCTCGATCGCGGCGGGATCGAAGGTCTTGTCGAGCTGGGAAGCGGGCGCGTCTGCGGTCATGCGCGCGCCTTTGCCAGTGCCTGCGCGCCTGCGCAAGGCTGGCGGCACGTTCACAAGTGGCCACTAATTGCATGCCGCTTGCCGCTGGACCGGATTTGCCCCATTACCGCGCTGCAATGCGCGACGGGGCACAATTCGAGTTGACCGGAGGCGACGGGGCAGGCGACACGCTGGCTCTGTGCGGCTCGCTGAGGGTCCATGCCATCGGCGAACTCGATCACCGGCTCGAGGCAGCCGAGCCGAGCTTCTCCAGACTCGACATCTCGCAGGTCAACGACATCGACACGTCGGGCGCGTGGCTGGTCATGCGCCTCGCCGAACAGAACAACGCGGAAATAACCGGAGCGAGCGAACAGGCCGCGCGCCTGATGCAGGCGCTTGCCGACATCCGGGAAGCGGAAACCGAGCCGCCCGAACCGGACAGCCTGCTTCACCGCACCTTCATCGAGCTCGGGCAGATCGTCTATGGCTGGGGCACGGGTTCGGTCGCGATCCTGTCGTTCCTCGGCGCGCTGATCCTCACCATCGGCGGGCTGATCCGCCATCCGGGGCGGTTTCGCGGCAAGGCGCTGGTCCACCAGATGCAGCTTGTCGGGATCAACGCGCTGTTCATCATCGGCCTGATGAGTTTCCTCGTCGGCATCGTCATCGCCCAGCAGGGCGCGGTGCAGCTTCGCCAGTTCGGCGCGGAAATCTACACGGTGAACCTTACCGGCAGGCTCGCCTTTCGCGAGCTCGGCGTGCTGATGACGGCGATCATGGTCGCGGGCCGGTCCGGCTCTGCCTTCGCGGCGCAGATCGGCACGATGAAGCTGACCGAGGAAGTGGACGCGATGCGCACCATCGGCGTCTCCCCGATGGAAGCCCTTGTCGTGCCGCGCGTCCTTGCAGCCATGTTCATGATGGTGGTGCTGGGCTTCTATGCCTCGATCATGGCGATCATCGGAGGCGCCTTCATCTCCAACTTCACGCTTGGCATCCCCTTCTTCAACTTCCTGACCCGGATACAGGACGTGGTGCCGCTGCATGACCTGTGGGTGGGCCTGACCAAGGCCCCCGTGTTCGGCCTGATCGTTGCCGTCGCGGGCTGCCATCAGGGCATGGAGGTGCGCTCCAATGCCGAGGAAGTGGGCCAGCGCACCACGCAGGCAGTGGTGACGGCGATCTTCGCGGTGATCGTGCTCGACGCGTTCTTCGCGATCTTCTTCACCGAGATCGGCTGGGCATGAGCGAGCAACCGGAAAACCAGTTCGTCGAACGGCGCGCCACTCCCCGCGACGGGGATCAGGACTACCCGATCGTGGTCAAGGGGCTGCGCAATTCCTTCGGCGAGCAGGTGATCCACGAGAACCTCGACCTGTCCGTCAGGCGCGGTGAAATCCTTGGCGTCGTCGGCGGTTCCGGCACGGGCAAATCGGTGCTGATGCGCTCTATCATCGGACTGCAACGGCCGACGGAGGGAGAGATCCTCGTCTTCGGGCGCGATATTCTGGCGGCGGATCCCGACGAGGAGATTGGCGTAAGGTCGCGCTGGGGCGTGATGTTCCAGGGCGGCGCGCTGTTCTCGACGCTGACCGTGGGAGAGAACGTGGAAGTGCCGCTCAAGCAGTTCCACCCCGATCTCGACGATGACCTGCGCAGCCAGATCGCCCGCTTCAAGGTGCAGCTTTCCGGCCTGCCGGACGAAGCTGCCTTCAAGTATCCTTCCGAGCTGTCCGGCGGCATGAGGAAACGCGCCGGGCTTGCCCGCGCCCTCGCGCTCGACCCCGAACTGCTGTTCCTCGACGAGCCGACCGCGGGCCTCGATCCGATCGGCGCTGCCGCTTTCGACAGCCTGACGCGGGAACTCAAGGAGACGCTGGGACTTACCGTGTTTCTGATTACCCACGATCTCGATACGCTTTACGAAATCTGCGACCGTGTCGCGGTGCTTGCCGAAAAGCGGGTGATCGCCGTCGGCACCATTCCCGAACTGCTGGCGAGCGACCATCCCTGGATCCAGGAATATTTCAACGGACCGCGCGGGCGAGCGGCCAAGGCCACGCAGGAACGACTGGCAGGCAAGCAAGCCGCCAAGGACGGCAAGATGGACGACAGCATAGACAGGGCACCGGGGCAGGGGGCATAGGGGCAAGGCATGGAAACGCGCGCAAACTATATCTGGGTCGGGGCAGTCACGCTCGTCCTGCTCGCCGTGGTGGCCGCGTTCATCATCTGGATCGCTCGCCTCAACGAAGGCGCGCGCAACGAATACGACATCTTCTTCAAGCAGTCGGTCGATGGCCTCGCCAATGGCTCGACGGTCGCCTATTCGGGCGTGCCGGTGGGCAAGGTGGACAAGATCGAGCTCTGGCCCAAAGACCAGAGCTTCGTGCGCGTGCGCATCAGCATCGACGAGAAGGTGCCGATTGTCGTCGGCACGACCGCGACCATTCAGGGCAGCTTTACCGGCGTTTCCGACATCCAGCTCGAAGGCGGCGCCAAGGGTGCGCCGCCGATCGTGGAGCCGGGGCCGGAAGGCGTGCCGGTAATCCCGACCAAGGAAGGCGGGCTGGGTGCGATCCTCGCCAATGCGCCGCTGCTGCTGGAACGGCTGGCCACGCTTACCGAGAACCTCAACCTGCTGCTGTCCGAAGACAATCGCAATTCGATCGGCGGCATACTTCGCAATACGAACAAGATGACGAAGGATATTTCCAGCGCAACGCCGGAAGTGCAGCGCACCCTGAACGAACTCAGCAACACGCTGGTGCAGGCGCGCGGCACGCTGGCGGCATTCGAAGGCGTTGCCGCCAAGACCGACGACCTGCTCGGCGAGGAAGGCTCTTCGCTTGCCGTCCAGTTGCGCGAAACACTGGCTTCGGCCGAAACGGCGATGGATGAGCTCAACGGCACGCTCAAGAGCGCGCAGCCTGCGCTCGATCAGGTGTCGAATTCCACCCTGCCTGCTGCCGAGGCGGCGCTTCGCGATCTGCGTTCGACCAGCCGGGCGCTGCGCAACGTGACCGAGAAAATCGACGAACGCGGCGCAGGTGCCTTGCTCAAGGGCAACAAGCTGCCGGATTACAAGCCATGACGCGGGACCGCCTGCTCGGGGAGATGAATGGGATGAAGCGCGCATTGTCACGCGGCGGCGTGGTGCTGGCCCTCGTGCTGGCGCTTTCGGGTTGCCTCAGCTTCGGCGGAAAACCGCCCGAAACACTTATCACGCTCACACCCGACGAGACGGCCCCTGCCGGACCGATGGCGAGCGGCACCTCGGCCGGCGCGCTGGTGATCCTCGATCCGGAGGCAGACCGCCGCATCGATGTCGACCGCGTGCCGGTGCAGGTCAATGCCTCGTCCGTCGCCTATCTCAAGGACGCGACCTGGGTCGAACGGCCCACCCGCCAGTTCCGCCGCCTGCTGGCCGAGACGGTGCGCGCGCGGGCCAACCGTGTCGTGATCGAGGGCAGCGACTACGAGGTCAGCGGGAGCACGATGGTATCGGGCCGCCTGATCCAGATGGGCTATGACGCGGGATCGCAGAAGGTCGTCGTGCGTTACGACGCGCTGGTTGAGGAGAAGGGCGGGGCCGTGCGCTCCCGCCGGTTCGAGGCAGAAGTGCCGGGCATAGCGCCCGACGCGGCTGCGGTTGGCCCGGCGCTGAATCAGGCTGCGAACGAAGTCGCCAAGGCTGCGGCGACCTGGATCCTCGAGGGCTAAACCTCGCGTTCGATCTCGGCGATGATGCCGTCGAGCCAGCGGCGCGGCTTTTCGGCTTTGCCGATGTCGCAGACCGCTTCCTGCCAGACACCGCGCGCGTCGAGCGTCCGCCTGTCGATCCAGCGCCAGTCGCCAGCGAGATAGCTGGGGCGGCGCGCATGCATCCAGTCCGGCACGCGCCATCGCGACCAGCGAGTCTCGCCCGGCAGGGTGAGGCGTAGCTCCTGTCCGGCGTTTCGGGCGGTCTGCCCCTTGCCGAACCAGACCGCATTGTTGCGATGCCACTCGCCGTGGAAGTGCGGGTGCGGGCGAGGCGGTGCCAGCCATGCCTTGTCGCGCGCGATCTCCTGCGGCGAGCCTGTTGCTTCGACCTGCATATAGCCGAACACGCGGTGATGCTTCTCGCCCGTCCCGGGTTCGGCATAGAGGCCGAAAAACACGAAGACGTCGCCGGAGCCGATGCCCTTATTGCGCAGGTGGCCTTGCGCCGCGCCGACCTGTCCCAGCCAGCATTTGCCATCTGCAAACATCGGGTCGTCATGGCAGGCTGTTTCGCCGCCGTGTTTGCCACGCGAGGCAAGCGCGACCACGCCTGCCAGCCCGCGCTCGGCATAGGTTGTGGTCTCGCCGTTCGATCCGGGGATCGGCAGGGATACTGGCCTGCCCTCGATGATGGGTGACGGCCCGCCGCCGAATTTCGTATCGAACCCCTTGCGGCTGAAGACGATCTTCAAGCCTGCTGTCCGTCGCGCGCCATTGCCGCAAAACGCATGGCGAGCGCGAAGGCATCGAGCCGCGTCTGACGCAGTTCCAGCGCCTCGGCGTCGCTGCCCCAGTGCTCGGCCTGCCAGTCTTCCTCGAGGTTCGCTGCCTGCCACAAGGCTTCCGGATCGGCGTCCGGCTCAAGTGCGGCGAGGGCGATGACGAGCGAGGCGGAAAGGCTGGTCAGCATGCGCAGGGCCGCGAGCGCGAAGGCGTCCTGCGCGGCGACCACACCATGCATCCGGTCCAGCGTTTCGGGCGGCTGCGGGCGATGCATGATCCCAGAAACACGCTCGAAACGAGCATCGTAGCGGTTCTCCGCTTCGGCCAGCATGGGCTCCCACACCTCGCGCTGTCGCTTGTAGAGCGGCTCGTCGGGATCGGCGCGGTAGCACAGGGTATCGGTATTGGCGTAGGCGGCGATCTCTCGGGCCAGTTCCTCTCTCGCGTCTCCCGAGGCGACGTCGAGCGCATAGTCGGCCAGATCGCGCAGCATGAAGGCACCGGTGTCGATTTCATCGCCTTGCGAGGCCCATTCCTGCGCCATGGCTTCGGCCAGTGCGCGGCTCGGGACGACTTGCGGGTTCTTTCCGGCAGTCCTGATCGCGCGTCCGTCGAGCAGCACTTGCCAGCCACCGTCCGCTTCTTCGACCGAAACATCCTTGTAGAAGCGTTTCAAGACGGGGTCTTCCACATGCGGGCGAGCACCGTCGGCATGAAAAGTGCATCGAGCAGGCCCACGCCCATCAACGCCCAGCTTACCTCAGGCGGCAGGTCGATCTTTCCGGCATAGATCAACATGCCGAACACGAACATGCCAAGCCCGGTCCAGCGGACCATCTGGATGACCATCCAGCGGGCTCTTGCGGGATCGGGTTCGCTCATGACAGCAGGTACTCCATCAGGTCCTTTGGTTCGCGCGCGACGATCCGCGCGCCTGCTGCCAGCAAGTCATCGCTGGCGTGGTAGCCCCAGTCGACGCCAAGCCCGGTCATGCCCGCGTTCACCGCCATTTCGATGTCGAACACGGTATCTCCGATCATGACCGAATCGCGAGCATCGCAAGCGGTTTCGAAAAGGGCCGTCTCGGCCATCGAGGGGTGCGGCTTGGAGGGGTGGCCGTCTGCCGTTTGCAGCGTCGAGAACAGGTCGGTCAGGCCGTTTTCGGCAAGGCAATGCCTCAGCCCCCGGCTTGACATGCCGGTTGCGACGCCCAGCACCCATCCGGCATGGGTCAGCGCATCGAGCACCTCGCGAATGCCGGGCACCAGCGGCTGGGCCAGCCGGCCTTCCATGCGCGCGGTGCGGAAGGCCTGCTTGTAGCTGGCGACGACCGCGCCTTGAACGTCCGGTCCTGCCTCGGGGATCAGTCCGCGCACGGCAACCGGCAGGCTGAGCCCGACCGCGCGGCGTATCCGTCCGCGATCCGGCGCGGCCAGGCCATGCGCGGCGAAGGCTGCTTCCATCGCTTCGCAGATCGACGCCTGCCCGTCGATCAGGGTGCCGTCGCAGTCGAACAGGGCAAGCCGGCTGGTCACGGCGCGAGCGTCCGCATCAGCTGGGCCAGCGCGGGAGAGCCATTTGCTTCCAGAGCATCGGCTACGCGCTGGCGCTCTTCTTCCGGCTTGTTCTGCGAGAGCTTGAGCGTGGGGCGCCAGGCGCGCACTTCCATCTCGAAGCCGGTGATCGCTTCGGCCAGCTTGCGCAGCTTGTGCTGCGGCACCTGCTCCAGATCCCATGCGCCCTGCGCGCCCAGCCGCTCCTCGTGCCGCTCGACCAGAACCTGCAGATGCGCCGCCAGCCCTTCCGGCTCCATCCTGCGCACCGGCCCTTCCAGTTCGAGCGAGACGTAGTTCCACGTCGGCACCTGCGCGGGGTCGGCATACCAGCGCGGCGAGACATAGGCGTCGGGGCCATTCACAAGGACCAGCGCGTTGGCGCCTGCAATATGGCGGGTCAGCGCATTGGCGCGGGACAAGTGGAACTGCACCGCCCCGTCGCCTGTCGACCACAGCGGCACATGGGCCACCCGCGGGCCATCCGGTGTCTGTGCGAAGACCATGCCGAAGCCGATCTCGTCGATCAGCGTCTCGCACAGCGCACGATCCTCGCTGCGGAAGGCGGGGTTGGGATGCATCAGCGCTTGCCCTTGGGGCTGCCGGGCTTTGTGCTGCCAGGCTTCGTGCTGGTCGGCTTGCGGCCACCCGGCTTGCCCGAGCGTGGCTTGCCCGTCCCTGCCGCCGTCGCCCCGCGTTTGCGTCGCTCGCCGCGCCGTTCCTTGCGGAAGTCCTTGGCGTGGGCCTTGGCCGCGCGCTTCTTGTCCTCACGCGAAGGCGGCGGCGGCGGGGCGATTTCGACGTCGCCCAGCGATTCGTCGAAGCCCATCTGCTCCATCGTGGAAGCGAAATGCTCCGGCAGCGGCGCAGTGACGTCGATGCGGTCGCCATCGGGATGGTCGATGATGAGGCGGCGGGCGTGCAGGTGCATCTTGCGGCTGATGCTGCCGGTCAGGAACGCGTCCTGCCCGCCATATTTGCCGTCTCCGACGATGGGATGGCCGATTGCCGCCATGTGGACGCGAAGCTGGTGGGTGCGGCCAGTGAGGGGATGCAATTCAACCCATGCGGCGCGGTTGCCCGCGCGCTCGATCACGCGGTAGCGCGTCCGGGCCGGTTGTCCGCCCTGTTCGTCGACATGCATCTTCTCGCCGCCGGTGCCCGGCTGCTTGGCGAGCGGCAGTTCGATCATGCCGTCCGCGATCTCGGGCACGCCGACGACCAGCGCCCAGTAGATCTTTCGCGCCGAACGGCCCGAGAACCGCTTCGAGAAGAAGGCGGCGCTGCCCGGCGTGCGCGCGATGAGGAGAACACCGGACGTATCCTTGTCGAGCCGGTGGACGAGGCGAGGGCGCGGATCGTCCGGCCCGCAAAAAGCATCGAGCAGGCCGTCGACGTGATGCTTGGTCCCTGAACCGCCCTGCGTGGCGAGGCCCGGCGGCTTGTTGAGCACGATGGCCGCGCGGTCCTGTTCCAGCACCATGGCCTCAGCCTCGGCCACTTCCTCTTCGGAAAGCTCGCGGCGCGGGCGAGGCGTCTTTCCGCCCGGCCTGGCTTCTCCTCCGGGAGGAACGCGCAGCACCTGCCCGGCGACGAGACGATCTTCCGGGGCGGCGCGCTTGCCATCGACCCTGATCTGCCCGGTACGCGCCCAGCGCGAGACGGTGGCAAAGCCCACCTGCGGCAGGTTGCGCTTGAACCAGCGGTCAAGCCGCACGCCGTCGTCATCGGCGCTCACGGTAAACTGGCGGACCTGCTCGCTCATCAGCTTGCCCTCATCACGGCGAGTCCAGCAAACAGACCGGCGAAACCGGCAATCAGCGAGACGGCAGCATAGAGCGCCGCACTGCCAAGCGCGCCGCGCTCCGCCATCAGCGCGAATTCGAGGCTGAACGAGGAGAAAGTGGTGAAGCCACCCAGCAGGCCAACCGCCAGAAACAGCCGGGTGCTTTCCGAGGCATTGCCATGCCGTGCCAGCCAGCCGACCAACAGGCCCATGGCGAGACTGCCGAGCACGTTGGCGGTAAGCGTGCCCCACGGAAACATGCTCGCCTTTATCGGCCCGAGCCAGGCGACGTAGAACCGTCCCACCATGAAGCGCAGCCATGCGCCTATCCCTCCGCCGAGGGCGACATAAAGGGAGGCGGCAACAAAGGAAGGATGGGCCATTGGCGGGGCAATATACAGGCTTGGCCCGCGTAGCAACGCACGGCGGCACATGCGCTTCGGCCGGGCCGATCCGCGCTTGCCAATTCCAACCGATTCTGTTAGTCGGCCCTCAATCGCGCCGATCCGTGTGGATGCGGCGCCGTTTTTGCGTAGATTCGCAAGTTGCTGGTCCGCCGTTTCGATCAAGGCGGGATTGGCTTCTTGTTACAAAGTGAGGTTCGACGGTTTTATGCAGATTATGGTTCGCGACAACAATGTTGATCAGGCTCTCCGCGCTCTCAAGAAGAAGCTGCAGCGCGAGGGCGTGTACCGCGAAATGAAGCTGCGCCGTCACTACGAAAAGCCTTCGGAAAAGCGCGCCCGTGAAAAGGCTGCTGCCGTGCGCCGCGCTCGCAAGCTCGAGCGCAAGCGGATGGAGCGTGACGGCGTTCGGTAAGAATTGCCGTCAGCATCGCGCGAAAAGGTGAGAACCGCTTTTTCGCGAATAGCGATGCGACAGAACAGACTCCCGCTTGATCGCTGCCAAGCGATAAGCCATGAGGGCGCGGTTCAATTCCGCGCCCTTTGCGTATCAAGTCCCAGGATAACCCGCGATGACCGAGATTACCCGCGTTCCCCTTCAGCCGATCGCCAAGGGCGCTCTGGGCAAGCTGTGGCTTGGCGTCGCCGCCGGCCTGCTCGTCGCGGGCGGAATTGCCTGGGCGGCGATGCCGTCTGCGGTGAAGGTCGATACCGTGGTCGAGGGCAAGGGCATGTCGCCGACGCGCGACGACGTGGCGCTCATCAACTACAAGGGCATGCTCGACGACGGCAAGGTTTTCGACGAGGGCAAGCAGGTGCCGCTCGCCCTCTCGGACATGATCCCCGGCTTCACCCAGGCGCTCGAACAGATGCAGCGCGGCGGCAAGTACAAGGTCAAGATCCCCGCCGAGCTTGGCTATGGCAATGAGCAGGCTGGCGAAATCCCGCCTAATTCCGACCTGACCTTCGACATCGAATTGCTCGACTTCAAGAGCAAGGCCGAGATCGAGCAGCAGCAGCGCATGATGCAGCAGCTTCAGCAGATGCAGCAGATGCAGGGCGGTGCTCCGGGCGCTCCGGGTGCCATGCCGCCGGGTGCGATGCCGGAGGGTGCAATGCCTCCGGGCGCGGTTCCGCCGCAGCCCTGATCGTTTGAAAGGGGGCCAGTCATGCCGTTCGGTCCTGACCAGCGCCCCGACCTTTCCGGCGTTCCTTCCAACCTGCAACGCGCGCCGAAAACGGACCGGTATGGCATTGCGTGGCAGCGCAACTCCACGTTCTGGAGACTGTTTCGCATCGCGGCAGTTCTGTGTGCCGTAGCCGCAATCGTCCTCGCGCTTGGCTTCGCCGGATACAACTTCCAGCGCTGGGGCATGGTGACCGAGGCGACTGTCCATTCGGAGCCCGTCGAACAGAGCGAGCAGCGGCTCGAACAGACGCAGGCGATCTATCAGGGAGCGCTGCGCGATGCGGCGAAGGCGTCGAATCTGGCGAAGCACCAGCACGAGCAGGCGATGAAAGCCGTCGAGGCAGCAAAGGCACTGGCGAAGAATCCCGAATCGCCCGAGTTGCAGGCGGCGCTGGACCGGGCGATGGACGAGATCGCCCAGAGTGCCGAAAATCCCCTGCCAGCAGACCGCAAGGACTGGAAAGCCGAAGACTACGCCCGCGCCATGCGCGAAGGCCGCAGTCTGACGGACTGATCGGGGCTACGCGTGCTTGAACCAAGGGGGGCGCAATGCTAGCTGCGCCTTTTCCGGCGGGCCGCCCGATCTGGCCCGGCAAGAGACAAGGATTTCCATGTCGGTAGATACCGAAACCGTGGCGCGGATTGCCGCGCTGGCCCGCATCAAGCTGGGCGAAGGCGAACTCGAGGCGATGGTGCCTGAGCTGAACGGGATTCTCGCCTGGGTCGAGCAGCTTGGCGAAGTCGACGTGACTGGCATCGAGCCGATGACGGCGGTCATTCCCAATACGCTGCGCCTGCGTGACGATGTGATCGATGCCGATCCGCTGACCGGCGGCGGCAAGCGCGATGACGTGCTCGCCAATGCGCCCGCTGCCGAACATGGCTTCTTCGGCGTGCCCAAGGTGATCGAATAATGAGCGGCCTCACCGATCTCGGCGTCAAGGCGATCCGCGATGGCGTCGCCGCTGGCGAATTTTCCGCAGTCGAAGTGGCCGAGGCGTTCAACGCCAACGTCGCTGCGGCCAGCGCCCTGAACGCCTTCATCGTGGCAACGCCCGAAGCGGCGCTCGACGCGGCGAGGGCCACGGATGCAAGGCGCGCAAAGGGCGAGGCGCTCGGCGCGATGGGCGGCGTGCCCATCGGCATGAAGGACCTGTTCGCCACCAAAGGCGTGCAGACTTCTGCGGCCAGCCACATCCTCGAACATTTCAAGCCTGAGTACGAAAGCACCGTCTCGCAGAAGCTGTGGGATGCAGGCGCGGGCATGCTCGGCAAGCTCAACCTGGACCAGTTCGCGATGGGTTCGTCGAACGAGACGAGCTATTTCGGCAATGTCATCAATCCGTGGCGCAAGTCCGACAGCAATGCGGCGCTGGCGCCCGGCGGCTCCTCGGGTGGCTCCTCCGCGGCTGTCTCCGCAAGGCTTTGCCCTGCCGCAACCGGCACGGACACCGGCGGTTCGATCCGCCAGCCAGCCGCCTTTACCGGCATTTCGGGCATCAAGCCGACTTATGGCCGCTGCTCGCGCTGGGGCATCGTCGCCTTTGCCAGCTCGCTCGATCAGGCAGGCCCCATGGCCCGCGACGTGACCGACTGCGCGATCATGCTCGAAGCCATGGTCGGTTTCGATCCCAAGGATTCGACCAGCCTGCAGATGCCGGTGCCGCAGTGGGAAGCCGGTCTCTCGCCCAACCTCAAGGGCAAGCGCGTCGGCGTGCCGCGCGAATACCGCATGGACGGAATGGACGAGGACGTCGCGAAAAGCTGGGATCAGGGCATCGCGTGGCTGAAGGATGCAGGCGCCGAAATCGTCGACATTTCGCTGCCGCACACCAGGTATGCGCTGCCTGCCTACTACATCGTCGCTCCTGCCGAAGCCTCGTCCAACCTGGCGCGCTATGACGGCGTGCGCTACGGCCTTCGCGACCTGCCGGAAGGGGCGGGCCTTCAGGACATGTATGCCGCGACCCGCGCCGCCGGTTTCGGCGCAGAGGTCAAGCGCCGCATCCTGATCGGCACCTATGTGCTCTCGGCGGGCTTCTACGACGCCTATTACACGCAGGCGCAGAAGGTGCGCACGCTCATCAGCCTCGATTTCAAGAACGCCTTCGAAAGCTGCGACGTGATCCTCGCGCCGACTGCACCGACGGCGGCTTTTGCGCTTGGCGAGAACACCGAAGATCCGCTGGCGATGTATCTGAACGACGTGTTCGCCGTCCCCGCTTCGCTCGCTGGCCTGCCCGCGATGAGCGTGCCTGCGGGCCTCAACCGCGATGGCTTGCCGCTCGGCCTGCAGATCATCGGCAACATGTTCGACGAGCAGGGCGTGCTCAACGCGGGCCTCGCGCTGGAACAGGCTGCAGGTTTCAGCGCCAGACCGGAAAAGTGGTGGTGACGGACGACCGCCGGTCGTTCGTTGCATCCCAAAGATTCGACACGCTCGACGCATTGCGCGGCATCTGTGCCGTGCTTGTCGTGCTGTTCCACTTCACGTCCAGCGGCACCATTGGCGGCTCTGCCTTCATTCGGCGAAGCTGGCTGTTCGTCGACTATTTTTTCGTCCTGAGCGGCTTCGTGATCGCGCACGGTTATGGCGACCGGCTTGCCAGCCGCGGCATTTCCATAGCGCGCTTCATGGGGCTGCGCCTGGGTCGGCTCTATCCCCTCCATTTCGTCGTCCTGCTCGCCTTCGTGGCGGTGGAGCTTGTCCTGCTGGTCTTTCAGGACCGGCTGGGCGGTCTTGCATCGCGCCCGGCGTTCACGGGATCGCGAGACATTACCGGTCTGGTCCAGAGCCTCTTGCTGCTCAATTTCTTCGATTCCGGGCACGGCTTGTCATGGAACGGCCCTTCGTGGACCATCGCGGCGGAGTTCTGGACCTACCTGCTGTTCGCGCTGGTCCTGTTCGTGTCGAAGGGACGGTTCGCATGGGTCGCGGGCCTGATCGTCCTGCTGGCACTGGCCTGGCTGGTGGCGGTTCCCGGCACGCTGGCGATCACTGTCAGGGGCGGCCTGATTCGCTGCATCATGGGTTTCGGCATCGGGCTGCTTACCTACCGCTTCTATCGCAGGTTCGGCGGACCGGGCGGCACCGTGAAAGAACTGCTGACGGTGGCCGCGGCGCTGCTCTATGTCGGCATGTGCGTACCTGGTCCGATGACGATTGCGGCACCTTTCGTGTTCGCCGTGGGGATATTCGTGCTGGCGAGCCAGAACGGTGCGGTTTCGCGGGTGCTTTCGTGGCCGCTCTTTCAGTTTCTCGGCCTGACCAGCTATTCGATCTACCTGGTGCATCATTTCGTGCAGGCACGGCTGAGCGACGTTCTGCAGGTTGCCGGTATCTTCGACGTGACCCCCAGCCCGGCTGGCACGATAGAGTTTCCCGGATCGCCTCTGCTCGCCGACGCGGTTTCGCTCGCGATGCTGGCCATGGTCCTCGCGACGTCCTATGTTTCCTATCATCTCGTCGAGAAGCCCGGCCGCGACCTGTCGCGGCGCTGGCTGAACCGATGAGCGCCTAAACCTCTTCCAATTCGGCATCGCGCCGCTAAACGGACAGACCTATGAGTAGCTATCGTATCCAGGGCACAACCGGCGAATGGGAGGTCGTGATCGGCCTCGAAGTCCATGCGCAGGTCACTTCGCAGTCCAAGCTGTTTTCCGGCGCGGCGACCGAGTTCGGCGCCGAGCCCAACGCGCAGGTGTCGCTGGTCGATGCGGCCATGCCCGGCATGCTGCCCGTGCCGAACCGCGAATGCATCCGTCAGGCGGTGCGCACCGGAATGGCAATCGATGCGCAGATCAACAAGTGGAGCCGGT
>JAGREN010000062.1 GCA_020446505.1 Novosphingobium sp. | reverse complement strand
AACAGATGGCGCGTGCGCACAATCCCTTCGGGGATGGCACCTCCGCGCGCCGCATCGTGGAGTTGCTGGTTAATGAAATCGCCAAAGGGACATGACGCGAAGCCTGAAGTATCGGTAATCGGGCTGGGATATATCGGCCTTCCCACCGCGGCGATCATCGCCCGTTCGGGCTGCAAGGTGCGAGGCGTCGACGTCTCGCAGAATGTCGTCGACACGATCAATCGCGGCGAAATCCACATCGAGGAAGTCGATCTAGACGGCCTCGTTCAGGGCGTCGTTGCGCGCGGGCTGCTGAGCGCCTCCACCGAAGTCGCGCCTGCCGACGTCTTCGTGATCGCGGTGCCGACGCCGTTCGGTCCTGACCACGAGCCGGATATTTCCTACGTTCTTGCTGCCGGCAAGGCTGTCGCTCCCGTTCTCAAGGCCGGCGACGTGGTGATCCTCGAATCGACATCGCCGGTCGGCACCACCGAGGCCCTGCGCGACATGATCGCCGAAGCCCGGCCCGACCTGAAATGCCCCGGACGCACGAGCGAAACGCCCGACATCTCGGTCGCCTATTGCCCCGAGCGGGTGCTTCCCGGCCATATCCTCAAGGAGCTGATCGAGAACGACCGTTCCATCGGCGGCATCACGCCGCGCTGCGCTCGCAAGGCGCTCGCCTTCTACAAGCTGTTCGTGCGCGGCACCTGCGTCGTCACCGACAGCCGCTCTGCGGAAATGACCAAGCTGGTCGAGAACGCCTACCGCGACGTCAACATCGCTTTCGCCAATGAGCTGTCCATCGTTTCGGACCGCATGGGCCTCGACGTGTGGGAAGTGATCCGGCTCGCCAACCGCCACCCGCGCGTCAATATCCTGACGCCGGGACCTGGCGTGGGCGGACACTGCATCGCGGTCGACCCGTGGTTCATCGTCCACGGTGCGCCGGAAGAAACGCCGCTGATCCGCACCGCGCGCGGCGTCAACGATGGCAAGATGCACCACGTCGTCGCCAAGGCCGACGAACTGGTTGCAGCCCATCCGAATGCCAAGGTCGCCTGCCTCGGCCTCGCCTTCAAGGCCAACATCGACGACTTCCGCGAGAGCCCGGCGCGCTTCGTCGCCAGCCGCCTCGCCCGCAAGTTCGGCGAGCGCATTCACATCGTCGAGCCCTATGCCGCCGAGCTTCCCATCGAGTTCACCGATACCGGCGCCACGCTGATCGACATCGACACGGCGCTGGAAGACTGCGACCTGTTCGTCGTGCTCGTCGACCACGACGTGTTCCGCGTGGTTCCGCTGGCCGAGCGTTCGGACAAGCTGGTCTACGACACGCGCGGGATCTGGCCGGACCAGCCGAACGTCGTGGCGGACAAGCCGGACCTGCGCCTCGCAAGCTGAGACCTATTTGAGACACCTGGCAAACAGGTCTTCCATCCGCTTCCACACGGTCTCGGCGGCCTGTTCGTTATAGAGTTCGGCGCGGCTCGGCATCATGAAGCCGTGCAGCGCGCCGGGATGCCATTCGAGCTGGTAGGTCACGCCCGCCGCCTCAAGCGCCTTTTCAAGGTCGGCCATCTGCTCGGGCGTCGCCATCGCGTCCTGATCGGCAATGCCGAAATAAAGTTCAGCCGAGACTTGATCGAGATGCCGATGCGGCGAATTGGGCGCATCGGTCGACAGACCACCGGGATGGATCGAGGCACCGCAAGCCACCTTGTCCCCCATCGCCTGCGCCAGTTCGAGCGTCAGCTTGCCGCCCATGCAATACCCGTGAAGGCCGATCTTGCCGCCCTGCACTGCCGGATCTCCCTCGACCAGAGCCAGCGCCGCCTCGACGTCTGCCTTGGCCATCTGCGCGGTCAGCCTGCCGATTGCGGCCATGATCTTGTCGCGACTGTCCGGATCGCCAAAATTGAGCGGTCCCTTCAGACCCTGCCGGTAGAACAGGTCGGGCGAGACCACGCAGTATCCCCAGGACGCCACGCGCCGGGCATGGCCGTGCAGTTCGTCACGCATGCCAAGCCCGTCCATCAGTTGCACGACTTCCGGGAAGGGTCCGTCGCCCTCCGGCCGGGTGATGAACACGTCCATCGATCCGTCGGCCAGGGCGACCGTCTCGTTCCTGTCTGGCATCTTCGTTTTCTCCCTCTGGGCACATGCGCTCGACGCACTGGCTCTACAGGCGTAGGATGCACGGCATTGAGGCGGCCATGCAAGAGCCACTTGAGAGAGGAGCAACCGAAATGTCAGATCATGTCTACAAGCTCACCGAAATCGTCGGCACCTCGCGCGATGGTAACGACGAGGCGATCAAGGTGGCACTGCGCCGCGCGAGCAAGTCGATCCGCAATATCCGCTGGTTCGAGGTTATCGCGCAGCGCGGCTATGTCGAAGACGGGGCGCTGGTCTACCAGGTCACGCTCAAGATCGGCTTCACGCTCGACGAAGCCTGAACCGCGCGGCGGCGTTCATATCCCCGCGTACCAGGCATAGTCGCTGTGGTCTTCCCAGTAGCCGCCCTTGCCGCCGTATAGCCCGTCGAGCGTCTCGCGCGCTTCGATCCGCATGACATATTTTGCGTGCTTGTAGCCAAGCTGGCGCTCGACCCTGAGGCGGAGCGGCGCTCCGTGAGCCTCGGGCAGCGGCTGGCCATTCATCTTCCAGGCAAGGATCGTCTGCGGATGCAGGGCGTCGACCATGTCGACGGACTCGTAATAGGGTGTCGATCCGAAGCGGTCGGCGCAGTGGAACACGATGTAGCGCGCCCGGTCCGAAACTCCGGCCAGATCGAGCACGCGCGACAGTTGCGGCCCCTGCCACTTGCCGATCGCGCTCCAGCCTTCGACGCAGTCGTGCCGGGTGATCTGCTCACGCTGCGGCAGCGCCTGAAGCGCGGCGAGCGGCAAGGACAGGGGCCGGGCGACCTGTCCATCCACTTTCAATGCCCAGCCGGCAAAGCCGCCGTCGAGCAAACGCCGGTAGGCCGTATCAGCCACTTCGCGATTGCCATTGGCGCGGAACACCGGCGACATCGCACTTTCGGCAAATTCGCGGGCCAGAGCCTCGCGTCCCAGCAATCGCTGCGACCCCATGTGCAGCTTTTCCGCACTTTGCAGCACGCCGCGAAATCCGGCGCTGGAATTGAGCTTGTCGCAGCCCGCCAGCAAGAGTCCGCCTGCGCCAAGAGCACCGGCCCGGATCAGACCTCGCCGCGAGATGAGTTGCTCGTCGTCACGCATCGCCCTTCTCCTTCGGCAGCCGGTACTTGCCGGTAATCATCGAGCGCACTTCGTTGATCGGGCCTGCCAGCAAGACCATGACGATGTGGACGAGGAAAAAGCCCACCAGCGCAAATGCCGTGATGAAATGGACGGAACGGGCTGACTGCCGTCCACCGAACAGTTCGGTCACGAACGAAGCCCAGGCATCGGTGCCGGGCGACATGGCAAGCCCGGTCACGATGATGAGCGGCAGGGCGAGGAACAGCACGAAGGCATAAGCGAGCTTCTGCAGCACGTTGTAGCGCAGCGCCGCTGCCTCCGTGGGAAAGCGCAGCCGCGCGTGTTCCCTGACGTCATGCCAGATGTGCGAGGGCCGCCATTCGGCGCGCGAAATGTGAATATCCCTGCGCAGGTGACCGTTCAGCAACGAGAGCAGCAGGTAGATCAGCAGGCCGACTGCCAGCACCCATGCGAAAGCCAGGTGCCAGAGCCGTGCATCGGCAAGGCTGTAATCAGACGGGATCGTCGCCCACCACGGAAAGGCACGGCGCCTGACCTCGCCTTCGGGATTTTTCCAGACGCCCAGCACGCCCGTCGTCTCGACGATTGCCGGGCCGATCTTCACCATGCCCCTGCCCTGACGGTTCGAGCCGATCTCGAGCCACGGCTGGTCGGAATTCGCCCCGTACTCGCCCCAGTAGAGCCTGGGATGGGCGTTGAAGATCATCAGGCCGCTCATCAGCATGACGAGCAGCGTCACGGCATTGGTCCAGTGCCACAGGCGGGTGGACAGCCGGTGGCGGCGAACCAGATCGCCTCCGCGTGGCGCTCCGCTAGTCGAATCTTCGTTCATGGATCGCCATTTCTCCTGCCACGCGAAACGACAATAGGGACCACCCGCCCTCACCGCCACTGCCTTCGCCTTCCGCCCCAATGGTAAAGGTTCATCTACGGGTAATCTTGCGGCCCTTTCGTCGCAGCGAAATTCTGTGCCGGGGGGACAGGTACGCGAATCGATTCGCGGCAAGCCATTCCGTCCCGGTTACCAGACGGAAATTTGCCAGGTACCACATGACCCGAGTTGCCTATTCACCGTCGATAATCTCCGAATGGCTCGATTCGGGCTATCGCCTTGTCGCGGGCCAGTTCACCTGGTCGATTCCGGGGGCCACGAGCCTCTGGTCGGGCTACGGGGCGGACGATGAACCTGGTCTTCCCGGTTTTGCCACGCCCAGCGCGGCGCTCGCCGCAGGCTTCGAAATTGCGCTCGGCACCTGGGACGAACTGATCGCTCCCGATCTGGTGCAAGTCGCCGACGACCAGACCACCCGTGGTGAAATCCGTCTGGCCATCACCGACATTCAGGACGATCTCGCCGCCTATGCCTATTTCCCGACCGGCAGCGACGGGCGGGACGGCGATGTCTGGCTGAACGCGCTGGATCTTCCGCAAGAATGGGATCAGGGCAGCTATGGCTTTGTCACGCTGATCCACGAGATCGGTCACGTGTTCGGCCTCGACCATCCGTTCGTGGTCGCGAATGTGCCAGAAAGCTTCGATTCGCAGCGCTACACGGTTATGAGCTACAACTGGATCGAAGAGCGGATCATCAGTTTCAGCATCGAGAACGGGGAATTCTTCGCGAATTTCGCCCAGCCGGTCGCCGAGACGCCGATGGTGCTCGATATCGCCACGATCCAGCAGCTCTACGGCGCCGATCTGCAGACCCGCGCTGACTCGACGACCTACACGTTCGAAGCGATGAGCCCGACGCTGCAGACCATTTACGACGCGAGCGGAACCGACACCTTCGACCTTTCCGGCATTTCCTTTGCCAATACGGTCGATCTTCAGCCTGGCGCCTATTCCAGCATCGGCAAGGCCAGCGTCGCTGAGCAGATCGAATACTGGAGTGCGAAATTTCCTTACTTCAGGGATTTCATCACCGAGGTCTTCACCAAGTATATGCCCGAACAAGGGCTTGAGACCTATACCTTCACCGACAACGTCGCGATTGCCCTGTCGACCTTTATCGAGAACGTTCTGGGTGGCAGCGGCAACGACGAGATTTCGGGTAACTCCGCCAACAACGTGCTGATCGGCAATAACGGCGACGACCAGCTTGTTGGCCTGAACGGCCACGACCGTCTGGAAGGCGGAGACGGTAACGACAAGCTGTTCGGCGATGGCATCCTCGTCATGCCCAGCGATCTTGCCAGCGAGCCGACCGATCCGGCCGCTCCCGCACCGGTCGATCCGACCCCGGTGGACCCGGTTCCCGTCGATCCGGTCCCGGTCGAAACGGATCCCTCGGACGGCGACTCCGGTGGCGGTTTCCGGCTCAAGATCGGGACAACCGCAGCCTCGCTGATCCTGCCCGAGAAGTTCGAATTGGCCTATGCGGAAAAGGCCGGTGCCGAGCGAGCCAGCCTGCGCCTGACGATTGCCACGCCTGACCCAAACACGCCGACGACCGATACCGACACAGACACCAACCCCGATAGCGTACCCGCCGATCCGATTGCGCCAGTGAAAGACGATCTGTTCGACGACACCCTGCTGGGCGGCAACGGCAACGACCTGTTGGTCGGCGGCGCGGGTCGCGACTGGCTTTCGGGTGGACGCGGCGCGGACACGTTCCAGTTTGCCGGCGGCGACTTCGCCGGAGCAAGCGTGGACCTTGCAGACGTAATCTCCGATTTCAACGCGGACGAGGGCGATATCCTGGATCTCAGCGCAATCGATGCATTGGCTGGCGGCAAGGACGACGCATTCCGCTTTCTCGGCAGTGCCGAATTCTCCGGGCTGGGTGCGGAACTGCGCACGACCATCGTCAACGGCTACTTCCTTTTGCAGGGCGACACCACCGGCGACGGCATTGCCGATTTTGCCATCCGTCTCGATGGTTTGACCTCGCTTTCGGTGGGCGCAATCATCATCTGAGCGCAAACTCCGCTTGCGTGGCGCGGCGAATTGTCGGACGAGTCCGGCAAATGCGCAAAGCAGCAAAAGGCGGATGAGGATATGACGGCACAATCCATAGCGAAGATGGGCGAACTCATGCAGATCGCTTTCGTCCCGCAGGATTTCGACGCGACGATCGCACACTGGGTGAAAATGGGCGCTGGCCCGTTCTTCGTATTGCGAGGCAATCAGGCGGAATGGCATCAGGCCTATGGCAAGGAATGTCGCCCCACGCTCGACATCGCGCTTGGCCAATGGGGCGAGATGCAGATCGAGGTGATCCGCCAGACATCGCCTGAAAAGACCGTCTATTCCGACTGGTTCAATGCCAAAAAGGAAGGCGTCCACCACACCTGCATCGTCGTCGACGATCTCGACGAGCTGAAGCGGCGGTGCGAAGCAGAAGGTTTCGAGATTGTCATCGAGGGCCGTGCAGGAAGCAACCGCTGGCTCTATGCCGACACCGGAGGCGGGCAAGGCACCTATCTCGAAGCGATCGAGTGCGATCCCGGCCTCAACGACATGCTCAAGGCGCTGCACAAGGACTGGGACGGCAGCGACCCGATCAGGGAACTCCAGTTGTAAACAAACGAACCCGGATCGAGAGGAACAGGCAATGACGGAACTGGTAGACTATCGCGGCAAGCGCGTCGTGGTCAGCGGATGCTTTTCGGGTATGGGCGAAGCGACGGCCCGCATCCTGCTTGACCTTGGGGCAGAGGTTCACGGCTTCGACTACAAGGACTGCGCGCTACCGCTCGCCTCGTTCACGCGAGTCGACCTGCGCGACGAACAATCGATCGACAATGCCGTGGGCGGCCTGTCCGGATCGTTCGACGCCCTGTTCAACTGTGCGGGCCTGCCCGGCAACATGGACCTGATGGACGTGATGAAGGTCAACTACCTTGCCGTCCGCAAGGTGACCATGGCCATGGTTCCCAAACTGAAGGACGGCTCGGGAGTCGCCTCGATCTCGTCCACCGCAGGCAATGGCTGGATGATGCGGCTGGCCACCCACCTCGAACTTGCCGCAACGCCCGATTTCACCAGTGGCCTCAAGTGGTGCGAAGACAATGTCGACCAGATTTACGAGTGCTACTCGTTCGGCAAGGAAGCCCTGATCGTCTGGACCATGCGGGAAGCCTCGCACCTCATCAGGAAGGGCATTCGCCTCAACTGCATCCTGCCGGGGCCGACACAGACCCCGATGATGCCGGAGTTCGAGAAGCAGGCACCCAAGTCGCTGCTCGAAGCGACGACCCAGCCGATCAACCGCTTCGCGACGCCCGAGGAACAGGCTCGCCCGCTGATCTTCCTCAACAGCCCGGCCGCGTCTTACATCAACGGCGTCGCGCTACAGGTCGACGGCGGCTTCACGGGCGGCGCAACGACCGGGCAACTCGACATGAGCCAGATCGCGGCAGGGATGGGCGGCGAGACCGAGCTGCAACTCTGACGGGCTTGAACCCGATCTAGCCCGCGCTCCTGGCGGCAATGTCGCCGCGCACTTTCTGCGCCATGCCGCAGGCCGAGGCCCAGCCGATCCGGCCTTTCTCGTCGTAGAGGTTGCAATGGCCGATGGCGACGCCCTCGCTTGCCTCGTGCGCGACGGATTCGAAGCCGATCCACTCGCCTTCCGGCAGCCGCGCAAGATAGAAGGTCAGGTCCGAATTGATGAAGGTGTAGCCCGGTCCACCCACCATGTTGGCAAGCGGACTGGCGTAGTCCGCGCCGACCGCCACGCGACCGAACGGGGTCAGCGGCTCGCCTGCGACGAGATCGCGGTTCTCGCGCATCCATAGCTGTCGCTCGCCGATCGAGCTGATACTGCCTTCGACCCAGCGCATTTCCCACAGGCCGAACATGGTGTCGTCGCGCGGCTCGCCTGCGGGTAACGTCTCGGCGTGGGGCGCTGACCACGTCTCGCCATGCCAGGGATCGCCGCCGGGATGATCGGTGTGGTGGAGGAACTGGATCGAGGCTCGTCCCGCCGAGCGGCCTTCGGAAATGAGGTCGGCATCGATGACCCGGATGCGCTTGCTCTCCCTGGCCACCCGCGTTTCGATCTGGAGCGGCACCATGCCCGGAGCGCGGTAGAGGTCCACCGTTACCCGCGCCGGCATGAAGTCCGGATCGCCGTGCCGCCGCTCGATCTCGCTGGCGAGCAGCCCGACGATGACCCGCCCGTGCAGGCCGGCCCCCTGCCACGGACCACGCGCGCAGGCATTTGGCACGAGAAAATCGCCTTCGCGGCGGAAGAAGGGTTCATTGCCTTGGGTCATCAATGGGTAGGTTCCTGTGTCTCTCTCAGTCGAGGTCACGCGGGCGTCAGACATCAGTCCTTGCGATAGACCGTTTTGCCGCGCGAGATAGTCTCGATCACCTTGATATCGGCGATCTTCGCCGGATCGATCTGCAACGGGTCGGCATCGAGGATCACGAGGTCAGCCTGCTTGCCCTGCGTGATCGAGCCCTTGCTGGCCTCCTCGAAATACTGGCGTGCGCCGTTGATGGTCAGTGCCTGCAAGGCCTCATAGGGCGTGGCCCGCTGATCGGGGCCAAGCACATAGCCGCTGCGCGTCGTGCGGTTCACCGCAATCGACATCAGCCGCAGGGCCATCGGTGGCACCACCGGCGCATCGTTGTGGATCGTGAAGGGTAACCCGCGCACGACTGCGGAATGCATCGGGCTGATCCGGCTGGCGCGCTCCTCGCCGAAGATCTTGCGGTGCCAGTCACCCCAGAAATAGGGGTGGACGGCATAGAAAGAGGGTATCAATCCCAGTGCCTTGGCCTGATCGAGCTGCATCTCGGTCATCAACTGGGCATGGATGATGACGGTGCGGTGATCGACCTTCGCCTCGCCGATGGCGCTCCCGACCGCGTCGATGAGAAGCTGGATCGCGGCATCGCCATTGGCATGAGCGAGCACCGGCACCTTGGCGGCGATGCAGTTGGTCACATCGAGCATGAAGTGGCTTGGCTCGACGGTGGGATAGGCGACGTAATCGGCTCCCTTGCCTTCGGGCGGCAGGGTATAGGGCTTGGAAAGCCATGCCGTGCGCCCCTGTGGCGAGCCATCGAGCACGAATTTGGTACCGCCGATGCGGAAACCGCCAGTGTAGGTCCTGGTGACCGGCACGGAGCAGGTCGGCTTGGCCTCGGCAGGAAGGTTGGCGAAAGTGGGAAAGGCCACGAGATCGACTGGCAGCGGCTTGCCCGATTTTTCGATGTAGCCTGTGATCGCCGCGATGTCGCCGGCGTTCGACGCGCCGTCCTGCACCGTGGTGAAGCCCTCGCTCGCATAGGTATCGAGCGCAGCAAGAATGCCGGGCATGGGCGAGGCTGGTCCGCTGCCATAGACCTTGCCGAGTACGCTGTAGGCCGCGGTTTCCTCAAGCACGCCATCCGGCTCGTCCGAACCGGCCTTGCGGCGGATATGCCCGCCCGGAGGATCCTTGCTCTGTGCCGTGATTCCGGCTGCCGCCAACGCCGCCGAATTGGCAACGCTGAGATGGCCGGAAACGTGGAGAATTGCGATGGGGCGCGTCGTCGATACGGCATCGAGATCCTCGCGCGTCGGGTGGCGGTTTTCGGCCAGCAGACTGTCGTCATAGCCGTAACCCATGACCCACGCGCCCTCGGGCAGAGCCTTGGCGGCGATGTGATCGCGCAGCCGCTGCTGCAATGAGGCAATGTCCGTCACCGGCCCGACCGGCGGCGATGACAGGTTGGCATAACCGCTCATCCGCCCGACCATCGTCACATGGCTGTGGCTGTCGATGAAACCGGGCACCAGCGCCTTGTCGCCGAGTTCCACCACGCGCGTATCCGGTCCGGCCAGCTTCATCACCGTGGCGCGCGATCCGGTCGCCGCGATGGTCTCTCCGCGCAGCGCCACGGCCTGGGGCTTCGATCCGTCCATGGTGATGATATGGCTGCCCGTGAAGATCGTATCGGCAGGTGCCTGCGCCACTTGTGATCCGCTTGTAGTAGCGCAGGCAGTGAGCAGCGAGGCACTCACGGCTGTCATTGCCAAATGTGTTATCCTGCCCATCTGTCCCTCCCATCTTGCTCTTGTTCCATCCTCCCTAACGTGCTGATGTCGGCTCTGGAAGGCTTCGCCTGCAAGTCAGAACGAAGTGAGCGTACGGAGAGAATTGATGGATGTAAGGTTGGATGGAAAAGTTGCTTTCGTAAGCGGCGCGAGTTCGGGCATCGGGCGCCAGTGCGCCTATGACCTTGCCGAAGCGGGTGCCGACGTTGTCGTCCATGGCCGCGACGTGGAACGCTCCGAAGAAACCGCTGCGAAAGTTCGCGAGCTGGGTGCCAGGGCCGTCGTCGCAATCGGCGACCTTGCCACGGTGGAAGGCTGCGAAGCGGTCGAAAAGACCGCACTCGACCATTTCGGCCGGGTCGATATCTGCGTCAACAACTGCGGCGTATCGCTGAGGCAGGACAATCCGCGCTGGGACGAGCTTGAACACGAGGAGTGGCTGGCCTCGCTGGAAGTGAATTTCCTTTCCAGCATCCGCATGTCGAAGGCTTTCTATCCCGGCATGAAGGCGCAAGGCTGGGGCCGCATCATCCACATTTCGACTCTGGGCGCGTGGATACCCGGCCTGCTCAGCGACTACACCACGCCCAAGGCCGCGCTGAACAAGCTCACCATCGACATGTCCAAGCAGTGCGGCCCCGACGGCGTGACCGTGAACGCGATCCTGCCCGGCACGATCGTCACTCCGCAGATCGAACGCTACATCGACGTTCTCAACGAGCAACTGGGCTGGAACACCGACGACTGGAACGAGCGCACGCGCCGCTATGTCGCCGAAGTCTATCCGCAGCCGATCCAGCGCCTCGGCGAGCCGCACGACATCGGCGCGCTGGTTGTGTTCCTCGCCAGCGACCACGCCGGTTACGTCACCGGCGCGCTCATCAAGTGCGACGGGGGATCGAGCCCGTCGGTCTAGGCGGCGTGCAGTCCGGCCAGCGGCCCTTCCGGGGGCCGGGGCCGGACCGAACTGCTATTTGCCCGCGGCAACGCCGCCATCGACCGGCACGTTCACGCCGGTGATGTTTATCGCAAGGTCGGAGGCCAGGAACAGTGCGACCTGAGCCGGTTCGGACGGTTCGATGATGCGACCCAGAGGTTGCAATCTGGCCATGCTGTCCAGCGCCGCCTGCGGCAGATTCCCGCCGTTACCTGTTCCGAAGTTGGTCACCATCGTGCCAGGGCATACGTTGTTGACACGGATGTTTTCCGGACCGAGTTCGAAAGCAAGCCTGCGCGCCAGATTGACGACGGCTCCCTTGGTCGCACCGTAGAGCGCACCTCCCCAGCCGATCATGCCTGCAACCGAGGCAGTGTTGACGATGACTCCGCCTCCGCCCTGCGCGCGGAATTGGGCAATCGCGACCTGACACCCGAGAATGACGCCCTTCACATTGACCGCAAGGAGCCGATCGATGTCGTCATCGTCCGCTTCGACGAACGACTTGAAGCCCCCTTCCTTCGTCATGGGCGAGGCTATTCCGGCGTTGTTATAGATGATGTCCAGCCGCCCGTAGGTTTCTACAGCTTTCGCAACGGCTCCTTCGACATCGGCCCGCCTGGTAACGTCGCAAAGGGCACCCTGTGCTTCCCCGCCAGCACTCCTGATTTCGGAAACCGTGCCCTCGATCCAGTCCTCGCGGATGTCGGCGCAGGTTACCTTGGCGCCGTTCTGGGCGAACAGGAATGCGGCCTGCCTGCCAACGCCCGATCCTGCCCCGGTGATGACGGCACTTTTGCCTTCGAGTAGCCGCGAATTCATGTCTCACCTCTCCGATTGTCTTGTTTCCAGTCCGCGCGGGACACGGTGATCCTATAGTCCGAACCGCTCGGTATAGAAGCGGAATTCCTCGTTCACTGCTTCGGGATCGAGCGCGAAGAATTCGGGCCGGTAGTCGTGCTTGCCCTTGGGATGTTCCTTCTGCCACTCGGCGATCCAGCCATCCATTTCGGCAGGATAGGGCCAGCCGAAATGGGCGTAGAGTTCGCGCACCTGCTTCGCCGGATCGACGATCTGCACACGGTGGTAGACGTCGTAGAACCGGTCTTCGCCCAACCGCTCGCGCGCGTCGAGAGAACGCTGCAGGGCCTTGGTCCAGTATTCGCGATGTTCGTGGCCGAGGTATTCGGGGTTCGGGTTGTTCACGAAAGCGCGGCGGAAGTGGTAGATCAGCGAGCACACCGAGGAAAGCGCGCGCAGCGGCTCGCGGTGGGTCCAGACGAAATTGGCGTCGGGGAAGACCTTGAGCAGAGGCTCGATGTCATAGGTATGAACCGGCGTCTTGAGGTACCAGCGATTTGGCGGGCAGCGCCATTGCAGCAGCTTGAGCACCCGCTTGTGATACTCGTAGGCGCGGACCATGTACGGTTCGTATTCCGGCGAGATCGTGCGCGCGTTGAAGCTCGGCACATGGACGAACAGCTCGAAAGAAGGGCCGGACGAGAACGCCTCCATCAGGACGTGAGCGCATTCCTGCGATTTCTCGACCCCGCGCGGCAGCATCTCGGTCGCTTCGGGGACCAGCGACTGAAAGCCTTCCTCGCCGACTTCGGAAATAGCAATGCGCGGATCGGTGAGTTCGGTCGCCTTTTCGGGCGGCGGGCAGTGCCGCTCCTGCTCCCACACGCGCAGGATGCGGGTGGCGGGATCGAGCCCCATCATGTGGCTGAGCGCGGTGCTGCCCGTGCGGGGCAGGCCGATGCCGAACAGCGGCTGGACGATCTCCTGCTCGTCGATCTCGGGATGGCGCTTGTACCAGTCATGGACTTCGAGCTGGTTGACGAGGTGAGCGATGAGCATTTCGGGCAAGGCACCCGCGCCGAATTCGGTCAGCTCGCTCTCGGTGTTGATCGCATCGACGAGCCAGTGCATCGGCTCCAGGTACCAGTCGTCGCCCCAGTCGGAGAGGCCGGTGCGCTCCTTCGCGGCCGCCATCAGCGCATTGGCATCGATCATCGCTTCGTCTCTCCCGTTCAGTCTTTGTGGTATGTGTCGATAAATGGGCCATAGGCATCGGCAAAGCGCACCTTGCACGGCCCGGTTACGGAGCGGCGCTTGCGTGGATCGGCCAGAAAGCCGCCGTGCGCGCCGACAACTTCCATTTTCTCGAACCTGGCCTCGATGCCGAGCCGCTCGGCGGCGATCTCGCACCATTCGCGGCTGGAAACCTCGTCGTCTCCGGCCCAGTTGGTGACGAAGGCCGGGGTCGAGGCGGCATCGAGCATTGCCTCCACCTGATCGCAGATGTCATCGACGTGGATCAGGGTCTGCGGCTGCGGCCCGTTGACGAGAATGTTCGCCTCGCCTCGCTTCATCCGCTCGATGTCGAGCGAAGGGCCAAGACGCGGCGTGCCCCAGGGCATGAACAGCCGCGCGATCGTCGTCGGCAGGTCGAACAGGCGCGCGCAGGAACCGGCGACCGCTTCGGTGATGAGCTTGGAGACCGGGCTGGCAGGCGACCAGTGCGCCTTGGCGCCGCCTAGCGGGTCGGTCTCGGTATAGCGGTGCCAGGTGTCCGGATTGGGCGCGTAGATCGTGCCGGCCGAGATCAGCAGCGCCGCCTTGGCCTTGCGGCAGTGCTGCCACAGGAAGGCGGGTCCGTCCGCATTGGCGCGATAGGCCAGCTCGAACTGGTCGGGCCGGTTGGGCACGCGTGCGAAAGCGCCGTGGATGACATAGGTAAAATCGTCGGGCAGCGCCGAAAGGTCGCCCGAGCCGAGATCGACTGCGCGGGTCGTGATGCCCGCAGCCTCGATTTCGTCGCGCGGAGTCAGTTCGGTGATGCGGATTTCGCGGCCCTGGCGCGCCGGGTCGTCGGCTGACAGGAAACGCGCCGCGCCCCAGACCTCATTGTTCTTCGCAAGATACTCCGCAATCGGCCGGGCGACGCCTCCGGTGACTCCGGTTACGAGGATCTTTTCGCCAGACAGCATCAGCTCGCCCTCACCATGACTGAACCACCGGAAGCACTTCGTCGGCAAAGCGCCGGAGGTCGTCGTAGGCCTCGGTACGGATCGGAATCCCCGCTGCCGGGCCGGAATGGACCAGATCGGTCAGCGGCATCGTGTCGGCAAACTGCTTGAGCGTTTCTATCACCGTGTCTGCCGTGCCGATCAACTCGAAGTCGCGATAGAGATCGCCTGCGTCATTATCGAGGCCATAGTCCAGTTCCTCGTCCCCCATACCGGCGCGGACCTCGGAATAGAAACGCCAGCGCCGCTGGTATTTCTCCCGGTTGCGCGCCCAGACCGCCTCGGGGTCTTCATCGGTGACAGTCACCGACCAGGGGTTCGAAATTCGCGCCGTTTCGCGCGGCAGGCCCGCCTGGTCGCGTCCGCGGAAATAGGCGGCATGGACTTCGGGATCGACCGAGGCAGCGTGAAGATGCGCGCCGTGCCGTCCGGCCCGCTCCGCTGCCGGAGCAGACGTCCCGGCGGCCCATAGCGGCGGGTGCGGCTGCTGACAGGGTTCGGGCCACACGCCGACTTTGTCGAGGTCGTAATATTTGCCGTGAAAGCTGAAAGGCCGCTCGGTCCAGCCCTTTTTCAGCACGGTCATCCCCTCTTCCATGCGCGAGGGGCGTGTCCTGGGCGAATAGCCCCAGCACAGGTATTCGACCGGGTTATGCCCTGCCCCGACACACACATCGAGCCGCCCGCCCGATAGCTGGTCGAGCACGGCGGTCTCCTGCGCCAGTTGCGCGGCGTGGTGAAGCGGCAGGATATAGGTGTAGGAGCCGAGCCGCGCCCGGCTGGTCCGCTGGATCAGTGCGGAGAGAAACACCGGCACCGAGGGCGAGTATCCGTCAGGCTGAAAGAAGTGTTCCTGCACCAGCAGGCTGTCGAAGCCCAGCTTTTCGGCCTCGGTCATCAGCCACAGCCGGTCCTCGAAGAACTGGCCCCAAGGCTCACCGTCCGGATTGCGGAAGTCCATGGTGAAGTGGACCTGCATGATTCTCTCCTCTCAAGGACCGAACCTTGCCACACTCCCGCCGGGCCGCAAGGGGAAGGAGGAGCAGGCAAGCCCGCCCCTCCCTCGCTTCATGTCAGAAGCGGTAATCGACCTGCACGCCATAAGTGCGCGGCGCGGCCCAGTGGACTGCATCGGCGACCGGCGTGATGAAGGCGCCTGCATAGACCGCCTTGTTGGTCAGGTTCTTGCCATAGACCGAGAAGGTAAGGCCGCTGTCGTCCGGCGACCAGGCCGCTCGCGCATCCACCTTGGCGAAGGAGGGCTGCTTGATGCGCTGGTCCAGCGTGTAGCTTACGCTCGTCGAATAGTAGACCGACGCCGTCAGATCGAGCTTTCCGCCGCCTACCGGCACATGCCCGTTCGCCGTCACCGTGCCAGTGAATTTCGGCGCACGGATCATGCGTTGGCCGCTCGCGTCGAAAGGCACCGTGCCATTGCCGCCAAGCGTCGGCACCGGACCGTCGGTGCCGCAGGGGACGTTGTAATCTGTGCAGGGTACGTTGATCGCCGTGTCCTGGAAATTCTTGTATTTCGCATCGACCCAGGCCCCGGCGAACCGCATGTCGAACATGTCGGAGAACCGCAGCGACGCATCGGCCTCAAGACCATAGACCCGCGCAGCCTTGGCATTGCGCAGCACCGAAAGCGGCGCGCCGCCAACGATAGTGATGATCGTCGTCTGGAGATTGGTATAGTCGTAATAGAAACCGGCCATCTCCAGGCTCAGAACGCTGTTCATCCGCCCCTTGAAGCCCAGTTCATAGGACTTGATCTTCTCCGGATTGACCACGTCGGGTTCCAGCCCGAACAGCACCGTGAACGGGTTGTTCGAGTTGAACACCCCGCTCTTGAAGCCCTGGCTGTAGGTGAAATAGACGTTGCTGGTCGGCGTCACTTCATACTTGATCGAAGCGCGCGGCGTGATGCTGTCCCAGCTCTTCGTGGCGACGTGCAACTGGCCGGGATCGGGGGCGAAGATCTCTCCGAACACGCCGTTGCCTTCGAGCGAGCGTTTTTCCCAGCTATAACGCAGACCGCCGATCAGGGTCAGCCGGTCGGTCAGGTCGAAATAGGCTTCGCCATAGGCGGCGAAGGCCTTGATCTTCTGGGTCGACCAGATCGTCACATCGTTCGCGACACCCGGAGAATCGACGCTGAGCGGGTTCCAGCCGCCCTTGCCATCGACATAGGATGCGCCAAGTGTGAAATTCAGCGGCCCGTCGAGATCGGAAGCGAAAGTCAGTTCCTCGCTGAACGACTGGTCGAACGTGTGCGGGAAATAGACCACGCTGAGGCCAAGCGGTGAATAGGACATGTCGGAGTCCAGCCCGTTCGACATGTCGCGCGTCAGGTAGGCAGTCGTGGAGGTCAGCGTGCCGGCATCGAGCGTCAGTTCGATCCGCCCCGAAATGTCGAGGCTCTTGTTCTTCTGCGGCGCAACTTCGTCGTTGAGCGCAGCTTCATAGGGCTTGCTCGGGATGATCGCATTGGGATCGAGCAGGCGGGTGAGAGTGTTGCCGTTCACCGGCGTGCCGTAGATCGCGAAGGTCTCCGACCGTTCGCCATAGGCTGCGGAAAACAGCATTTCGAGATTCGGCGCGGGATTCCACCGCAGCTTGCCACGGATTTGCCAGGACTCCTCGCCATCGAGCGAGCTGTCGGGGCGCAGGTTCTTGTAGTAGCTGTCCGAACGGTGATAGTAGGCGGACAGGCTGATCGCCGCCTTGTCGTCGACGACCGGCGCCGACACATATCCCTTCACGAACACGTCGTCGAACCGGCCATAGCTCGCCGAAAACAGGCCTTCGGCGGTATATTGCGGCTTCTTGGTGATGACCTGGATCGCGCCGCCGGTTGCGTTGCGACCGAACAGCGTTCCCTGCGGACCCTTGAGCACTTCCACCCGCTCGATATCGGGCAGGTCGAAGGTGCCTGCGGTCGTGGACGGCATGTAGACGCCATCGACATAGATCGCGACGTTGTTGTCCATCGCCGGCCCGGTGACAGTGCCGCTGATGCCGCGAAGGGCAGGCGCAGTGAAGTTGCCTTGCCGGTCGAGCTTGAGCGACGGAGTAAGCTGTTCGAGCCCGGTGGTGTCGGTGATGTTCGCCTTGGTCAGGTCGTCGCTTGAAATCGTGGTCAGCGAAATCGGCACGTCGCGCGAAAGCTCGGCGCGGCGCTGCGCCGTCACGATAATGTCGCCGTAGGCTCCCTCTTCCACGGCAGTGCCGGAATCCTGAGCGAATGCCGTGCCACCCAGGGGCAGCATCATGCCGGATGCTGCGAGCAGAAAGGCTTTGCGCAGCGCGAAGTGCGTCTTGGTCTTGGTCATCTTACTCTCCCGTGTCCTTCGGCTTCTTTCCCGGGTCGCAAGCCCGACTCCGGTCCGTTGGTCGATCAGACCGGTAGTAGAATCGGAAAGCTACGTCAAAGGTCTTGTGAAGTAACTACTGTATAAAATTTGACCACCCGCCAGCTTGCGTCTAGCCTTGCCGAAATGCCTGCGCGAACAGGGGCGCGGAGCAAAGGGAGACGAACCTGACGATGGCCCAGAATCCGATTGCCGGACTGCTCACGCCGTTCCATTTGCGAAACCTCGATCTGGAGAATCGCGTGGTGATGGCGCCGATGACGCGCTATTTCTCGCCGGGCGGCGTGCCGGGCGACGATGTTGCGGCCTATTATGCCAGACGTGCAGAGGGCGGCGTCGGACTTGTCATCACCGAGGGCGTGTTCATCCCGCACCCGGCGGCCGGTTTCGCTGAAACGATCCCCGTACTCGACGGCGAGCCTGCGCTTGCCGGCTGGCGCAAGGTGACCCATGCCGTCCACCAGCACGGCAGCAAGATCGCGGCTCAACTCTGGCACATCGGCTCGCAATTCCTGCCCGGCGGTTCGGAAGGTCACGAGGCGGAACACGTCAGCGCATCGGGCCTGGCCGGGCCGGGTCAACCCATCGGCAGGGCGCTCGGTCACGACGAGATCGAGGGCATGGTCGATGCCTATGCCCGCGCCGCCGAGAACGCCAGGGCATGCGGCTTCGACGCGATCGAACTCCACGCGGCGCATGGATACCTGATCGACGGCTTCTTCTGGGCCGGAAGCAACCAGCGCACCGACGAATATGGCGGCTCGCTTGCCGCGCGCACGAAGTTCGGGGCCGACGTCGTGCGCGAGTGCCGCGCCCGTTGTGGCCCGGATTTCCCGATCATCATGCGCTACTCGCAGTGGAAGAATGCCGACTACGACGCGCGGCTGGCGGAGACGCCGCAGGAGCTTGAGGCTTTCCTTGGCCCGCTGGTCGATGCCGGGGTCGATGTGTTCGACTGCTCGACCCGCTGCTTCTGGGAACCCGCCTTTGCCGAAGGCGAGATGGGCCTTGCCGGCTGGACGAAGAAGCTGTCCGGCAAACCGGTCATCACGGTCGGCTCGGTCGGCCTCACGACTGACCTGTTCGGCAGCCTTGGCGATGACGGTGCGAAGGTCGCTGCCAATATCGCCCAGCTCATGGCCATGTTCGAGCGCGGCGATTTCGATCTTGTCGCCATCGGGCGCATGCTCATCACTCACCCGGACTGGATCGCAAAGGTCAGCCAGGGCGAACACGACAGCCTTGCCCCGTTCAGCAAGGACCAGCTCGAAACTTTGTACTGACAGGAGAGAACAGGGTCATGGCCGAAAACGTCATCATGGGCGACGGAAGCAAGCGTTCGGTCGGGAGCAATCACGGCCCGATCGAACCCGCCCACCCGCTGCCCAACAGCGCCGAGGGCCTCACCCTCGAACTGATCGACCGGATCGTTTCGGAATGGAATCCGGGCACCACGGTGACGGCAGTGGAACTGGTCGAAGCCAAGGGACTGGCCCAGCAGGTTTCGACCGCAGGCCGGGCGCGGGTGCGCCTGACCTATGGGCCGGGCTCGGCGGATCTGCCGCGCGACGTCATCGTGAAAATGGTAATCGGCGAGGCTGGGGTCGATGGCGCGCTCTACGAGACCGAAGTGCAGATGTACCGGGAGGTTCTGCCCGGCCTCGGCATCCCGCAGATCGCCTGCCTCGGCGCCGCCTACGAGGACGAGACCGAACGGCTCGTCCTGTTGCTCGAAGACCTTTCGGCGAAGCAGCCGTTTTTTCCGCTATCGACCCTCAAGCCTCTGACGCCGGACCGTGTCGCAGCACTGCTGTCCCACCTTGCGAAGCTTCATGCCCGCTACTGGAACAGCCCCGAGCTTGATACGATGGGTAGCTGGCTCGGAACTTTGCTGAAGGGCCGCCAGTTCGATTTCCTCAATGCGATCTGCGTTCCCGCGATCACCCAGATGGCCGAGGAAAGCACTTACCGCGCCGACCTGATCGCCCGTACCGGCTGGACGCCCGAACAGCTCTGGAACGGGGTCAAGGCGACTCACGCCTACCATGCCAAAGTGCAGCCGCGCACGCTGGTCCACGGCGATACCGGGGCGCACAACACCTTCCACCTGCCGGACGGAACCTTCGGTTTCTACGACTGGCAGCTTTCCGCTTCGGGCTGCTGGGCGCACGATGTCCACTACCACATCATCGAATCGCTCTCGATCGCGGACCGCAAGGCGAACGAGCGGGCGCTTATCCAGCACTACCTCGACGAGCTGGCGAAGAACGGCGTCACCGATGCGCCCGATATCGACACGGCCATGCAGACCTACGGCCGGGCGATCATATGGGGCTTCACGGTCGGCTGGCTGCTCTGCCCGGAGCGCAACTACGACATGAAGATCATCATCACCAATCTCGAACGGCTCTACTCCGCCATGTGCGACAACCATACGCTGGCCCTCGTCGAACAGGCGCAACGCGATCTGTAAGGCCCAGAGGGCTTGGCAGACGGCTCCAATGAGTTAGACAATACCCGCCAGTCGGGAGAGTCTGCCATGAACAACGAACTGTGCCGGATGACGGGAGCGGAATTCCCGCTCTTCGCCTTCAGCCATTGCCGCGACGTCGTCGCCGCCGTCAGCCGCGCGGGCGGCTTCGGCGTGCTAGGCTGCGCGTCCTACGGCGCGCACGAGATCGAGGCCGAACTCGCGTGGATCGACGAGCACGTCGACGGCAAGCCCTATGGCGTCGACATCCTGTTCCCGCAGAAGCAGCAGGCATCGACGGGCATGACCTTGGACGACTTCATAGCCAAGATTCCCGACCGGCATGTGGACTATGTCGTCGAGGTTTTGGAACGCCACGACGTGAAAATCGCCCGCGACGAGGTGATCCGCGACCGCGTGCCGCCGACCGCGCCAGACGAAGCGGAGCGCCAGCTCGAAATCGTCTTCAACCACCCCATCAAGCTGATCGCCAATGCGCTCGGCGTCGCGCCGCCGCAAATGATCGAGCGCGCCAAGGCCGCTGGCGTTCCCGTCGCCGCGCTGGTCGGCAAGAAGGAGCACGCGAGCCGGCAGGCACAGGCAGGCGTCGACATCATCGTCGCGCAGGGCACCGAGGCAGGCGGGCATTGCGGCGAGATTTCGACCCTGGTGCTGACCGCCGAAGTCATCCGCGCGGTGAAGGACTATGGCGCGCCGCCGGTCATGGCGGCAGGCGGTATCGTGACCGGCGAGCAGATGGCGGCAATGATGGCGATGGGCGCGCAGGGGGTGTGGACCGGCACGGTCTGGCTCGCCACGTCGGACGCGGAAACCAGCCCGGCTATCCGCGACAAGATGCTCGAAGCAGGTGCCAGCGACACGGTGCGCTCGCTCGCCCGAACCGGAAAGCCGTGTCGTCAGTTGAAGGCAGGCTGGAACGAGGCGTGGGACGATCCCGCCTCACCCGGCGCGCTGCCCTTCCCGCTGATGCCGCTCATCACCGTGCCAGCCATGAACAAGGGGTTTCGCGCCGCCGAGGCAGGCCACCAGGGGGCCAAGCGCCTCGTAACCTACGAGTCAGGTCAGGGCGTCGGCCTGATCGACGAAGTGCTGTCCGCGACCGCCGTTGTGCAGCAGTTCAAGCAGGACTTCGCCTCCGCCTTCGAGCAGTTCGTCGAGACGGTCACGGCAGACTGAAAGCCCCGCGCCCGACGATCTGCGGCAGGTCCAGGAAAGTGCGGATGCCGGTATCCGCCGCGCAAACCGGTGCAATGGCGTGGACGGCATGCATGGCGGTCGCGTGGCAGGCCTGATCGTTTGCGTCCTCTCCATGAACGGCGATCTCGCAGGCGAGCTTCATGGAAGGTGTCCCCTCGACCGTGACGTGCCAGCCGCGCCCCTGCGGCCAGTCGGGAGCAATGTCCTCACCCATGCGGGTGACATGCTCGATGGTCATGGCCTTTCGCCCGTCGATGACCGCGCTGAACCGGTAACGCTTGCCCGCCGTTGTCCCCGCCTCGATGCGAATGCCGCCCGCATCGCGTGGCGTTTGCGCAACAGCGATTTCGCACTCGTAGATCACGTCCTCGATTGTCGCGCCCAGCGCATCGGCGACCATCAGCAACGGCGCGCCGAATGCTCCGCCCATGCCGGGCGGGATCGAGGTCGGCGGTACCGGTTCGGGCGGCCCGCCGAAACCCATCGCCGAAATCATGTCGGCTGAAGGGTAGGTCGAATAGTCCATGATCTCCTGCACCAGCAGGTGATCGATACGCCGGAACAGACCCGACATGGCCATCGGCAGTACCTCGCTCGCCCAGCCCGGCTCGATGCCGGTGGCGTGGAAGGTCGAGCCGCCAGCCCGGCAGGCCTCCTCCAGCCGCGCCACGACCTCCTCGCCGCAGGCCTTGGGGTAGATCAGTTCGGTGATCGCGGTGGAAACGACGTTCTTGCCCGATGCGAGCAGGCGGCAGACATCGTCGAGCACTTGATCCCGCTTGCCCTCGCCTTGGGCCATGTAGAGCACGCAGTCGGCCTGCATGCCGAACACCGCCTCGCGGTCAGTGGTTATCGCAACGCCGCAGGGAGCGGCCCCGCAATGGACGCCTGCATCGCGCCCGGACTTGGCCGGATCGTAGGCCAGCGCACCGACGAGTTCGAGATGCGGCAGGTCGAGCACTGCCTTCATCGCATGCGCGCCGACCGTGCCGGTTGCCCACTGGATCACCTTGAGTGCAGCCACATCCCTCTCCCTGATTATCGAATCAGGTAGACAATAGAGGGTTGCACCTTCCGCGACAACGCGCAGGCGCGATGGCTGAGCCTTGGGTGGCTGCTACCACTCGCCGACGTTGGGCATCGATTTCCATGGTTCGGCAGGTTCGAGCGGCGGGCCGTCGTGAATCAACTCGACCGAAATCCCGTCCGGCGAGCGTACGAAGGCCATGTAGCCATCGCGCGGCGGGCGCAGGATCGTCACGCCCTTGTCCATCAGATCCTGGCACTTCTCGTAGAGGTTCTCGACCTTGTAGGCGAGGTGACCGAAATTGCGCCCGCCTCCATAGACCTCCGGCGCGCTCCCGTCTTCCGGCGGCCAGTTGTAGGTCAGTTCGACCTGAGCCTCTTCCTGTCCCTCCGGCGCGAGGAAAGCGAGAGTGAAGCGACCTGCCGGAACGTCGTGCCTGCTGATCTCCTTGAGGCCGATCTTGTCGCGGAAAAACTCGACCGAGGCTTCAAGGTCTGTGACGCGCAACATGGTGTGCAGGTACTTCATGGCAATCTCTCTCCGGATCGGCAGGACACGACACGCTTATTCCTGACTGTGTATCGGTCCGCAACCTCCCGATCGATGGCAAATGGCTTCAGCGGACCCGACAATCTTTAACGCCACGGCGAAGTCGATATCGCCCGAGCGGTGACTTTGAGAGCCACTGCTTCTCATAGCGTTGCATTCGAACAACACCTCCAAATGAAACCAGTTTTTTCCACATTTGGAATTCGAGTTCATACTTGCGAATGGTCGAATGCTGGCCTAGCGGGCGCGTCCTTTCAAATGAAACTATGATCTCAATCGGGAAGGTTCTGAATTGTCCATGAAATTTACCGTTCGCATGCTGTCCTGCACGGCAATTGCCGCAATTTCCTTCGGCGCGTCGACCGCCTACGCACAGGACAGCGATGCCGAAGGCGGCGTCGATGAAATCATCGTCACCGCGCAGAAGCGCGAACAGTCCATTCAGGATGTTCCGATCGCGGTTACGGCACTCGGCCAGGACGCGATCCAGGCCAACCGCGTCGAGAAGGTCACCGACCTCACCGGCCTGGCCCCCGGCCTGATCGCACGCCAGAATCCCGGCGCTTCGGGCTCGCCTTCGTTCGCGATGCGCGGCGTCTCCGCCTCGGCATCGGTGCCCTCGCAGGATCGCCAGATCTCGATGTATATCGACGGCGTCTATCTCGGCGGCAACCGCGCCTCGATCTTCGACCTGCCCGACCTTGAGCGCATCGAGGTGCTGCGCGGTCCGCAGGGCACCCTGTTCGGCCGCAACGCCACGGCTGGCGCGATCAGCATCGTCACTCGCAACCCGACCGGCGAGTTCGGCCTGCGCCAGGACATCACCGTGGGCAACCAGGAGCAGTTCCGCACCCGCACCACGATCGACACACCGCAGTTCGGTCCGTTCAGCGGCTTCGTGACCTTCGTCCACGATGAAAAGCGCGGCGACGTGAAGAACCTTGGCGTCAACACCTGCTTCGATCGCACCAATCCGTTCAACGGCATCGGCGTCACCTGCTCGCCCGCCTATCTGGGCAGCAAGAATTCCGAGAGCATTTTCGCTGCACTGCGTTTCGATAACGGCAGCGCGCTGCGGGCGACCTACAAGTTCGACTGGGTGAAGGGCACGAACACGGCGGAAGCGCGCACCGTCACGGTCGTCAATCCGAACGACTTCGTGGGCTCGATGCTGCTTGCCGTGCTCAATGCCCAGCCGGCCGATGGCGGCCTCTATGGCCCGAGCGCGATCAATTCCTCGAACAAGCGCCCGGACGCCGTCAACAATGCCTGGACGCAGCAGGGCTGGCAGCGCGGACAGGGCCATAACCTGACCCTCGACCTCGATGTTTCGGACAGCCTTTCGTTCAAGAACATCACGGCCTACCGCAAGGCACGGGTCTATGCTCCGGCCACCGTGGCTGGCCTTGACGGCATGGAACTGACTGCCGCGGCCATCGCTCCCTATGCTCGCTTTGCGGGTATCTCGCGCCTTTCGGCGCAGGGCGTGAACGTGGCCGATCCTGCCAACGCCCAGCTCGTGGGCCAGACGATCCAGGCCACCGCCGCAGGCATCGCGCCCTTTATCGGCGACTATTTCTCGAGCTACGGCGGCAACAACTACGGTCGTAGCTGGCAGATCAGCAACGAGCTTCAGGCCAACTACACCAGCGACTTCCTGACGCTGACCGCTGGCCTGCTCTACTACAAGGGCTACGAGCGTTCGAGCGGCCTGCCCGGCTTCCGCCCGAATACCTCGTTCACCTTCGTGCCGAACAACGTCCTGCCGCTTGGTAGCGTGCAGGTGCTGCGCAATACGTCGGTCTCGCTCGCGGCCTATACCCAGGCCGAATTCGCGGTCACGCCAGAACTCGGCATCGTGCTCGGTGGCCGTGTCACCCGCGACAAGAAGACCGGCGGCGTCGAACTGGGCGGCAGCGTCGTGAATGGCGAACTGGTCGGCACCAATGTGCTGCCCTACACCTTCAAGAAAACCAAGCCTTCCTACTCGGTCGGCGTGAACTACCAGCCCAACACCGACATGCTGCTCTACGCCAAGTATTCGACGGCATTCCTGTCGGGCGGCGCGGTTGCCGACCTGCCCTTCCCGCCCGAGACGGTGAAGTCGGCCGAAGCTGGCATCAAGTCCGATCTGTTCGACCGCAAGGTACGCTTCAACCTCACTGGCTGGTGGGCTGAATACTCGAACGCACAGGCAGCCAACAGCGGCACCTGCTGCGATCGCCCGGACCTGAGCGTTATCGTTCTTTCGAACGGCAAGCTGAAAGCCAAGGGCATCGAGGCAGAACTCAACATCGCTCCGCTTCCGGGCCTGAGCTTCGGCGGTTCGGTCGGCTATACCGAAGTGAAGCAGACCGGCACCGATCCGCTGCTCTCGAAGGGCCGCGAGGCTCTTCCTACCAATGCTCCGAAGTGGGCAGGCTCGGCAAACATCACCTATGTAACCGAGCCGCTGTTTGGCGACGCGACCATGCTGTTCCGCCTGGACACCAGCTTCCAGACCAAGATGCGCATGTATCCCTACACCGACGTCGCGACGGTCAATCCCGCGTTTGCGCCCTATGAATTCATCGAGGGACGCGCGATCTTCAACGGCCGTGTCGCTCTGCGCGATATCGACATGCGCGGCGGCGGCAGCCTTGAGGTCGGCCTGTGGGGCAAGAACCTGACCAACAACAGGGACGTCCTCTACGGCTTCAACTTCGCCGACATCCTCGTCACCAGCGGCTTCGTCCCGGCGCGGACCTATGGCCTCGACGTGATCGTGAAGTTCAACCCGTAATCGTTACGGCAAGTGGGGTGCCAGCTACGTCTGGCGATCCACTGACGGGGGGGGTGCCTTTCGGGGCGCCCCCTTTCTTGTTCAGAGGACCTTGCCGGGATTGAGAATGCCGTTGGGATCGAGCGTGGCCTTGAGCAAGCGCATCAAGCCAACCTCGCTCTCGCTGCGCGACCACGAGAGGTAGTCGCGCTTCTCGATGCCGATGCCGTGTTCGGCCGAGACGGAACCGCCAAGCGCGCGCAGCGGACCGTAGATGATCTCGTTGAGGCGCTTCTTGGTTTCCGGTGTCCGGTCCGGCACGCCCGCGATCAGGTGCAGGTTGCCGTCACCCATGTGGCCGAAAACGGTGAGCGTGCCCTTCTCCGGCCATTCGGCGGTTACGGCAGCGCGCACCTGCTCCACATAGTGTTCCATGTGCGGGATGCGCAGCGACACGTCGTAGTTGTAGATCGGCCAGTTGCGCGAGGTCTGGCCCACGTCGTCGCGCAGTTCCCACATGGCGTTGCGCTCGGCCTGCGACTTGGCAATGGCGGCATCGGCGATCATGCCCTGCTCCATCGCCTGCATCAGCACTTCCTCAAAGCGCGCGCTGTCGGCTTCCTGTTCGCCGCCCTGCTGCTCGACCAGCACATAGAGCGGCCAGGTCTCCTGCAAGGGAGAGCGGCCCAGCGCCGGGGCGTTGGTGACCAAATCGACATATTCCTTCCACATCACCTCGAAGGCGGAGAGGTTGCCGGCCAGTCCCTTGTCGAGATGGCGCAGCAGGCGCGGCAGGGCATCGAAGCTGTCGACGCCGATCCATGCGGTGTCCTGGCTATGCGGCATCTGGCGCAGCCGCACCACGGCCCGCGTCACCACGCCCAGCGTGCCTTCGGAACCGATGAACAGCTGCTTGAGGTCGTATCCGGTGTTGTTCTTGATGAGGTGGTTCATCGAGGAGATCACCGTACCGTCGGCCAGCACCGCCTCCAGCCCCAGCACCATGTCGCGCATCATGCCGTATTTCACGACACGGTTGCCGCCCGCATTGGTCGAGATCACCCCGCCCAGCATGGCCGAACCGCGCGCACCGAGATCGAGCGGGAGCAGCAGGTCGTGCTCCTCCGCCGCTTCGCAGGCTGTCTGGAGAATACATCCTGCTTCGGCGGTCAGAGTCTTGCCGAGCGGATCAACCTCCTCGATCTGGTCCATCCGCTCCAGCGACAGGGCGATCATGTCGTTCGAGAAGATGCCGTGGACGAGTCCGGTCTTGCCGCCCCAGGGCGTGATCGGCTGGCGCGCCTCGTTGCACAGGCGCAGCACGGCGGAAACCTCCTCGGTGCTAGATGGACGCACCACCGCAATCGGGCTGCCGATCCGGCTCCAGCCGCTGACGGCCTTTTCCGCTGCCGCCTCGCCCGTCAGCACGCCGCCTGCGCCGAGTTCGGCTTCGAGCGTGTCGAGCAGCGCGTCGCTCATGCCAGCACGGCCTCGATCAGGTGCGGCCCTGTGGTGGCCATTGCCTCCTCTATCTGCGCGGAAAATTCCTCGATGGTCTCGGCGCGCGTAGCTTTTACGTTGAAACCCTTGGCCAGTGACACCCAGTCGACGGGCGGCGTTCCGATGTCGAACATGGCGTTCGCCTTCGGCCCCGGCTCCTCGACGCCGACGCGCATCATCTCGACGCTGAGGATCTTGTACTCACGGTTGGCGAAGACGATGGTCACAATATCGAGCTGCTCACGCGCCATGGTCCACAGCGCCTGCGGCATATAAAGTCCGGCCCCGTCGCCCGTAATACAGACCACCTTGCGCTCCGGAGCAGCGACTGCCGCGCCGATAGCGACAGGCAGCCCCTGCCCAATCGAACCGCCGGTCAGAGCCATGTGAATGTGGCGCGGCGCTTTCTCCAGCGCGGCAAGCACCGGCCCGCTCGAGGTCGCGCCATCGTCGGAGAGGACGGCATCCTCGGGCAACACGCGGGCCAGCGCCTGTCCGATGGTGAAGGCATTGAACTTGCCGCTCGGCGCGTCAGGCAATGTCAGCTTGGGCCGCTCGTCAGGCTCGTCCGCGCCAAGGGCATCGGCCAAGGCAGCCAGCGCGCCCGCGCCATCCTCGTGCGGCGCTGCGAGGTAATGGATGCGGCAGTCCTCGGGCAGGCACCAGCTTGGCTTGCCCGGATAGGCGAAGAAGCCGACCGGCGGCTGCGCACCGACCAGCACGATGGAGTCCAGCTCGCTCAGAAAGTCCGTCAGCATCTCGGCGAAATAGGGCAGGCGCTCGGGCGCAACCACGCCGGCCCCGCGCTCCAGCCGAGGCGCGAAAGTATCGCAGAACACGCGCGCGCCGGTCTTGCGGCGAATGCGTCCGGCGATCTCAAGACCTTGGGCGGACAGGACTGCATGGCCGCGCATCAGGATTGCGCTCTTGCCGCCGTTGGTCAGCATGTCTTGCGCCAGCGCGACCGCTTCGTCGCAGACGGGCGCAGGCGGGGAAACCGGCAACGCAGGCGCGACAATGTCTGCCTCGCCCCACGCCGTGTCCGCAGGCAGGATCATGGTCGCGATCTGGCCCGGCGCGCTGCGCGCTGCCTGAACGGCGCGTGCAGCATCACCGCCCACGGTCTTCGACGAGGAACTGGAATGGACCCAGTGTGAGAACGGTCGCGCGATACCTGCCACGTCCGATGCCAGCGGTGCATCGTATTGCTGGTGATAGGTCGCATGGTCGCCGACGACATTGACCACGGGCGAAGCGGCGCGGCGCGCGTTGTGCAGGTTGGAGGCTCCGTTTGCGAGGCCCGCGCCGAGATGCAGCAGGGTTGCGGCGGGCTTTCCGCTCATCCGCGCATAGCCATCGGCAGCACCCGTCGCCACGCCCTCGAACAGGCAGAGCACCGCGCGCAGTTCCGGCGCGGAATCGAGCGCACCGACGAAATGCATTTCCGACGTGCCGGGATTGGCGAAACAGGTGTCGATGCCCGACGCGACCAGACTCTTCACCAGGGATTGTGCGCCGTTCATGCCTGCCATCGCTCCGATCTCTATCTACCTGATCCGCCCTGCACCGATGGAGGCAGGTTGCGCAAGTGTCGCAGCAAGTGCGCAAGGCAAGACGGCTTGTTCGCACAATCGCAACATAGTCGCGGGTAAGGGGCTCGACCGGGTGGAATTGCCGCCCGATTTGCCCCATGTGCGGGCGCAAGACGAACGGATCGGAGACACGTCTTGAAGATTGCAATGGTGGGTTCCGGTTATGTCGGGCTGGTTTCGGGCGCCTGTTTCGCCGATTTCGGACACGAGGTCGTCTGCATCGACAAGGACGCCTCCAAGATCGAGCGCCTGAACGCCGGGCAGATGCCGATCTACGAACCTGGCCTCGACGCGCTCGTCGCTCGCAACGTCGAAGCCGGGCGGCTTGCCTTCACCACCGATCTTGCCGGCGCGCTCGATGGCGCTGGCGCAGTGTTCATCGCGGTTGGCACGCCTTCGCGGCGCGGCGACGGACATGCAGACCTGTCCTTCGTGTTCGCCGTCGCGGAAGAAGTGGGGCAGAACCTCGCGAATCCGGCGGTGATCGTTACCAAGTCGACAGTTCCGGTCGGCACCGGCGACGAGGTCGAGCGCATCCTCGGCGAATCCGGCACGACAGTGAAGTTCGCGGTCGCCTCGAACCCGGAATTCCTGCGCGAAGGCGCGGCTATCGAGGATTTCAAGCGGCCCGACCGCATCGTCGTCGGCACCGATGACGAGTGGGCGCGCGAGGTGCTTTCCGAAATCTACCGGCCGCTGTTCCTGAACCAGGCGCCGCTCCTGTTCACCTCGCGCCGCAGCGCCGAGCTTATCAAGTATGCGGCCAACGCCTTCCTTGCGACCAAGATCACCTTCATCAACGAAATCGCCGACCTGTGCGAGAAGGTGGGCGGCAACGTGCAGGACGTGGCGCGCGGCATCGGCCTCGACAACCGCATCGGTTCCAAGTTCCTCCACGCCGGTCCCGGCTATGGCGGATCGTGCTTTCCCAAGGACACGCTCGCCCTGCTCAAGACCAGCGAGGACTATGACAGCCCTCTGCGGGTGGTCGAAGCCGTCGCCAAGGTCAACGACAGCCGCAAGCGCGCAATGGGCCGCAAGGTGATCGACGCTTTGGGAGAGAACCCGCGCGGCAAGCGCGTCGCCATGTTGGGCCTCACCTTCAAGCCCAATACCGACGACATGCGCGACGCCCCCTCCATCGCCATCGCGCAGGCGCTGACCGACGCGGGCGTCGAAGTCGTCGCCTACGATCCGGAAGGCATGGAGCTCGCCGCTCCGATCATGCCCGAGGTGAAGATGGCAGGCAGCGCCTTCGAGGCGCTCGAAGGCGCGGACGCTGTCGCCATCGTCACCGAATGGGACGCCTTCCGCGCGCTCGATCTCGAACGCATGAAGCAGGCGATGAATGCGCCGGTCGTGGTTGACCTGCGCAACATCTACCAGCCCGACGAAATGCGCGCCCGCGGCTTCACCTATTCGAGCGTGGGGCGCGCCTGATCGCGCCTATTCGCCCGTGAATTTGGGCTCGCGGCGTTCTGCGAAGGCCTTGCCTGCCTCGTAGTGGTCCTTGGTCCAGGCGCTCTGCGTTTCCATGCCCAGATGCGCCTCGATCAGGCCTTCGAGCATGTTGCGCATGACGAGGTTGATGGCGCGCTTGGTGGTGCTGAGCGCTACGCGCGGACTGGCGGCGAGTCTTTCGGCAAGCCCGTAGACCTTCTCGTCCAGTTCCTCGAACGTCTCGACAGCCTCATTGATGAGGCCCGCTTCAGCCGCCTGCTTGCCGCTCAGCGGTTCGCCGGTGAACAGGTGATACTTGGCCCTCGGGAAGCCCATCAGCAGCGGCCAGGTAAGCGCGCCGCCGTCGCCAGCGGTCATGCCGATGTTGACATGGGTGTCGGCGATCTTGGCGTTGGCCATCATGTAGGTGATGTCGCAGAGCGAGGCGAGCGTTGCGCCAAGGCCCATTGCGTGCCCGTTGATCCGGCCGATCAACGGTTTCTCCAGCCGCAGCATCGATTCGACAATGTGCCGCGCTTCGAGCATCTGGTAGTACCACATCGCGTGGTCGTTGTTCTCGTAACGCTCCATCATGCGCTTGATATCGCCACCTGCGCTGAAGGCCTTTTCGCCCGCGCCAGTGAGCACGACAACGTCTGTCTCGCGGTCATGGTTGATGAGTTCGAAGATCTGCGCGAGCTCGGTATGGTCTTCCGGCGACGGCGAATTCATCGGCGGATTGTCCAGAGTGATAACGAGAAACCTGCCCCGCTTTTCGAGTTTCAGACTCTTGATACTTTCGTACATCCCGTTTCCCTTTCTCAATCGAATTTCAGTTGCCTTGGCCGAACGCCGGCACCGCACAGGCCGCGGCATATTCGCTTCGCAGCCGCTCGACCAGTTCCGCAACGGTCGGAATATCATGAATCAGCGCCGCGCCTTGTCCTGCGGACCAGACGTCCTTCCACGGCTTCTGGCCTTCGGGCAGATGGTCGTGGCCATGCTTCTCAGGCGCTACGAGCGTGTCCGGGTCCAGACCGACCTGGCGCAGCGAGGGTTTCAGCCAAGACGCGGCTAGTCCGGTATAGGCGGCGGTATAGGTAACGTCCGTGACGCCCGCCTCGACGATCATCTGCTTGTAGGCATCGGGCGCGCCCGCCTCGCGCGTGGCGATGAAGCGCGTGCCGAGATAGGCGAGATCGGCTCCCAGCACTTCGGCAGCGCGGATTGCCGACCCGGTGCTTACCGCCCCTGCCATGACAATTGTGCCGGAGAACATCGCCCGAATGCTGGGAATCAGCGCGAGATGGCTGACCGTGCCGGCATGGCCGCCACCGCCCGCTCCAATCGCAATCATGCCGTCGACACCCGCTGCCGCAGCCTTTTCGGCGAAGCGGATGCTGGTGACGTCATGATAGTGGAGCATGCCCGTGTCGCGCACGAGCGGCGCGTTGCGGGTAGGATCGCCGACCGAAGTGACGATGATTTGCGTCCCGTATCGCGCGCATAGTTCAAGGTTACGGCGGAACTCGTCGCTATCGGCGCGCGGCGAGATATTGACGCTGAGCGGGCCGACCGTGCCGCCGCCCTCGCCTGCATCACGGTCCAGCGCCTCGCGAATCTCGGCAAGCTGGGCCTCCAACTCCTCGATGCCGCGCAGGTGATTGGCGGTTATCGAACCGACGATGCCTGCCTTGCAGCAGGCGATGGCCAAGGCGGGATTGCTGACGAGGAACATCGGGGCGCAAAAGGCCGGCAGCACCAGCTTGTCGCGCACCTCTTGCGCCAGTGGCATCGCTAGTCCCCCGTCCCGCGCCGAAAATCAGCTCTTTTTCGAACCTTTGGACTTGGCCCTGGCATCTTCGAGCTTGGCAACGCCGTCATCTGGCGAGGTGAAGATATCCTCTCCCTTGGCCTTCTTGCCGATGGAATAGCGATAAACGACGTAAACAGAGGCGCTGGCCGCACCGGCCACTGCCCAGCGAAGCAGTTTCATGGAGTAACTCCCCAAGTCAAAAAAGGCTGAAACCTGTGCCGCGCCAGGGCGGATATCGGCATGACGCAGCGGGTCGGCATAGACTTGCTCTTACTCTTTTAATCCGGTTCGACAAGGCCGGGCGGAATTGCCCGCTGGCAATCCTGCGATTAAGAACCGCGCAGGCCAGGATGAACCTGGCCAATGGGAAGGAATGTCCGTGGAAGGTTACCGGGATCTGCTCGACGTGGCCCGCAACGAAGCGGGGCTTGAGAATTTTGGCGAAGATTCGTTTCTCGAGCCACTGGAGATTCTGTCAGGCTCGATCGAGCGCGAGGCGAAGCTCAACGCCGCAGGTGAAGAAGCGATGCGCGGGCTGATCCTACGCTATCTTCGCCAGCGGCTCGAAGTGGAGGAATGGTATCGCCTCCACCCCGAAACGGCCGACCGGCCGCTCGAAGCGCCATTGTTCGGCGTCAGCCTGCCGCGTACGGGATCGACGGCCCTCTCCTTCCTGCTGTCGAGCGATCCGGGCATTCGATATCTGCGCGCTTGGGAAAGCGCCCAGCCCTTCCCGCCGCCATCGACCGTCGACAGACCCGATCCGCGCCGCGGCAACGCCTCGAACGCAATCGGGGATACCGAAACCGCCAACCGCTACACGCCGAGCGGGATCGACGGCGCTTTCGAATGCCTGGACCTGATGGGCCTGTCATTCTGCTCGCAGATGTTCATCGCCTATGCAAAGATACCGACCTATCATCAGTGGCTTATGGATGCCGACCTCACCAGCACCTACGCTTACGAAAAGCGTGTGCTCAAGATGCTGCAATGGGGTGAGGAACTGCGCCCCTGGCGGCTCAAGACGCCCATGCACATCCTCTACATGGACCATCTCGACAAGGTCTTCCCCGACGCCAGGTTCGTCATGACGCACCGCGATCCGACTGACGTGATTCTCTCGGTCGCCACGATCTATGCCGATTTGCAGCACTATTTCACCGACGAGCCTGACCCGGTCTTCGCTGGCGAACTCAATGCCTCGATGTGGTCGGAAGGCATGAACCGGCTGATCGCATTCCGCGACAAGCCGGGCAACGACGAACGTTTCTACGACATCCATTTCCGCGCCATGCAGGAAGATCCAATCGGCGAGGTGCGCGGGCTCTACGACTGGCTCGGCGAAGAGGTCACGCCTGCCTTCGAGGAGGGCATGAAGGCGTTCTGGGAAGAGAACGAAGCCCGCGAACGCTACGACAAGCCCGATCCCGCCTTCTTCGGCCTTGACTACGATGACGTGCGCAAGCGGTTCGCGCCCTATCTGGAGCGGATGAAGGGCTGGGCACCCTGGCCCAAAGCCTAGGCGGCGTGGACGAATTCCACGCCGCCTAGTCCGCAAACAGGTCGGCGTAACGCTCGCGAAGCAGTTTCTTCTGGATCTTGCCCATGGTGTTGCGGGGTAGCTCGTCGAGCGCGATGATCTGCTTGGGCACCTTGAAAGCGGCGAGATCGCGGCGCATTTCCTCGCGCACGGCATCGGGGTCGAATGCGCCGGAAGGCTGCACCACGGCGACCACCGCCTCGCCGAAATCGGGGTGCGGCACGCCGATAACGGCGGCCTCGGCAACGTCCGCGCGATCATCGAGCAGGGCCTCGACCTCGGCGGGATAGACGTTGAGTCCACCTGAAATGATGAGGTCCTTCTCACGCCCGACGAGCTGCACCGATCCGTCTGTGTCGATGAAGCCCATGTCGCCAGTGATGAAGAAGCCGTCCGGGCGAAATTCGGCCGCGGTCTTTTCCGGCATCTGCCAGTATCCGGCAAAGATGTTCGGGCCTTTTACCTCGACGATGCCGACTTCGCCCTGCGGCAGGACCGTGCCCGTCTCGAACTCGGCGATCCGCAACTGGACGTCAGGCAAGGGCGGGCCGACGAACCCGGCGCGCCGTTCTCCGTCGTAGGGGTTCGAGGTGAGCATTCCCGTCTCGGTCATGCCGTAACGTTCAAGCACGCGGTGGCCGGATCGCGCTTCGAAAGCGCGGTGAATGTCCGCAGACAGCGGCGCGGAGCCTGATATGAACAGTCGCATGTTGGCCGCCGCTTCCCTGGTGAAGCGCTCGTCGGCGAGCAGGCGGATGTAGAAGGTCGGCACGCCCATCAGCACGGTCGAACGCGCCATCAGGTCGATCACCGCGCCGCTCTCGAACTTCTCAAGGAACACCATCGAAGCGCCGGAAAAGACCACGCAGTGCACTGCCACGAACAGGCCGTGGACATGGAAGATCGGCAAGGCATGGATCAGGCGATCCTCGGGCGTGAAGCGCCACAGGTCGATCAGCGTATTGCCGTTGGCGGCGAGATTGGCATTGGTGAGCATCGCCCCCTTGGGCTTGCCGGTCGTCCCCGAGGTATAGAGGATCGCGGCAATATCGTCGGGCTTGCGCGGCGCGGGCGCGGCCTGCTCGTCCGGCAGATCGGCGAACAGCTCGGCCAGCGTGGTCACGCGCACCTTGCCCTTGCCGATCCGCTCGAACAGGGGCTCGGTCCCCTCGCGGCAGACAGCCAGCACCGGCGTGGCATCGCTGGCGAAGTATTCCAGTTCCGCCTCGGTATAGTCGACGTTCAGCGGCAGGTAGATAGCGCCCGTACGAACCACCGCGAAATAGAGCAGCAGCGTCTCGATCGACTTGTCGGTCTGGACCAGCACCCGCTCGCCCGGAGCCACGCCCAGCGACACGAGGCGCGTCGCCAGCCGGGCCGACAGCCCCTCGATCTCGGCATAGGTCCAGGCCTTGCCATCCATCTCGACCAGCGTGCGGTCGGCAAACCGGGCAAAGCTGGCCGCAAGGCGGGAATGGAGATCGCCAGACAAATTCGCATCCTTTCAGGGTTTCGCAGCTCCCGCCATGCACGGTTCCCGAGGCTCGGGCAATCACAGTAATCGGAATGTCGAGCGTTGCGACACACCCGTGGAACCCTATCTTGGCAACAGAAGTTCGCGGCAACAGGCTGGGCAGGAATTGCCTGCCGGAAAGGACATTTGCGATGAAGGGCTACAAGGACGACATCGAGAAGCAGACCGAGGAAAACACCGATTTCCGCCGGGTGGTCTACACCGGCCACAATCTCCAGCTCGTCCTCATGTCGATCGAGCCGGGCGAGGAAATCGGCAAGGAAGTCCACGATGACCGGGACCAGTTCTTCCGCATCGAGGCAGGCGAAGGCGAAATCACCATCGACGACAACGTCTACCGCGTGAAGGCCGATGACGGCGTCATCGTGCCGCAGGGTGCCAGGCACAACGTGAAGAGCGTCGGCAGCGAGCCGCTCAAGCTCTACACCATCTACGGCCCGCCCGAGCATATCGACGGCACGTTTCACAAGACCTGCGCCGAGGCCAATGCCAGCCACGAGCATTTCGACGGCAAAACCACCGAATAGGACCAGCTATCCCTCTCCCGGCCAGGGGTAATCCCGGCTAGGGGAGGGCATGGAGAGCTGGAAATCGCAGCTTGAACGCGGCCACGAGTGGCTTTGCGAGCAACTGGGCGTCGAGGCGGATCGCTATCCGTTGCGCTTCGCGCCCGGCAATGACGGCTGGCTCCAAGCCGAGGAGACCGCTTGCGGTTTCTGCGATCTGATCGTCACCGAGCGGGGTAGCGAATTGTCGCGCGAGCACGCCGAAACCCTGTCCGACGCGCTCTACATCTATGCACGCCCGATTCTTGGCCAAGAAGGGAGCCGCCACGCCGCGAGCCGTCCTGCGCCCGGCAGCGACCAGCGACGCATTTCGTTCGCTTTTCAGCTCGATACCATCGGCCAAGTGTGCCCCGATTGGCGCGACCGGCTCGCGACCGAACAGGAAGCAGTCCTCGCGCGTCACCCTTACTCCGACGACCCTGAACCGAACAGGCGCGGCTGGCTGGGCGTGCTTGTTGTCGCTGCCCTTATCGCGCTCTGGGCCGCTGCGCACTGGCCCTTGTGGGCGCAATGGCAGCTGCAGAGCGATCTGGCTGCAAACGGCGTGTCTGCCGAGGCAAGGGTGGTCGAGCTTTCGGAAACAGACGGGAAGTTCGCCGATAGCTGGCGGGTCGAATACAAATTTGCCGTGGGCGAAAAAACCCATGTGAACACCGACGAAATCTGGATCGACGAGTACTGGCGGCTCAAGCCCCGCTCGACGGTGCCGATCCGGTATGATCCGGCCGATCCGACCCGCGCGATGGTCGAAGGCAACGACCGCTTCAGTCGGCTGGCATGGATCTGGGGCCTGATCGACGCTCTGCTGGTATTCATCCTCCTGCGCGGATGGCGGCGGTTGCGGCGCCAGGCCGGACAACAGCCACAAAGGACTTGACGAGACCGGGCACTCAATTATTGCTATTGCGAGTTACTTGCATTAAGTCCGTCTGGAGAGTGCCGCTGTGTATGCCTTTGTCGATCGTCCTGTCACCAGCCTCGACCGGGGTTCGCGTTTCCTGATCTGGTCCATGCGAAGCTGGTCGCTAGCCGTGAGACAAAAGCACTGTCCTGGTCCCTTGCTCGCCCCGGCCTTCGCGAAGTGGCGCATGATCGGGGCGCTTCAGCCGTTCCTGCGCCTCATGATCGCCTTCGAGCGGGATTCGCTGATGCCGGTTTCATTTTGCTCGCTCCGCTGCCTGCGCATTGCCGAGCATGAAGCGATAATGCTCGCTGTCTTCGTTGCCATGACTTCGGGCGACCGCCTGTCGGTCCGCGATACGCTGGCAGGACTGGTCAGCGAAGAACTGGTGGGCGATGCGCTGGGTTCGGTCGAGGCAATCGCATCGGCTCTTGCCAAAGCGGAACTCGTTCCCGCGGCACCCGATGCAATGCGCTCGTGACCCTGTGTGACAATCGCGTAACCGATATTGTCTAAGCGGGAGGCAGACGCCACATTGGACGCACGAAACCAGCTCGCCAGCAAGGATCGAGATGAACGAGATTACCCAGCCTGTCGCTGCCGGCCTCGCTGCCGAGCAAGACGGTGCGCGCTACTTCAATCGTGAGCTTAGCTGGCTGGAATTCAACCGGCGCGTTCTGGCCGAGGCCGGGAACCCGTCCTATCCGCTTCTCGAGCGGCTGCGGTTCCTGTCGATCTCGGGCAGCAATCTCGACGAATTCCAGATGGTGCGCGTCGCCGGGCTTGCCGGGCAGGTCCGCCGCCAGATCGAGGAGGTGTCGATTGACGGTCGCACACCCTCGCAACAGCTTGCCGCCATCAACGAGGTCGTCGTCGAGATCGAGGCGGCGCAGCAGGATACCTGGCGCGAATTGAAGGCGTCGTTGGGCGAGGCCGGCATCCGCATCGTCGGCGACGAAAGGCTCGATGCCAAACAGGAGCATTGGCTCAAGGACTATTTCCTCGAACATGTGATGCCGATCATCACCCCGCAGGCGATCGACCCGGCGCACCCCTTCCCCTTCGTCGCCAATCAGGGAATGGGCGTGATGTTCTCGCTCACCCGCCTCGCCGATCAGGCGCAGGTCATGGAGATGGTGCTGATCCCATCTGCCCTGCAACGCTTCGTGCGCCTGCCGGGTGACGACGCCGTGTGGATCAGCATCGAGGACCTGATGGCGCGCCATGCCGACGAGCTGTTTCCCGGATTCCGGGTCGGCGGCCACGGCGTATTCCGCCTGCTGCGCGACAGCGATATCGAGATCGAGGAAGACGCCGAAGACCTCGTGCGCCATTTCCGCACGGCGATCCAGCGCCGCCGCCGCGGCATGGTCATCATGCTGGAACTTCAGGGCGAGGCCGATCCCGGCGCGGAGCAGATGCTGCGCTCGCAGCTTGGTCTCGACCGGGCGATGGTGGTGAAAACAGGCGGCCTGATCGGATTTTCCGGGCTGGAAACGATATTCGAGGAGGATCGGCCCGACCTCAAGTTCGAGCCGTTCTCGCCGCGCTATCCCGAACGGATCATGGAACACGATGGCGACTGTTTCGCCGCCATCGGCGAGAAGGATCTCGTCATCCAGCACCCCTACGAAAGTTTCGAGGTGGTGATCGATTTTCTGCGGCAGGCAGCCAAGGATCCCGACGTCGTCGCCATCAAGCAGACGCTCTACCGCGCGGGCAAGCAGTCGGCTGTCATCAACGCCCTGATCTCCGCGGCGGAGGCCGGCAAGTCGGTCACGGCCGTGGTCGAACTGAAAGCAAGGTTCGACGAGGAGCAGAATCTGCTCTGGGCCAGCCAGCTCGAACGCGCGGGCGTTCAGGTGATCTACGGCTTCGTCGACTGGAAAACCCACGCCAAGGTCTCGATGGTGGTCCGCCGCGAGGGCAAGGGCTACCGCACCTACTGCCACTTCGGCACCGGCAACTATCACCCGGTGACGACGCGCATCTACACCGACATGTCGTTCTTCACCGCCGATCCGCGCGCGGGCCGGGACGCGAGCCGCCTGTTCAACTTCATCACCGGCTATGTCGAGCCGAAGGAGACCGAGCTGCTCTCGATCTCGCCGATTGGCCTGCGCGACAAGCTGAACCAGTGCATAGATGCCGAGATCGCCAATGCCCGCAAGGGCAAGCCCGCCGCGATCTGGGCGAAGATGAACCAGCTTTCCGATCCCGACCTCATCGAGAAGCTCTACGAAGCCAGCAACGAAGGTGTCGAAGTCATCCTCGTGGTGCGCGGCATCTGTTGCCTGAGGCCCGGCGTGCCGGGGATGAGCGAAAACATCACCGTCAAATCGATCATCGGGCGCTTCCTCGAACACAGCCGCATCTGGGCCTTTGCCAACGGCAAGGCCCTGCCCAACCGGCAGGCGAAAGTGTTCATCACTTCGGCGGACGGCATGAGCCGCAATCTCGATCGCAGGGTCGAGCTGATGCTGCCGATCCTCAACAAGACGGTGCATGATCAGGTGCTGGAACAGGTCATGCTGGCCAACCTGCTCGATACCGAGCAAAGCTGGCTGCTCGATCCCGACGGCGAATATGAACGCGTGCCCGTCACCGACAGGCCGTTCAACGTACACCGCTATTTCATGACCAACCCTTCGCTTTCAGGTCGCGGTGCGGCGATTGCCAGTGGAAGAAAGGTGCCCAAGCTCTCGCTTCGGCGCGGCACCATCTGACATAAGCGGCGTTGCCATAAGGGTGGCAATGGCGAATCGCAGGAAGGCATGAGCGAGAAGCGCGCGATCATCGATATCGGCTCGAACACCGTGCGGCTCGTCATCTACAACGGGCCGCCGCGGGCACCCGTCATATTGCTGAACGAGAAAGTGACCGCGCGCCTCGGGCGCGAGCTGGCCGAAACCGGGCGCCTGCCCGACAAGGCGATGCAGCTCGCGCTCGATGCCCTGCGCCGCTATGCGACGCTGATCGACCTCGCCGCAGTCACCGACGTGCAGACCGTGGCGACGGCGGCCGTGCGCGACGCCGCCAATGGAGCGGAATTCCTGCGCGAGATCGAAAAAGTCGGACTCAAACCGCGTCTGCTGAGCGGGGAGGAAGAGGCACGCACCAGCGCAACCGGCGTGCTGGCAGCCTTTCCGGGCGCAGAGGGCATTGCAGGAGACCTTGGCGGCGGCAGCCTCGAACTGACGCGGATCGGCAATGACCAGTGTCACGAGGGCATATCCCTGCCGCTCGGTTCGCTACGCATCGCCGAGCTGCGCGAAAAAGGCGATCAGGCCTTTGCCGAAACGGTGCGCGCCATGCTCAAACAGGCTGACTGGACTCATGGTCGGGGCAGCAATTTCTACATCGTCGGCGGATCGTGGCGGGCGCTGGCGATCTACGCCATGACGCAGAAGTCCTCGCCACTCGACGATCCGCACGATTTCGAACTGTCCGCACGCGATGCTGCCAAGTTGTGCACTACGCTTGCCAGCGACGGGCCGACCATCGAGGTGCCGCGCATTTCCTCGAACCGTTACGCCTCGCTATCCGATGCCGCCGCCCTGCTCGGTGCGCTGGTGGCCGCGCTCAAACCGAAGCGCGTGGTCTTTTCCTCATGGGGGCTGCGCGAAGGATTGCTCCACCTGTCGCTTCCGGAGGCCGAACGCGAAAGGCACCCGATGACCGCGAGCGTAGGCGCCTTCGCCAAACGCTACGACGTCAATCCGCAGCTGGCTGAAAAGCTGGTCGAATGGATCGGGGATGCCATACCGGAGACAGCAGCGGTCACGCGCGAACTGAAACTGGCGGCGGCAATGCTCTCGCTCGCCTCGATGCGGATCGAACCCAATGTCCGCGCCCGCGAGGCGCTCGACTGGGCTCTGGGCAAGCGCTGGATCGGAATGGATGCGCGGTCCCGCGCTATGGCGGCTGTCGTGATGTTCGGCAACATGGGCAGCAGCGACATGACGCAGGATCTGCGCGAATTCGCCTCGCCCGACGATCTGGAATGGGCTGGCCGCTGGGGTCTGGCGCTGCGTCTTGGCCGCAAGCTGACCAACGGCAGCCTGATCGCGCTCGAACAGTCGGCGCTTGTCCGAACGGACGGATACCTTGGCCTCGCTCTGGACGATCTGACCGAGCCTCTGTGCAACGCCTCGGCCTTGAAGAACCTCGCACGGCTGGCTGACCGGCTCGGGCTCGAGCCACGGCAGGAACGCCTCGCACCGGCCTGAACAATTGCCGCTTTGCACGTCGCCTGCGCGTGCTAGTCTCGCCGCAACGAGAACAGGTGAGAGAGGATCGCACATGGTGCGCGGGGGAATTGTGCAATTCGTACTGGGTGTGTTTGCGCTTTTTGCGGCATCGAATGCCGCGGCATCCGAACAGACCGGGCCGCTCAGCCTGATGACCACGTCGCAGGGATTGGGCGAAAATTACCAGATCGGGCAGAAGGTATTCCAGCAGACCTGCGCAGGGTGCCACAATGCCAGCGGTGGCCGCGCGCCCCAGCCTTCCGTGTTGCGCGCCATGCGCCCCGATGTGATCTACAAGGCACTTACCCAGGGTGTGATGAAGCCGGTGGCTTCGAGCCTTTCCGATGCCGAGCGGATCGCCGTTTCCGAATATCTTGCCGAGCGCAAGATGGTCAGCGCGAAAGATGTCGCGCCGCCTTTCATGTGTCCGGCAAAGCATGCCAGGTTCGACCGCATGGCTCCGCCTACCTACGCCGGCTGGGGTTTTGACCTCGCTAACAGCCATGCCGTTTCGGCCAAGGCCGCCGGACTTACCCGTGCCGACCTTGGCAAGCTGAAGCTGAAATGGGCCTACGGTTTTGCCGATTCCAATCGCGCCCGCTCGCAACCCTCACTCGCTGCCGGCGCGATCTTCATGGGCAGCCACAACGGCCATATCCTTGCGCTCGATCGCGAGACCGGCTGCGAACGCTGGCGCTACGAGGCCAAGGCCGAAGTGCGCACGGCCGTTGTCATCGAACCGTGGCAGCGCGGCGACAGCAAGGCTGACCCGCTTGCTTTCTTCGGCGACCTTGCCGGCAATGTCTATGCCGTGCGGGCTTTTACCGGCGAACCAGTCTGGACCGTGCGCGGCGATACACACAACGTCGCCATTATTACCGGCACCCCGGCCCTTTATGACGGAACCCTGTTCGTTCCCATATCCTCGATGGAGGAAAATTCCGCCGCCGATCCAAACTATCCGTGTTGTACCTTTCGCGGCTCTGTCGTCGCGCTCGATGCGAGGACCGGCAAGGAGAAGTGGCGCACATGGTTGGTGGGCGAACCGCAGCAAAGGAAGGACGAGTCCGGGAAGACCGAGCACGGACCTTCAGGCGTAGCCGTCTGGAACACGCCTGCCGTCGATCCCAGACGCGGCCTGATCTACTTCGCGACCGGAGACAACTATACGCAGCCGGCAACCGAACTCAGCGATGCGGTGATCGCCCTCGACATGAAAACCGGCGCGATCCGCTGGTCGCATCAGGCAATCGAAGGCGACGCCTGGAACGTGGGCTGCTTCATTTCGAGCGACAACTGCCCTGACGATGCCGGCCCCGACTTCGATTTTGGCGCAGGCGTCATCCTCACAAGGACACGCGGTGGCCGCGATGTCGTGCTGGCGGGCCAGAAGGCAGGCATCACCTATGCCTTCGACGCCGATAGCGGAGAACAGGTGTGGAAGCGGCGCGTCGGGCGCGGCGGCCTTGCAGGCGGCGTCCTGTTCGGCATCGCTTCCCAGAACGGTCGGCTCTACGCGCCGGTCAGCGATTTTGGAGAGATTGCCGACAAGACCCATCCGGCGATGCCGGGCCTGAATGCCGTCGACGTCACCAGCGGGGACCTGCTGTGGAGCGCGCCGATGGCGAACGTATGCAGGCCGGATCAGGTCGCCTGCCTGCCCGGCATCAGCAGCCCGCCAACGGCAACACCGGGTTTCGTGCTGGCAGGGGCCGATGACGGGCACCTGCGGGCCTATGCGCCCGACAGCGGCGAAGTGCTGCTCGATCTAGACCTGACGACGCCGTTCGCGACCGTGAACGGAGTCGAGGCGAAGGGCGGCGCGATGAGCGGTGGAGCGGCGCCAATCGTCGATGGCGGCCAGATCATCGTCGCGTCAGGCTATGGCCATGCGATGAAGATGGCTGGCAACGTCCTGCTGGTCTACGAGAAGCAATAGGCCCGCAGGCCAGCTTCAGTTGACGTCCATCGAATAGCCGGCGGCGCGCACGGTCCGGATCGGATCGATGTCGCCGTCACGGTTGATCGCCTTGCGCAGGCGGCGGATGTGGACGTCTACCGTGCGCTCGTCGATGTCCGAATCCATGCCCCACACCCCGTCGAGGATCTGCTGGCGCGAGAGTACGCGGCTCGGCCGTTCCATGAAATAGCGCAGCAGGCGGAATTCGGTCGGGCCAAGGTGCATCGGCTCGCCGCCGCGCCGGACCCGGTGCGAGGCAGGGTCAAGCTCGATGTCGGCGAACTGCAAGGTCGTGCCAGCCAGTGCCGGGCGGCTGCGGCGCAGCAGGGCCTCGACGCGGGCCATCAGCTCACGCGGGCTGAACGGCTTGGTGACATAGTCGTCCGCGCCGGTCTTGAGGCCGCGAATGCGGTCTTCCTCTTCGCCGCGCGCGGTGAGCATGACGATGGGGATAGCCGCCGTCTCGCGGTCCTTGCGAAGCTGGCGGCAAACCTCGATGCCAGGCACCTGCTCGATCATCCAGTCGAGGATGATGGCGTCGGGCACCTGTTCGCGGACCATGACGAGGGCTTCTTCGCCGTCACCGGTGCTGCGCACGTCATAGCCTTCGGCGGACAGGTTCCAGGTCAGCAGGTCGCACAGCGCGCGGTCGTCCTCGACGACCAGAACCGACGGGTTCACTGGTCATCTCCTTCGGTTGTATCGCTCTTGTCGCGTTCGGTGCAGTATTCGCCGGTCGCGGCGAAGTAGACCATCTCGGCGACGTTGGTGGAATGATCGCCCATCCGCTCCAGGTTGCGGGCCACGAACAGAAGCTGCGCCGCATCGCTGATCGTCGCGGGCTTTTCCATCATGTGGCTGACGAGATTGCGGAAGATCGAATCGTAGAAATTGTCGACCTTGTCGTCGCGGCGGATCACCTCGACCGCGAGCTGGGCGTCGCGAGCGCCATAGGCATTGAGCACGTCGCGGACCATGCCCTGCACGATTTCGGCCATGGCGGGGATCAGGGTGAGCGGCTCGATCCGCCCGCTACGCTCGAACAGGGTGACGCGCTTGGCTATGTTCTTGGCATAGTCGCCGATCCGTTCGACCACGCCTGAAATCTTGAGCGCGGCAATGACTTCGCGAAGGTCGTCAGCCATCGGCGCGCGCAGGGCGATGACCCGAACGGCGAGCCGGTCGACCTCGGCTTCGAGCGCGTCGATCCGGGCGTCGTTGGCGACAACAACGCGGGCCAGATCCTCGTCCCGGTTGATGAGCGCAGCGATCGCATCGCGGATCGCGACTTCGGCGAGGCCGCCCATCTCGGCGATCAGCCCGCGAAGCTGGGCGATCTCGTTTTCGAAGCTCTTGACGGTATGTTCGACCATGTGCGTCTCTCCCGTCAGCCGTAGCGGCCGGTAATGTAATCCTGCGTCTTTTTCTCGCGCGGATTGGTGAAAATCTCGTCGGTCTCGCCATATTCGACCATGGTGCCGAGATGGAAAAAGGCAGTGCGCTGCGAAACGCGCGCGGCCTGTTGCATCGAGTGGGTGACGATGACGATTGCGTAGTTCTGGCGCAGTTCGTCGATCAGTTCCTCGATGCGCGCCGTGGCAATCGGGTCGAGCGCGGAGCACGGCTCATCCATCAGGATGACTTCGGGGCTGACCGCGATGGCGCGGGCAATGCAC
>JAGREN010000061.1:1174-41826 GCA_020446505.1 Novosphingobium sp. | reverse complement strand
TTGTTCCACCAGTTACGATCGCGACACGAGTCATCTCAAACACCTCTGATTGATTTGGGGGGAAATCGTCCACTTCGATCGACCGACGTCATGGGAAAGCGATCCTTCGCCGCGCTCGCGCGACTGTCACGCGATGCTCTGCGGGCAGGAATTCTCTGGACCGGCGAACGTGCCTGCAATTGAGCTACACTGGCTGGGTGAAGCGAGGCGGGTGCGGACATTGCTGAAACCGGTCAGAAATCCGGACAGACTCCCAGGCTTCGAACGAGGCCATCTTTCGGCATAGCTGAGGCTTCGATTGCAGGTGCCACACGGCATTCGCTACTCCCAATTCCATGCGCGGTGATATCCCTGTCGAATCCGACCAGCACCACTGTCTATGCTGCACTGCACAATAGACGCGCGCCGGTCAACTAGTAAATTGTGCAGTGCAGCATAGACAGTGCGCGACGACAGCTTGCGAGTGTCCACCCACAACGAATTGGAGGTCGCAGACAGAATGGAGGAAGATGCCGCGCAGGCGTCACCATCGACAGGGCGTCAACAGGCCACGCCCGTCATCATGTGCGGGTCTTTATCTTTCGGCTCGCCAAGCGCAGACGATCACAGATAACAGCGCGAACTGATGCGTGAAATGATCCGGACAGATCGGACCAGTCGAAGAGGAGAGACCATGCTCAAGCCTGGACATTCGAAAGCAGTGAGGCTCGTCTGCATGGCTTCTGCTATTGCAGTGGGCGCAATGCCAGCCGTGGCCGCACTTCCCGATCAGCTGATCTGCAAGTTCGAAAACGTGGAGGATCTGGTTGCCCTGCCCGACAGCGAATGGATCATAGGATCAGGCATAGGCAACAATTTCTCGCAGATGGGAGCACTCCACGTCTTCCATGAGCCGACCGCGACGGGCCGCAAGGTGCTGCTCGACATACCCGAGGGAACCAGGGCGCAAGCTCCCTACGACCAGTGCCCAGGCCCGCCAGATCCCGAACTGTTCTCTGCTCACGGCATCAACCTCAAAGCCAATGCCGATGGTTCGCACGACCTGTTCGTCGTCAATCATGGAGGGCGGGAATCGATCGAAATATTCCGGGTCACGAAAGGCGACAGTGACCCCGAATTTTCCTGGAAAGGTTGCATTCTTACGCCTGACACGGCGGCTCCAAATGCAGTGGCTGCGCGGTCCGACGGGAGCATCGTGATGTCCGCCTCCGGCGTGGCCGACCGCCCTATTCCCACCAGCTACCAGTCCGCGCAATCAGGCTTTGTCATGACCGATGAGCAGATGGCGAAAGCGGCGCAGATGGACATATTCGGTGCCGTCTTCACCTGGAGCCGCGATGCAGGCTGGAAAAAGGTCGAGCAGAGCGAACTTGCGGGGAACAACGGCATCGAACTGGCAAGGGGCGGCAGGTGGGCATTCGTCAATTCCCACCCTGGCTCGAGCGTCACGTTGATGCCTCTGGAGGCCGGACTGGGAAAGGCGCGGCAAATACCCCTCAGCTTCCATCCCGACAACATTCGCTACGGCTTTGACGGCAAGCTCGTGGCGACAGGTCATGTCGCAACTGTGTCGCGCGTGGGCATCTGTTTCATGAAGAACGATCCACATTGCGCGATCGATTATCGCGCCGCAGAGATCGATCCGCAGACCCTTGCCGTAACCGAGATATTCGACGGGACGGGCACCCGACAATTCGGAATGGCGACAATCGGTCTCAAGACGAAGGATGCCTTGTGGCTTGGCACTGCCCGAGGCGACTGCATTGCAAAAGTAAACTTCAAGTCCAGCCAAAGCCGAAACTGACAACGGCCGGTTTGGGCCAGCAATTCCAGAGTGGTGCCAGGAACGGCCATTGCCGGGCGTGCAGGCCCGCCAAATGGTGTCGGCGCGCGCATGGACGCCATTGGTACAGCTGAAACAGCCTGACCGGCCAAACTCTCCACTTTCAATCAGTTCGGTGCCCCTGGCACGAAATTGCATCTGGGCATTCCAAGACTCGCTTGACCCAGCCCCCGCATCGGGCCAGAAGCCAAAACATACCGTCTGCGCGTATTCTATAATTAGAAGTAAAATTCGATATTGCGAAATAGATTGGCAGGGAGAGAGATCAGGATGTTACGGAAGAATTTTGGCCTTTTGGCTGGCACCAGCCTTGCCGTTATCGCTGCAATTCCGTTTTCCGCGCATGCACAAAGCGCGGAAAATTCGAGCGGCGTAAGTGACATCATTGTCACAGCACAGAAGCGCGAGCAGAGCATCCAGGATGTTCCGATCGCAGTGACCGCACTGGGTGAGGAAGCGCTGCAGGCCAACCGCGTTGCAAGCGTGTCCGATCTCACCGGCCTTGCGCCGGGTTTGATCGCGAGACGAAATCCCGGAGGTCTTGGTTCGCCGCAGTTTACGATGCGCGGCATTTCGGCAAGTCCATCTGTGCCTTCGCAAGACGGCCAGATCTCCATGTACCTTGATGGTGTCTATATTGGTGGCGCCCGAGGCTCGGTCGGCGACTTGCCCGATATCGCGCGGGTCGAAGTGCTGCGCGGCCCGCAAGGCACGCTGTTTGGCCGCAACGCAACGGCAGGTGCAGTCCAGCTCATCACCCGTGATCCCACCGGAGAATTTTCGGTTCGACAGGATATCACCGTTGGCAATCAGGACCAGTTCCGAACCCGCACCTCAATCGATACCCCGGCGTTCGGGCCGTTCAGCGCCTATGTCACCTATGTACATGACGAGAAGCGCGGCGATGTGCGCAACCTGGGTGCCGGAACCTGCTTTGACCGGACCAATCCGTTCAACAAGATCGCAACAAGCTGCTCGCCCGATTGGCTTGGCGGCAAGAACTTCGAAAGCGTGTTTGCGGCCCTGCGATACGATAACGGCGGGGATTTCACTCTGACCTACAAGTTCGACTGGTTGGATGGAAGCTTCTCGCAGGACGCCCGCGTCGTTCCCGTCATTGGTAACGACTTCATTGGCGGCGTGTTCAAGGCGATCCTCGCGGCCCAGCCGGTCGGCGGCGGGGCCTATGGTCCTGTTACCGTACCGGCGAATTTCCGTCGTCCGAAGGCCTACAACAACGCCTGGACCCAACCTGGTTCTCAATCTATCCAGGGCCACAACCTGACAGCCGAACTTCGACTGTCCGACAATCTTAGCCTGAAGAACGTCTTCGCATATCGCAAGACGAGAGTGTTTTCGGCCTCCGCGGTGGCTGGCTTGAATGGACTTGAGTACACGCAGGCGGCAAAGGATTTCTATACAGCGCCGCAAGCATTCCTGGGCGGTTTATCCTATGCTCAGGCCCTTGGCGCGGACGGCAACGCTGCGGTCGGAACGTACTTCGCCGCTTACGATGGCGAGCAGTATGGCCGCTATCACCAGTACAGCGACGAGTTGCAGCTGAATTATACGAGCGACATCGTGAACCTGACGGCTGGTGCGCTCTATTACAGCTCCAATGAGACCAACAGCGCCTTTCCCGGCTTCCGACCGAATTTCACATGGACGCCGGTGCCTTACCTGGTCCCGCTTGGTGGCATTCTGGACTCGCGCTCAAGCAACAAGTCCTATGCCGCCTATGCACAGGCCGAAGTCAATATAACGCCTGAACTGCAGCTCGTCCTTGGCGGCCGCGTGACCAAGGACAAGAAGACCCCGAGCTTCGAGAGGGGTGGCACATTTGTCGGCACGCGCACCGACGGCGAGATCGTCGGCACGACATTCGCTCCGTCGAAGACCTTCAAAAAGACCAAGCCGACCTATGCGATCGGTCTCAACTATGATGTGACGCCCGACATCCTCGTCTATGGCAAGTATTCGACGGCGTTCCTGTCCGGCGGCAGCGTGGCCGACATCGTGTTCAAGCCCGAAACCGTCAAGTCATGGGAAGCAGGCATCAAGTCCGAGTTTCTCGATCGCAAGGTGCGGCTCAATCTCTCGGTCTACGATGCAGTGTACGGCGACCCGCAGGCCGCGATCAGCGCCAGCGCTCTCGCAACGCCCCGGTTCGACATCAATCTTGCCGTCATCAACAACGGCAAGCTCAAGGCAAAGGGAGTCGAGCTGGACCTGAACGTCGCGCCCGCCGAGGGCCTCACTTTCGGTGGCACGATGGGCTATACCGACGTCAAGCTGATTGATCCGGCACCCGAATTTGCAGGAGGCAAGACGCTCAAGCAGGCCGGTATCGCCAAATGGCTTGGCTCCGGATATGTCAGCTACATCACGCCGCCTCTGTTCGACGAGGCAACGATGATGTTCCGGCTTGACGCGACGTATCAGTCTCGGACCCGGATTATCAACGATGTCAATTACGCCACCAACGTTCCGGCATTCGCGCCCTATGCCTTCGCGCCGACCAAGACGATCGTGAATGGCCGCGTCGCGCTGCGCGACATCGACATGAACGGCGGCGCGAACCTGGAAATCGGGCTCTGGGCCAGGAACCTGTTCGACAGCAAGAAACCACTCTATGCGTTCCAATTCGGCACGTTCTTCTTCACGGCAAGTTACGAACAGGCCCGGACCTATGGCCTCGACGTTATCGTCAGGTTCAATCCGTAAAAAGGAACTCGCAAGCGCATGAAACTTTGACGGCCGCTCATCAACCTGAGCGGCCGTTCTCTTGCCGGGTCGCGTTACCCGGATTTTGGAGGCACCTGCCGGCTGGCCGTGACCCTATGCGAGCAAATGCCTCGGCGTACTATCTGCCAGCCATGCGAATTGCTGATAATTACGCTGGAGATTGTGCGGCTGCAGGCCCAACATCGACAGGCGAATACGAGGATCACCCAAGGCGATTCTCACGATGGGAGAGTGAAAAGGTATCATGGCCAAATCGGACGAAAACAACATGCCCCAGAAGAGCGAAATCGGCACGCCCATTCCGTTCTTCGGTGAAGAGCATATTCGCATGTACCGCGAATCCGGCGGCGAAGAGGGCTATCTGTGGAACGGCGTGCCGACGCTCCTGCTGACTACCGTTGGTCGCAAGTCCGGGCTCGAGCGGACCATTCCGATTATCTATACCGAACTCGATGGAAAGGTCTTCATCATCGGATCGCAGGGTGGCAACCCCAAGCATCCGCATTGGTATCTGAACCTCCTCGAAAATCCTCATGCCAAGGTGCAGATCAAGGACGAAGTCTTCGACGCCATAGCGCGTACGGCCGAGTCGCCCGAATACGAGCAGCTCTGGGCGCAAGCCTGCAAGTATTGGCCGAACTACGATGTCTACCAGTCGCGCACGACGCGCAAGATTCCGGTCGTGGTGCTCGACCGCGCGCCGAACTGAACCGAGCCTGGGTTTATGGACAGCCTCACGGCGGCGGCCCGGCTTGGGGTCGCCTCCCTGAAGGTGAACCACTGAACTGCGCACACGTCGGCTAAATGTGACATCGGCACCGATGTTGCCGCGACCATCTTACTTGCGGAAGGCTAGGCCTTGGTCTGCAATCCCTCGAACAGGGCCAGAAAGGCCTCTCTTTGCGTTTCGAGCTCGGTTGAGTGATCGTCGCTATGTGCGATTGAGAGTGCGGCATCGACCAGCGCCGCGATAATCTGTCCGGCCAAGGCGCGTGCGGGTCCCTGGGCGATGCGTCCCTGGTCCATCAATTTCCTGATGGTGCCAGTAAAGTCCTCCAGAACGCCCTCTTGAAGAGCGCGCCAGCGTTCCCACCCCAATACGGCCGGTCCTTCGACCATGAGGATACGCTGCGCTTCAAGATCGTCGGCCCGGATCTGCAGATTGCTCACCGTGGCCGCCACGGTCTTGTCCCAGAGATCGCCGGGCTGGGCCGCTGCGGCAGCATTGGTCCTTTTTTGCACTTCGTCGAAGACTTGCCGGAAAACTGCTTCGAACAGGTCCTTCTTGTCAGCGAAATGATGATAAAGCGCACCCCGCGTCACTGATGCCATCTCTACCAGTTCGGTGGTGTTCGTCTGATGATAGCCTGACTTGGTGAAAAGAGCGCGAGCGGTCGCGATCAGCGCACCGCGCGTTGCCGCCGATTTGGCGCGCTGTCTTCCTTGCCCGTAATCAGGGAGACTGCCGATGCGATCCTTATTGATAGTGCTTTCCCCGCTCGTTCCCGGATATGGTGTTCCCTTAACGACATTTGCCCACGACATGAATAGCCCCCGGTATACCCAAAGATTCTCGTAGATCCGGGCAACCGCCTGCCAATCTGCTCCTTCGCGGCCTGCGGGGCACGCAGTTCGGGCGCAACGCTACTACTGGCGCGATCAGCATCACAACGCGCGAACCGGCTGGAGACCCCGGAGTCCGGGCGACTGTGCCGGTCGGCGATCACAGCCTGCGCCGCTAACATCGCGGGTTCGACCTTCCAAAAAAAATGGGACCCTTTTCCGCCTAAGCCAGCTACCTCCTCATTCGCGACACGATTGTCGACTGATCTCACCAGAATCCGGTGCAGCTTGACGTCCGTCGTACCGGCGGTCCGCCGGTCAAGCCTGCCCTGCCCGATGAGGAAGTTGCGAAGAAGGCGACAATGGGAACGACGCAAGGCCGATTTTGAGCACCGCCTGCAATCTTGGGGGCAGAAATCGGATCGCTGCAGACTTCGTCGCGCACCATCCTTTGAAATCGGCAAGGCAGTCCCGGAGCATGTGCTCCGGGACGTGCTGGTTTCTTCCGAGGTCAGGCAGCAACCTTTGCGAGCGCCGGATGCGGCAGGCGGAACAGGCGCGCGCCGTTGAGGCCGACGATGTCCGCCTTTTCTTCCTCGCTGATGTCGATCCCGTCGAACAGGTGCTCGACGACTTGCCGCGAATGGGGAAACGTTCCCTCGTGATGCGGATAGTCGGAGCCCCAGATCAGGCCTTTGTGGCCAGTGACCGAACGCGACATGATGCAGGCCCGGTCATACTGGAACGAGGCATAGACCTGCCGCTTGATGATTTCGCTGGGCTTCATCGAGAGCTTGGGCTGCACGAAGATGTCGTGCCCTTCGGCAACCTCGTCCATGCGCTCGGCAAGGCCTGCGAGCCAGCTCGCGCCGGATTCGACCACCATGACCTTGGCGCCGGGGAAACGATCCAGCGTGCCGCCCGCCACCATGTACATGATCGAGTGGATCGCATCGCGCATCTGGTCGGTATAGTTGATGATCGCCCCGCCCGGCCCTGATTCAGGGCGCAGATCGGGGCGGCCGGTCGCCGTGTGCAGGGTCAGCACCATGTCGAGGCGCTGTGCCGCATCGAAGACCTGATCCCAGGCCGGATCGTTATAGAGCGGCACGCCCTGCGGGATGTTGCTGGGCAGCATGGCAGCGGTGAAGCCTTTCGCTGCAAGCCGCTCCATTTCGGCGACGGTATGGGCGAAGTTGCGAACCGGCAGCAGGCCGCAGCGTACGAAACGCTCGAGGTGCCCGGCAAAAAAGCCGTCGTTCCAGTCGTTATAGACCTGGGTCGAGGCATATTCGGTATCCTCATCCTCGACGAGGTAGTTGAGCATGCCGGTGGTCGGGAAGACGATCTCCGCGTCGATCCCTTCCAGTTCCATGTCGGCGATACGGGCGTCGAGATCGGTTGCGCCCTTCTGGTTTGGGCGACCGTTGTTGGCCGGATCGTCTTCGTCCGTCGTGGTCTCGCGGCGCAGCGGGAAGCGATGGACCAGCTTTTCGCCGGCGTAGGTCATGATGTGCGTGTCGGTGCGGCGCGTGTGAATGCCGAACTGGCGCATCGAGGCGGGCAGGCCTTCGGTGAACAGGTCCCTGGGTTCGCGAAGGTGGCCGTCGCCGCTGAATACGAAGCGTTCCATGTTGCTGTCCTTTCCTTATCTCACGAGCTCGAAACCGGCCGCCTTGCGGTCCCATGTCTGGTCGCTCACTCCTCGCTCTCTGAGCACATATTTCTGCACCTTGTTGGTCGGCGTGTAGGGCAGGCTATCGACGAATTCGATGTACCGCGGCACGAAGTAGTAGGGTGCGGTATTGTTGATGAAGCTGGCGATCTCTTCATAGGTCGCATTCACACCCTGCTTGAGGATGACATGGGCGGCCAGTTCGTCTTCCGCGTCGAGGTCCTCGGACTTGATGCCGAAGACGGCCACTTCATCGACGGCGGGATGGGCGCGAAACGCCTGCTCGACTTCCATCGTCGAGATATTCCGGCCGGCGAGGCGCACCGCGTCCTTCTTGCGATCCACGAAATAGTAATCGCCTTCCTCGTCCTGCCGCCCCAGATCGCCCATCTTGTACCAGCCATCTGCGGTAAAGGCATTGGCCATCGCCTCAGGATTCTCGAAATAGCCTTCGAACATGACATGCGGCTTTTTCGGCTTGAGTGCGAATTCGCCAGACACACCCACCGGAACGTCATTCCCATCGTCGTCAATCAGCCGCAGATCGATATCCGGCGTCACCTTGCCGAGCGCCCCGCTCTTGGGGTTCGGCCTGTTGGTCGGATCGCGGCTCAGGACATTGCCGCTTTCGCTCTGCCCGAAACCCTGCGAAATCTGCTCGATACCGAAACGTTCGCAGAAAGGGGCGATGATATTGTCAGGCATCGGCGTCATACCTGCCGAGCGGATCGGATTGTCGGCATCGTCGGGCCGCTCTGGCAGCTTCCACAGATAAAGGTGCATCGCGCCAAGCGTGAAGGTCTGTGTCGCCTTGTAGTGACGCGTACGATCCCAGAACTGACTGGCGGAAAAAGTGGGGTCGCAGGCGCAACCGATTCCTTCGAACAGCGCCGGGAAAATTGTCATCATCCATGCGGCAGAATTATAGAGCGGCAAGACATTGAACGTCACATCGCCGGGGACCGTGTTATGTCGCCGGGCCACATATTCGGCAGAGCGGACCCACACATTATGGCTCTGCATCACGCCTTTGGACTTGCCGGTCGTGCCCGAGGTCCACAGCACGGCATTGACGTCGCCATAGTCGATGAAGCTCATGTCGTGCGGTGCGTCGGAAAACGATTTGAGGAATGCGAAGGGTTTCGCCTGCGGTGGCATCGGGTTGTCGCCAAGGTCGCGCAGGACGAGATGTTGATGCGGAACATCGGCGATTACGTCGGCAAGGCGCGGCCAGAGCCGGGTGTCGGACACGGTCACCTTGGGCCTGCTGTCGGCCAGAGTCGATCTGAGCCACTCGCCCTTGTACTCGGCGTTGATCGGGATCCACACCGCGCCAAGCCTGGTGACGGCCAGCGTCAGGAAGATGATGTCGAGCGAGCTGTTGGCGAAGAAGGCCACCCGGTCGCCCCGCCCCACGCCGAGATCGGCAAGGCCGCGCGCAATCGAGTTCACCACGCTGTCGGTTTGGGCGAAGGTCACGCGCTTGTCGTCGTTCATCAGATAGACGTCGTCACCCACTGCCTCGGCCTGCATCTGCAGGATGCGGCCGAGATTGCGGTTCCTGGTATCGCTCAGATCAAGATGGTTCATGTCTCGTCCCGTTCAATTGTCGCACGGCAGGTAAATAGCGGAGCCGCAACGCCTGTCTCCACAGCCGGATAACCCAGATCCGCGAAGAACACTTCCACCGGCATACCGGCATGGAGGCTCTCCGGATCGCAATCGACCAGCCGCGTCACGAAGCGGGTCTTGCGGTCCTCGTCGATCACGACGATCGCCGAAACATAGGGCGCGATCGGCGCAAGCGGCTTGTGCAGAGCGCGCTTGACCACGGCCCATGAGAACAGAGTGCCTCGCCCGCTCAGTGCCACCCATTCGATATCGCTGCCATGGCACGCGCGGCATTCGCCGGTCGGATACCAGTCGAACGTGCCGCAGGGCTGGCAGCGCGGCAATCGGAACTCGCCTTGCGATGCTGCCTGCCACAAGGGTGCGAGCGGACCATCGACGTCCGGCAGCGGGAAGGGCTTTGCCTCGGCCATCAGCCCCTCCTCATGACAAGCGTGCCGGCATCGACACCCGAAAACCCGCCATAGACCGCGACCTGCGCATCGGCGACCTGATTGGCCCCCTCGCCGCGCAACTGGCGGACCAGTTCGACGACATGGTTGATGCCGAGCAGGTAGGCATGGCTGAGCATGCCGCCATGGGTGTTGAACGGCAGCCCGCCATTGGCCCTACCCCTGTCGAACCACAGCCGGTCACCCTCGACGAAGCGGCCTGCCTCGCCCTTGGGGCAGAAACCCAGATCCTCGATCGCCATCAAGGCGACGATGGTGAAGGGATCGTAGACAGCCAATACATCGACATCACCCGGCGAAAGGTCCGCCATGGCGAATGCGCCCGGCGCGCTCATGCGGTGCGGGGTTGAAGCGAATTCCGGCTCCATGGCGAAGTGGATGCCCTCAATGGCGCCGGCATAGCCCACGCCTTCGACGATGACGGGCGGCCTGGGGAAATCCTTCGCCCGATCCGCCGCGGTCATCACATAGGCGCAGGCTCCATCCGAGATCAGGCAACAGTCCTCGATCCGCAGCGGATCGATGAATGGCTCGCGGGCCAGATAGTCTTCCATGGTGAGCGTCTTGTCGCGCATCACCGCGCCGGGGTGGCCGTTGGCATGACGGCGCGAGCTGACGGCAATCGCACCAAGCTGTTCGGGGCGCGTGCCGTACAGTTCGAAGTGACGCCGCGCGACATGAGCGAAATAGACGGGTTGGGGAATGAATCCGAAAGGCACCTCGGCATTGGCCTTCATCGCCTCGGCCAGATGGGCGGTAGCGGGGCCGCCCTCGTCGGCCTTGTTCTGGCTGGCCCAGTTGGTGCCGTGAACGTTGACAATCACGCTGGCCTTGCCGGATTCAATCGCCGCCCATGCATCGTGCGGTGCGGTCGCGGCAAAGGAGAACGCGCCGCCAGCCCCGGATTCCCAGAAGTCGTGATTGAGGCCATAATGAGCACGGAATCGCGCGACGGTCATCTGGCCAGCGCTCTGCCCGGAAAACATCAGGCCATCGACCTGTTCCGGCTTAAGGCCAGCATCGACAAGGGCAGCATCGATGGCAGCAAAGATCATGTCGTCGAGATCGCGCCCCGACGCAGCGCTGTGCTCCGATTCGCCGACGCCGACGATCGCCACCTTGCCCTTGATGTTCTCCAACCGGGCCGGGCCGGGTTGAGCCACGAATGCCAACTGCACTCTCCCGCATCGGTTCTGGTCCACAGTGGACCTCAAGCCGAAGTCTGTTCTTCCTGATCCTTACCTAGTCGCTATGCGGGCCCGGCTGGAAGTGCTGATTTGCGAAGCGAGCCATCACCAATCGTCATGGCTCCTCATCGAATTGCGCGATAGCGACCTTTGCGGTCTCGATCAGCCTTGCGAGGACGGGCGTCTCCTCGGTTGCCAGCCAGAGCATCTTGAGCCTGGCCGAAAAGGCGAGATCGTCGATGCGGCGCAGCACGATGTCCGGGAACGATTGCTTCCAGTGCGTCGAGGCAGGCGCGAAGCCGAGCCCCAGGCCATTCGAAACGAGGCCGAGAGTCGCCTCCGCGCTCGGGCTTTCCATGGCTACGCGCAGCGTGATCCCGCGTTGCTCAAGCTCGCTCTCCAGCCTTTGCCTGATCGCCGGAGCATGGCTGCGCGAATACCAGATGAAGTCCTCTTCCATCACGTCGGCCAGCATGATGCGGTTTGCGCTTGCCAGTGCGTGACTGACCGGCAGGGCAAGGAAGAACTCTTCCTCCGCAAGCGTCAGTTCCGCGAAGTCCGGATCGAACGTGTCGCCATAGAGCAGGCCGGCAGCCAGCGACTGGTCGCGCAGCCCTGCGAGGATCTGCTCGATTGCCAGCAGGTGCGTATCGATTTCGATAATGGGCAAGGCTCTGTCGAAAGCCTTGAAAATCCCTGTGATGAACGGGCTTCGGATCGCGCCGGACGAATAGGCGATCTGGATGCGGCCCAGTTCGCCCAGCATCGCTTGCTCCGCCCGGTGTCCCGCTGCCCTGACCAATGCCAGGATCGCCCTGGCATCTACCAGAAGCGCCTCACCGCTCGACGTCAGGGATACACCGCGTGCGTGCCGCACGAACAGCGGCACCTCGCCCAAGTCCTTCTCCAAATCGCGCATGCGGCGCGAAAGGGCCGATTGCGCGATGTTGAGCCGCTCGGACGCACGCTGGAAATTGAGCTCCTCGGCGACAGCGACGAAGTAGGGCAACTGCCGGAGCATCGCGATTTCGCGTTTGGTCGTCATTGGTCCGTTTCAATCGAGCAGGTTGCGGCATCGGGAATAACGCGAAAGTGGCGCGGGCGCGAGTGTTCGCGAACCGCGATAGCTCGCTTCGCGAATTGACGCTTTCAAACCGGCGCACCAGCGACCATCAGGCCTGTTGGCAGCGTTCGCGGAAATGGGAGAGTTCAGCGATGACCCAGACAGCCCTGATAATCGGCGGTACAGGACCGACCGGCCCCCACATCGTCGAAGGGATGCGCCAGCGCGGATACAGAGTGAGCGTGCTCAGCCGGGGCGTGCACAGCTATCCCTTCCCCGAAGATGTCGAGCGCATCACTGGCGATCCCCATTTCGAGGAGCCACTGGCAGCCGCGCTAGGCGACCGCACGTTCGATGTGGTCATCGCGACCTACGGGCGACTCAAGGTCACTTCCAAGCTGCTCGCGGGTAGGACCGGTCACTTCCTCGCAGTCGGCGGCTGCGCTGCCTATCGCGGCTTTACCGATCCGGCAGACGTATGGCCGCTGGGTCAGCTCACGCCCGTTCCCGAGACGGCCCCGCTGTGCGGACCCGGCGACCATCCCTTCGGCGGCAAGATCGTCGCGGCCGAAAATGCGCTGTTCGAGCGTCATCCCGACGCGACTCTGTTCCGCTACCCCTACGTCTATGGCCCTCGCCAGATCGCACCGCGCGAATGGTCGCTGGTGCGCCGGGTGCTCGACGGGCGCCGGACCATCGTCGTGACCGATGGCGGCATGAGCCTGCTGTCGCACCACTACGCCGAGAACGCCGCCCACGCGATCCTGCTGGCAGTGGACAAGCCGCAGGCTGCGGCAGGCAAGGCCTACAATTGTGCGGACGACGAGCAGGTCACTTACCGGCAATTGATCGAGATCGGCGCCAGGGTGCTAGGCGTGGAACTGGAGATTGCCTCCATTCCCGACGTGCCTTCAGCCGAAGGCGCGTTGATCCAGCACCAGCCGCACCACTATCTTGCCGATACGAGCCTCATAAAGACCGATCTCGGCTATCGCGACCTCGTGCCTTCGGTCGAGGCAATCGCGCGCACGATGCTGTGGTACCGTGACAACCCGCTGGAATACGGCGGCGAATACGAACAACGCCGCAAGGACGTGTTCGACTACGAAGCCGAGGACAAGCTGATCTCGCTCGCCCGCGCCTTCAAGCAGGCGGTCAGCGAAGTCTCGCTGCGCGAGCGGCACGCAAACTATACCAGCCACCCCTATGCCCACCCGAAGGAGCATACAGGCGGCCGGGACGAACGCGGGCGCTAAGCCATCGGGTCAGGCCGCAGCGAGCTCTTCCTTGCGCCGCGCGACATAGCGGTGGAAGCTTTCGGGTGCTTCCGCAGGATCGATCTTTGTGAGGCAGTCGGGCGGATAATAGGACCAGCTTTCCTCGCCGATGATGCGAGCTTCCTCGTCGTAGGGCCACACGATCAGCGAGTTGTACGACATCAGATAGACACCCTCGGGATCGTCCACTGCCGGATTGCCCTGATCGATCAGGTCACGCCCCCACAGGATCATCCTGATCTTGCCCTCGGTGATGATCGCATCGTCGGCAACGATGATCCGGTCCTTGGTCGATTCAAGAACGTGGCGGCCCTTGCCGAAAATCTGCTCGATGTAGAACCTGCGCACGTTTTCCAGGCCTGACGGGTTCATTTCCGGCCCTTGTGACTGGATCTTGTAGACAGGGTTGGGAGCCAGTGTGCCGAGCACCGCTTCGAGATCCTCTTCAACCTCCCCGCGCGAGTGCTGGTAGAGCTTTTCCAGCATCTTCCTGTGGCGTGGGTTTGTGGTCCGGTCGAGAAGGTCGCCGATGTCGGTGTAGGTCAGCGTCTGGTCTATGATCGGCATCGTCGCGCGCTCCCATGTCGGTGCGGACCCACCTTCCAATCGGGGTCCCTTGATTCGAGACTATGCTCCGGGCCGGACTGCCAAGGCAAGTTCACGCATTGCAACGCGCTACCTTACTGCTTCACCCGGCGACAAATATCTATATACGACCGTATATAGTAGAAACGGTGGCAGGAATTCTCTCGGCATGGGCAATGTGATCCGGATGGCAGTCGCGGCCGTGGCGCTTCTCGCATGTGCTTGCGCTGGACCGAAGGAGGGCAAGGGTCCACTGGTCCTCGCCGCTGCAAGCCTGCAGGACGCGCTGACCGAGGCAGCAGACGACTGGTCGGCGCAAGGCCACCCCAAGCCAGTCCTTTCCTTTGCCTCGACCTCGGCACTGGCACGGCAGGTCGAGGCTGGCGCGCCAGCCGACCTGTTCGTTTCGGCTGACGAGGAATGGATGGATACGCTGGAGAAGGACGCCAGGATCAAGCCGCAAACGCGCATGACGTTCCTGACCAACCGTCTCGTGCTTGTGGCGCCGGCGCAGAGCGATGCCAGCATCAGTATCGCTCCCGGATTTGAGCTGGCGCGCCTGCTCGGCGCTGGCAAGCTGGCCGTCGCCGATCCCGCCGCCGTTCCGGCTGGACGCTATGCCAGACAGGCGCTGGAGAAACTCGGCGTATGGGCCGATGTTCAATCCCGCATCGTGCCCGCCGAGAACGTTCGCGTTGCGCTTGCTCTGGTTGCACGAGGGGAGGCGGCGCTCGGGATAGTTTACGCGAGCGATGCGAAGAGCGAGCCGGGTGTCCGGGTCGTCGATGCCTTCCCTGAGAGCAGTCACGAACCCATCCGCTATCCGCTTGCCATCCTCGCGGCTTCCGAAAACCCGGATAGCGAAGCTTTCCGGACTTATCTGTTGTCCGGCGAAGCCGCTGCGATCTTCCGGAAATACGGCTTCGGAACGCCAGCGCCGTGATACTCAGCGAAGTCGAATGGCAGATCGTCGCCCTGTCGCTCAAGGTCAGCGCGGTCGCGATTTTCGGCGCGCTGCCGATCTCATTCGTGCTGGCATGGGTTCTGGCGCGCAAGCACTTTGCCGGAAAGGTGCTGCTCGACGCGCTCGTCCATCTGCCGCTCGTCGTTCCGCCCGTCGTGACCGGATGGCTGCTGCTGATCGTGTTCGGCAATAACGGACCGGCGGGACGCTGGCTGGAACAGACATTTGGCCTGCAATTCATGTTCCGCTGGACCGGCGCGGCGCTGGCCGCGGCGATCATGGCGCTGCCGCTGATGGTGCGCGCCATGCGCCTGTCTATCGAAGCGGTCGACCGCAAGCTTGAGATCGCGGCGCGCACGCTTGGAGCGGGACCGTGGCGGACTTTCTTCGAGATCACCCTGCCGCTCGCCTTTCCCGGAGTCCTCGCCGGCATGGTCCTGGGCTTCGCGCGATCCATCGGCGAATTCGGCGCAACGATCACTTTCGTATCTAACATTCCCGGCGAGACCCGGACTCTGCCGCTGGCGATCTATGCCGCCCTGCAGATGCCGGGCAACGAGGCCGACGCGACGCGGCTTGCCGTGGTTTCGGTCGTGCTGTCGCTCCTGGCGCTGATCGTTTCGGAAACCTTGGCCCGACGATCGATGCGGGAACGAGGCGGCCATGTCCTTTGACGTGGACATCGAGGTGCGCCGGGGCGACCGGACGATCTCTTGCGCGTTCAAGTCGCCGCGCGGGATCACCGTGCTGTTCGGACCGTCTGGCGCGGGCAAGACCAGCGTGCTCGAAGCACTGGCAGGCATCGTCAAGCCCGAACGCGGCCACATCGCGGTTGCAGGCAGAACGCTCTTCGATGCGGACCAGGGGATCGATCTTGCGCCCGAGAAGCGCGGCTGCGGCTATGTCTTTCAGGACAGCCGCCTGTTCCCGCACCGCTCGGTCCGGGCCAACCTGCTTTACGGGTGGCGGCTGCAACCTGCTGAAAGGAGGCTCATCGCCCCGGAGCTGGCTATTGGCTTTCTTGGCATCGGCCACCTGCTTGACCGAATGCCCCGGTCCCTGTCGGGCGGCGAGGCGCAGCGCGTGGCGATTGGTCGCGCGCTGCTGAGTGGGCCGCAATTCATCCTGATGGACGAGCCGCTGGCATCGCTCGATGCCTCCCGCCGCGCGGAGATCCTCACCCTGATCGAGCGCATCCGCGACGAACTCGGCCTGCCTATCGCCTACGTCAGCCACGAGCGTGGTGAAGTGGACCGGCTGGCCGACACCATCGTTCCGATTGGCCTTCCCGACTAGTTTCGCCGCAGTTGCCAAACGCCCTCTCTCTGCCAATACTCGCCCCCGATAATCACGATTAAAGATTCGAGAGGGTGTGAGGATGTCGAAGATCGAAGGGGCGCCCCGCCCCGAATTGCTCAAGGCAAGCGATGCGGAAATCGAGGAAGCGGTCAAATTTGCCGATGCGATGGCGCTGCGCGGCCTGCTCTACCAGCTTACCGCGGACGAGGAGCTGAAAGATCTCGAACTCAAGACCGTGCTCGGCGGCTATCTCGAACGACTGGTCATGGCCAAGGATGAAGACGTCGCGATGGTGCGGCGCAAGGGTGCCGATTTCCTCAAGGCCTATCGCGACGCAGGCGCCGGTGCGCTGGACATCGGCCCGCGCGAGCGGCTCCCGATCAGCCTTGGCCTGATGCGGGGCGAGATCATTCCCGACGAATCGCTTGGCCTCTATCTGGAGGAAACGGCACTCGATCCGTGGGTGCGCTCGCTCCAGTGGCGCGAACAGCCGGACCCCGAGCGGCTGAAGAACTTCCGCGTGGTCGTCATCGGCGCGGGCATGGGCGGGCTGGTTTCCGCCCTGCACCTCAAGCGCGCAGGCATCAACTACACCGTGATCGAGAAGAACCCCGGTGTGGGCGGCACCTGGTACGAGAACCGCTATCCCGGATCGCGGCTGGATTCGCCCAGCCGGTCCTACACCCACCTGTTCGGCGTGGATTTTCCTTATGCCAACCCGTTCTCGCCTTGGTCGGAAAACCAGCGCTATTTCAGCTGGGTCGCCGACTTCTTCGACCTGCGCAAGGACATGGTTTTCGAGACCGAGGTTCATTCGCTAACCTGGGACGAGGCCAATTCGGAATGGGAAATCGTCACCTCCGACAAGCATGGCGAGAAGATCCTGCGCGCCAATGCGGTGATGACTTCGGTCGGTTTCCTCAATCGTCCCCGGCTGCCCGACATCGAAGGACGCGACACCTTCGAAGGCGAAGCGTGGCACACGGTCGAATGGCCCGATGATGCAGTCATCAAGGACAAGCGGGTCGCCGTGATCGGCACAGGCGCAACCGGCTATCAGACCGTGCCCGAGATGGCGCTGGAGGCAGAACACGTCACCGTGTTCCAGCGGACGCCGCAATGGGTGTTTCCTGCACCCGGATACCGTTCGCCCTTTGCGGCGCCGGTATACTGGCTGAACCGGAATTTCCCGTTCTACACCAACTTCATGCGGCTCGGCAGTGGATCGGCGGCCGCCTTCGAGGCCGTGTCGACCATCGATCCGGGCTTCGACGATCCACATTGCTGCAGCGCCAGCAACAAGATCGCGCGCGATGTCGCTGTCGGCTTCCTGAAGGAAAAGCTGAAGGACCCGGAACTCGTCGACATGATGACGCCCGAGCATCCCGTCTGGTCGGCGCGCCCGATCCAGGTCGATCCGCAATACTGCATCCTCGATGCGATCCAGCGCGACAACGTCACCCTCATCACCGATGGCATCCGCCGGATCAACAAGACCGGCATCGAGACCGAGGACGGCAGGCAGATCGACGTCGATGTCATCGCCTACGCAACCGGCTTTCACGCGAACGAATACCTCTTCCCGATGAAGATCACGGGCCGCGACGGCCAGACGATCGAACAGCTTTGGGCCGAAGGTGGCGCGCGCGCCTATCGCACCTGCATGATGCCGGGCTTTCCCAACCTTTTCGCGATCTACGGCCCCAACACCAACGGCTCGCTCTCACCGGCGACGTTCCACGAGATGGTCGCCTGCTTCGCGCTGCAATGCATGGAAGAGCTGATCCTGGAGGGCAAATCCTCGGTCGAGGTGAAGCCCGAACCTTACTGGGTCTACAACCGGATGATCGACGAGCGAAACAACACGCGCGTGTGGAGCGACCATCGGGTGCAGAGCTACTACTGGTCCAAGCATGGACGTTCGGCGACCATGAACCCGCTGCGCGGCCCGGAAATGTGGGCCATGCTGCGCAAGCCGGACTTTTCGGATCTGGAGATCGCCTAGGCTCCCTGGTGAACGACGCAGTCCGGCTTGTCCTTTGTCAGCGCCCCTGGCACGGATTTCAGGTCGCTAGCGAGGCGCAGTAAACCCGCCCCGCAGCGCCGGGACGCAGGCAGTTAGCCCGGATCGTTGGAATAGACCACGACACCGCCAAAGTGAGGCGTGGAGTGGCACGCCAGGCCGGTTGTCGCGCGTTCCCTTTGCCGTTCGCCTGCACGACCCGAAAGCTGGAGATAGCACTCCAGCATCTGGGGCACGCCATGCATGCGGCCGTTACCGATCGCACCGCCGCCGGACATGACCGGAAGACTGTCCGCACGGTCGCTGTCGATCCCGCCCGACAGGATGAATTCGTGCGCCGCGCCCCGCTTGCAAAAGCCCAGGCTTTCCAGCCAGATATACACAAATGGCGAAAAGCCATCGTAGAGCTGGGGAATGTCGATGTCTTGCGGGCCTAATCCGCAGTTTTCCCAAAGACGGGCCGACAGATCGTCGCCTGCCTCCATCATGTCGTCGAGTGTCCAGTGAATCATCGTCCGGTTCTTGCGAGGGTAGCCGTTAGCGAAACCTGAGACGTAGACCGGCCGATGTGGCAGGTCCCTGGCGCGCTCGGCACTGGTCAGAACGAAGCAGGCAACGCCTTCGACCGGCATGTCGGCGTCGAGCCGGCACATCGGTTCGAAGATCATCTCTTCAGCCATGTACTGATCGACAGTCAAAGGCTTCCCGTTCCAGACCGACCAGGGAATCCGCGCACCGTTCTTTCGTGCTTCGACGACGAGATGCGCCATCGCTTCTCGCGTCGCGCCATAACGCTGGCAATATTCGTTGTAGGCCATGGCAATGGCCGGCATTGCCCCGAAAAAGCCCTGTGGTGCAGCCCATTGCATCGCTCCTCTGGCCTGGCTCATTGCGCTATCGTTGTAGCCGCCTTGCGGATTGTGCAGCGCGCGGTGAAACAGCACATAGTCGCACGCGCCCGAAGCGATGGCATTTATGGCGATGGACAGCGATCCGGTGAGCTGGCCGATGCCCTGGAAGCCCACGGCGTAAGCGGGATCCGCGCCGATATGTTGGGAAAGCCAGGCCGAGGTGACTGTCGTTACGCCGTCCTCCACCTGATGATCGCCCGATGTCGGCAGGAGTGGGGACGACACGAAGCCGTCGATCATGTCGACGCTCAGGCCCGCATCGGCAATCGCTGCACGCGCCGTCTCTACCGCCGTCACGCCAAGCGGCCGGTCTGCCCGTCGCACCACCTTGCTGTGCGCGAACCCGACGAGGGCAACCTCGTTACGCGCCTTGAAAAGCCCGCTCATGCCGCAACTTTCAGTCGGAATGCAGGCACGGAAATTCCCGGCGCCAGGTCCTCGAACTCGACCACGACCGGGGCTCCGATGGACAATTTCGCGTCCGCGCCATCCAGCAACTGTCCAATCAGGCGCAGGTCCGGATACGCGTCAAGTTCAGCATCGACGAGCACGAACGGCACTTTGAATCCGCTCAGGAAAGATCGGCGAATGACGGCCCAGGTGCGGATGCGCGCGCCTCCCTCGACAGGCACGAACCTGAAGTCGGGCGCGGTCGAATGGCAGTGCGGGCAGGTCAGATCGGGCGGCAGGGTTGCCTGATCGCATTTCGAACACTTGGCCACGGTCAGCACATGGTCGCTGGCCGCTTTCCAGAAAGGCGCGGACTGCTCATCGGGCACCGGCAATGGCCGACCTGATGCAGCGGCACCAGATAGAGCCCCGTTCGTATCGGTATCGGCCAAAACAAATCTCCATGTGCGCCGTCGGCAAGCCACCGTTAGTGGCCACAACCTGTCCTGTCATCTTCCCGGCGCAAGGGCCGCAGAGAATCGGCACGACCGGCTCAATATCCCTTGGAGATCGAAAGGCGGGCGGCGCTCGTGGCGCCTCTCCATGCCGTGGCACCGGCAGTTCAGAGCCTCGATCAATCGTCCTTGCGGACCCGGCCGGTGGGCATGATGACGACTTCGGTGAAATTCATCGTCGGCGGCGCTTCGACCAGGTAGCGAATGAACCTGCCCACGTCCCTGGCCGACAGCATGCGGCTGCGCTGGTCGTCGCTCGGCAGTTGCGGCCGCTTGTCCATGATCGGGGTGTCCACCTCGCCGGGGCACAGCGCGCAAGCGCGGATACCGTTGCGGGCCTCTTCCATGTTGAGGCTGGAGGTCATCGCGAAAACCGCGTGCTTTGCCGCCATATAGGCAGGGCCCGCCCCCGGCCAGACGTAACGCCCTGCCCCGGAGATGAGATTGACGATCAGTCCGTCCTCCATCGCGCGCATGCCGGGCAGCACTTCGAGGATGGTGTAGAGACTGCCATTGAGATTGCCGGCGACCGCCTCGTCAAAGCCATCGGCCCGCAACGTGCTCCAGGACCGTTCAGGGATATTGAACCCGGCGCTGTTGATGAGCACGCCGACCGGCCCGAGACGGGTGACGATCTCTCTGTGAGCACGCTCGACTTCACTGGCACTGGCAACATCCGCGACGGCATAGGTCGCATTGCCTCCAGCCGCCTCGACCTGCGCGCAAGCAGATTTCAGGGCGACTTCGCGCCTGCCGGTCAGCGCAAGAGGATGGCCCGCAGACGCGAGTTCAAGCGCGGCTGCAAGGCCGATCCCGCTCGACCCGCCGGTGATCCAGACCGGCTTCCGGTTCTCTTCACTCATCTCAGTTCGCTCCCACGACCGGGCCGCGCGTGGTCCGGCCCACGAATTGCGACAGCGGCGGATGGGCATCCGGGTCGGTCATCACGTCGAGCAGCGCCGCGCCGTCGTGACCGAGAAGCGCGTCGATCGCCTCGCCGATCTTGCCGGGATCGTCGAGCACGAGACCCTTGAGCCCGCACATCCCGGCGATCCCCGCGTGATTGACCGGCGTGAGTTCGCAGGCGTCGGAGTGCTGGCCGTAAAAGGCGTTCTCGCCATGCGTCTGGTATCCCAGGATGGCGTTGTTGAGGACGATCACCCTGACGTCGATACCCATCCGCCGCATGGTTTCCAGTTCCGCCCAGCAGTGGCCGAAGCCGCCGTCTCCAACGAGCGCGATCACCCGCGATTGCGGCGAAGCCAGCTTCGCCCCCATCGCCATCGGCATGCCCCAGCCGAGCCCTGCCAGGCCCCGCGGCGTCAGGAAGCGCTGCCCCGTCCGCCGGGCACGAAGGAAGGAGTTCATCCAGTTGGTCGAATAGCTGGCGTCGGCCACGAGGATGTCGCCGGGCTGCAGGCGGTCATCGAGCGCGCGCATCAGGGCTTCGGGACGGACCGCACCCGGCCGGCCCGTTCCCGCCCGCGATGCCTTTTCGGACGCCACGGCCCGGGCGGCATCCGTTGCTTCGCCGATGGCCTTGCGCCGCCGGTCGGGATCGTAGCCGAGCGATTCCCGGCCCAGTGCGACGTTCAGCGCCTCCAGCGTCAATTTCGCATCACCTGCCAGTCGCAGGGCAGGATAGTTGCGGCCGATTTCGACGCCGTCGATGTCGATGTGCAGGCACGGCACGTCGCGCGGCAACAGGGTCCAGGCATCGGTCGCGTTCTGGCTGGTACGGGTGCCGACCAGCAGGACCAGGTCCGCCCCGCTCGCATGGTCGCGCAATTCGTGGGCCACGGTGCCTTCGGCCATGCAGTTGCCGAACACGCCAAGCGAAAGCGCATGATCTTCGGCAATCGCGCCCTTGCCCATGTTGCTGGTGGCGACCGGCAGGGCGAAACGTTCGCACAGCAAAACAAGCTCCTCGCTCGCGCCCGAGATGTGGACCCCGCCACCGGCCAGCACGAAGGGGCGCTGCGCCCCGGCGATCAGCCGCGCGGCCTCGGCAATGACGGACGGATCGGGAACGGCGCGGTCGAGCGGGAACGAACCCAGCTGCGTATCGCGCGGCGTGCTGGTCGCCGTCGCTCCCATCACGTCGCGCGGCAGCAGGAAGACGACCGGCCCCGGCCGGCCCGAAAGCGCGTGGGTCATTGCCAGGTCGACGAAATCCTCCAGCCTTTCGCCGCACGACAGGCGGCCGATCCATTTCGCGCAGGAGGCAAACAGCGCGCGGTGGTCGTATTCCTGGAACGCGTTGCGCTGCTCGTCGCTGGCAGGGATCTCCTCCACCAGCGCCAGCAGCGGGATCGAGGACTTCAGCGCTTCGGCCAGGGGCGGGACCAGCAAGGTCGCGGCAGGCCCGTTCTGGGCGGCCACGACCCCGATCCGGCCCGAAATCCGCGCATAGCCGTCGGCCATGATCCCGCCCGCGTTCTCCGCGCGGTAGCCGATCTGGCGAATGCCGAAGCACGGCGCGACCTGCATGAGCGAAACCGGAATGCTCTGTCCGAATATCTCGCGCACGCCATGCCGGTAAAGCGCCATGGCGAACCGCTCGGCATTGTTGAGATTACCGGTGGGCATCGAACTCGTCATGACTCAGCCGTCCTTTGACAGGTAATCGTGCATGGCCTTGTGGAAGTGATAGACCGTGGTCTCCTCGCGCGGATTGATGTTGGCGCCCTTCCACACCCGCGATCGGGTGCCCTTCTGCACCGCGAGCAGGTTCTCGAAGTCCTGTTCGAGGAACGGGCACTGGCCCTTGAACGATTCCAGGGTAGGAAAGACTTCGCGGCTCGGGCGTGGTTCTTCGCCCGGCGCGAAGCGGGCCAATGCCCAGATGTCCATGATGGAGTGGCCGGGCTTTGCCGGGTCGGGGCGGAAGCGATACCACAGCCCGCCGTCGATCGTGGGCAGGATCGAGGTGTTGGGGAATATCTGCCAGGCGGTGCTCGCCATGTCTGCAGGAGTCAGGTTCTCGGGCCATTTCTGGCCGCGCGCCTCCATTTCCTCGCGGTGCCACTTCCAGTAATTGGCGAAGACGTCGGCATCGGTGGATTCGGGCGGCAGGGTCAGCACGCGCTCGGACGCGGCCATGCACGGCTCGAGGAACATGGAATAGAGCGTATCGGCAAGGTCCTTCATCCGACCGTGCCAGCGCTCGCGCGGGTCGAGATCGTCGCAGGGAACGAGAGTGAACGACCCGTGGGTCGAGTGGATGCCCTGCTGCAAATCGCCCGCGCCGCTGCTCGATCCCCAGCGTTCGAGCTGGGGGTGCGTGCCTTCGGTATGATAGGCCTCGATGAAGGCCTCTAGCACCAGCTTCCAGTCGGCCGGAACGTGCAGCACCTTGTACCACAGGGTACGGCAGTCCTGCAGATCGAACGGATCAAGCTTGTCCGCAGCAGGTGAAAGGTATTCGCGCAGAGGCGGTGAATCCGGATTCATGGTGAGCCACACGGCGCCGCCCCAGGTATCGACGCGCGGCTGGATCAGGCTGAGCGACTCCCGGTCAGGCATCTGGCAGCCTTCCCAGCCCTCCTCGTTGGGAATGTAGGTGACCTTGCCTTCGAGGTCGAAGCGCCAGGCGTGGAACCGGCACATGATGCCGTTCGCGACATTGCCATTCCAGGCGGTCTTGAGGCGGCGGCCGCGGTGCGAACATACATTGTAGAAAGCGCGAATTTCGTCGACCGAGACGCGCACGATCAGGAACGATTCCTCGTCGATCTCGTAATTGACGAAATCGCCGATGTTCGGGATTTCCTCTTCCCGACAGGCCACCTGCCAGACCTTTGGCCAGAGCTTTTCGCGTTCGAGTCTGGGTACGTCGTCGCCGACCCAGTCGGTCGATGGGATGAATTCCTGGCTCAATTCACCGGCACGATCCATGAAATTGGCCATGATCTATTCTCCTTGTCGCAGTTCAAATTCGCATAGCCAATAGAACCGGCTGATTTTCCAACCGGCCATCAAAGCCGCGTGACTATTTCCGATAGACAGTTTCGAAGTCCAAGACGTCGACTATCCAGATTCCGTCGGTCTGCGCCGCCGCCGGGAAGGCAATCGACCACTCGCGTCCCGCGCGTCCCGGTGATGCGGAAAAGAGGCTTCACCGGAAGATCGGAAAGGGCGTTTTCAATCGGCGGCATGCAGACTCTCGGGATCCTCTCGCGAACCCGCCCCAAGGACATCGCTTGCGGCGTTGCTCGACTGACAATTCTGGAGGCGTAGGAGAGTCGGGCGAAGCCTGCAAACGCAGGTGCGACCAAGAGGCTATCGATGTCCGCCAAAGCAAAAACTTGACGCCATTCGAAAGCAATTCCCGCTCCCCGCAGACCGCGTCCGGGACTGTTCAGCGCTTCACGAAGTGCCTTGTCCTTTGCTGCCCCCTGAACGCCGCAGGGGTTTCGCCCGTCTCATGCCTGAAGGCAGTGGTGAAGGTAGACTGGCTGGCAAAGCCCAGCCGATGGGCGACCTGCTTGAGCGGCATGTCGGTTTGTCCCAGGAGAAAACGGGCCTTCTCCAGCCGGGTGTCCCTGATGAATTCCGCCAGGGAGATGCCTTTGCGCTGGCGGAACAACCGCAGGAGATGGCGTTCGCCGACTCCCGCCAACCTCGCCAGTTCGGAAACCTTGGGCATGGTCTCCCAGACATCGCATATCCGCGCGACGAGCAACCGAAACGCCTGTTCGCGAAGGTCTTCCCTGTCTTCCGGCGGGGCGCTGGTCGCCATGTATCGTGCCAGATCGGTGAAAATGACCGTCAACAGCGCATCCACGACCGCATCGGAGCCGAAACCGGGGTTCGTAACCTCGTTAATGAGGCGGGTGCAATAGCTGAACAGGTGGGTCGCCTGCACGTTGAGCGCCGTTTCGAGCTCATGTTCTGTCCAGTCCGAGGTGGAAAGCCCCGACCGGCTGAGCCGCTCATCGCTGATCTGGCAGTGCAGCCCATCGACATCGGTTGCCTTGCCCTGGCTCTCAAGCTGAAGCCCGGCAGGCCGGAAAAAGACGGTTCCGATCGGAGTAAACTCGTCCCGGTCGGTCTCCAGGTACCGTCCGCTGGCCTGCATGGATGGCGACCGGTACATCGCGAGAAGATGCCGGGTACCGACATAGACCTCGTGAAATCGGCGCGCCGGCTTCGCCGAGATCAGGCTTACCGTCGCATCGCCCAGGTCAATGTCGGCTATAACCGTGTCACCAGCCTGCATGACAAACTCTCTCCGCTGAAAAGTTCCTCTGTCCTGCCCGGCGGCAAACTCGCTGGGACGCGGGCATACCGCGTCCATGCGTGGGATTCAATTCAGCGTGGTCGCGATCGTATCGCCTTCAGGTCGGACATGGCAGGTTCTGATTTGCGCGGCTCTGCCGGCACTTCGCTGCGCGAAGTCGCGCAGGACGCGGGCGTTCCCTTGATCCGCTCGATCAGTGCCGCCGCCAGTCGATATTCCTGATGCCCTGAAACCTCGGCTGGGACCGTACGCGGCAAGCGCCGGTGTTCCGAGTCGTGCAGGTAAAGCCCGACGTAGAGGCGATCCCAGGATGTGAGCACACCATGGTTCATGGCATTGCCCGATTAACCGATGAAGCGCCCGGCGATGGCGCGCAGGTTCGACGACAAGTCCTTGAAAGTCGGCGATACGGGCGCGGGCGTTGCTTCGAGCGCAGTGATGCCGAGGTCGAATGTCAGCCGGCAAACGCCAATCTCCTCCATTGCGCGCACGGCTTCTTCAGTCATGGGAAAGGGCGTCACTGCCGTGAAATCGTATGGCTCGTCGCCCTTGCCGCCCTCTTCGCGCAGTTTGCGGACCGTATCGACCGCGCGCCTGACAGCTTCGATATCGTTGAGTGGCATGAACAGTCCGTCAAGCCCCGCTGCCCGCCGCAGTGCCGGAGGCGAGATACCGCCCCAGTACATCGGCGGCCATGGCTTCTGGATCGGCTTGGGTTCGAAATTGATCGGCTCGTATCGGTAGAATTCGCCCTGATGGTGAATCGTCTCCTGCGTGAACAGTTCACGAAAGAGCGCGATGATCTCGTCGGTCCGCCTGCCGCGGCTGGCAAAGTCCTGCCCGAGCATGGCGAATTCTTCCTCGCACCAGCCGACCCCCAGACCCAGCATGATCCGCCCGCCCGAAAGATAGTCCGCCGACATGATCGCGCGGGCCGAAACAAGCGGATCGATCATCGGCGCGAGATAGACCCCGCTGCCGAAGCGCATCGTCGTGGTCTTCGCCGCGAGATAGGTCAGCGTAACGAAGGTATCGAGCCGGGGCGTGGCCGATGTCATCGGATTCCGCCCATAGGGATACTCAGAGACGATAGTCTTCGGAAACTGGACGTGGTGCCCCATCCACATCGAATCGAAACCCAGGTCTTCAGCGCATTGCGCGACATCCGCCATGAGTTCAGCCGGGGCACCGCCCACGAACAGCGAAAGCGTGTTGAGCCCGAATTTCATGGTGTTCTCCCCATCCCTTGATCAGCGCGCGGTCAGGCCACCGTCGATAAGATAGATCTGCCCGTTCATGTAGCTTGCCGCATCGGAGGACAGGAACAGCACGACCTCGGCGATTTCCTCGGGCTCGGCCGGCCGGCCGATGACCGTCGCGTGCCTTGCCGCTTCTGCCAGTTCGGGATCCTCCAGCCACTTCGCGGTCATCGCCGTGCGGACCATTCCGGGACCGATCGCATTGACGCGAATATTGTGCGGCCCGTTCTCAAGGCCACCCGCGCGCGTGAGCCCCAGCACGGCGTGTTTCGACGCACTGTAGGCCGACATCAGCGGATCGGCGATCGTCGCACCGACCGAAGCGGTATTGACTACCGAGCCCTTGCCGACCTGCCGGAAGTGCCGGAGTTCCGCTCGCATGGCGTTGAACACGCCCTTGACGTTGACCGCCATGATCCGGTCGAATTCCTCGTCGCTCATCTCGTGAATGGGAAGCAGATCGCGCGGAAACACGCCTGCATTGTTGAACCCGGAATCGAGCCTGCCGAAACTGTCGAGACATGCAGCAACCAATGCGTCGCAATCGGCGCCCCTGGCCACGTCGCAGTGCCTGAACTCGGCCTTGCCTCCCGCCTTGCGGATTTCGGCCACCGTATCGTTCGCGCCGTCGTCGATGTCGCCGATCATTACCGAGGCGCCTTCTCGGCCAAAGGCCAAGGCGGTTGCACGGCCGATCCCCGTCGATGCGCCGGTTATCACGATTGCCTGATCCGCAAATCTCACCGTTCAGCTCCTCTCCATCCGAACGCCTGTCCGCCGCATCCGGCGCGATCCATGCCATAGAGGCATTTGCCCTTCGCAGTCAGGCTCCGGAAGGACAGACGTCCAAACCGGCGATATTGCCGCCGCAAGGCGAAGCCCGCACATCACGCCTCATTGCTGCAGCTGGCCTACTTGCCAAGCGAAACTCGAGAGGCGCCTGGCAGATGGGGCAATCGCGAAACGTCGAGAACCTGTGCTATAGCCGTGCCAATCGCTGTTCCTGCGGCGATCCATTTCGCTTGCTGGGGGATGACCAGTGCAAGGCAATGCGTTCGCGCATGGTAAGGATCGGTATCGATGCCCACTTCTGATCGACGCCTCCTCGCATCGATCCACGATGTTGGACCCGGCTTCGAGCACGAGGTGGACCAGCTAGCGGATTTGCTAGCAAGAAGGCTGGGATCACCCTGCTTCGCCATGCTGGTCGTGCCTGACCACTGGGGTGCCCATCCGCTGCGCGGCAACCAGTCCTTCGCCAGGCGCCTGCGCAACTGGTCGGACAGCGGAATCGAGATGTTCGTCCACGGCTGGTTTCATCGCGACGATTGCGAGCATCGCGGCAGAGCGAGTTTCAAGGCACGCCACATGACCGCGAACGAAGGTGAATTTCTCGGGCTGTCAGCGGAAGTGGCGAGCCGCCGCATGGCCGACGGCAAAGCCCTGATAGAAGACATCATCGGCCGGCCTGTCACTGGCTTCATCGCTCCTGCCTGGCTCTATGGCGAAGGGACGCTCGCAGCTTTGCAAGAGAACGGCTTCGCGCTTGCCGAAGACCACATGAAGGTCTGGTCGCCGCGCAGCGGAGCGGTCCTGGCACGAGGCCCGGTCGTCACCTGGGCAAGCAGATCACGCGCGCGTACCGCCTCTTCGCTTGCCTTCGCCGCACTTGCACGCTTTGCCTTGCAGCGGCTCGAAACCGTACGCGTCGCGGTTCATCCCGGCGACGTAACCAAACAGGAAATCCTGACCAGCATCGAGCGAACGCTAGGTGCTTTCCGGCGCGAGCGTCGGACTGCGCGCTATTGCGACCTTCTTTCGTAACATGCCCCTCTTAGAGGTGCGGGTTATCGCCGGTGGCGGCGTCGATCAGGTATGCGCATTGCAATTCCCATTCACAGCTTCGAGCCCGGCGGCGTTGAGCGGGTTGCCCTGAGGCTGGCCGAACGCTGGCAGGCCGATGGCCAGCAGGTCATGATCGTGCTGGGTCGCGACGAGGGTCTTGGCCGCCGCGAGGCCCCTCGCCTCGATTATCGCACCCGGCCCGAGCCGATACCCACATCGCGCTGGGAAACGATCTGGATGATCTGGTGCCTTTACCATTTCCTTCTCGAAGAACGAGTCGACGTCGTGTTCTGTCCAGGCAACACCTACACGGTGGTCTGCACGCTCATGCGCTTGCTGCTCGGCGATCGTTGCCCGCCGGTGCTCGTCAAGATCAGCAACGATCTCGACCGACCGGACATCGCATGGCCGTTTCGTCCGTTCTACCGCCTGTGGCTCAGCGTGCAGGGTCTGTTTCTCGACCACTTCATTGCCCTTACCGAGCCCATGCGGCCTCATGTCGTCAAGGAACTGGGCATCTGCAAGGGAAAGACGAGCGTGATTGCTGATCCCGCGCTCACCCTTGCGGAATGCGATGCCTTGCGAATGCAGCAAGCGCGCCGCTGCGACGGGAGTTGCCGCTTCGTTTCGGTCGGGCGGCTGGTGGCGCAAAAGAACCATGCGCTGCTCATCGAGGCATTTGCGCGCCATGCCTCGCCCGGCGACACCCTCGTAATGGCGGGAGACGGTCCGGAACGGCCTGCGCTCGAATACATTATTCGCAAACGCGGGCTTCAGGACAGGGTCTTCCTCACCGGCCATCGCCACAACGTCAGGGCGCTGCTTCGCGATTGCAACGTGTTGGTCATATCGTCGGACTACGAAGGCGTGCCCGCGGCTGTCGTCGAGGCGCTGGCCCAGGGACTGCCGATTGCCGCAACCAACTGCTGCGCCAGCATGGACTGGCTACTCCAGCACGGTCGCTTCGGCATTTCGACGGTTACGGGGAATGCAGAAGCACTGGGTCTGGCGATGAATTCAGCAAGGCATCTGGCGCCCCCTCGTGAGGCAATGGCCGAGTTCGCGGCACAATTCACGCTGGAGCGCGCAGCCGGAACCTACATCGATGCGATGCAGCGACTTCTCGATGAACGAAGCGATGAAAGCTTCGAGAAATTACAGCGCCATGTGAGGTTATGGCTGGAGCACGGCGTCTAGCATTCATTACGAACTTTCAAGGTCGCGGAATGCCCGATCAGTCCCTTGCCGTCACACCAGCCAGCTCGTTCGCATTCGAAGAGCAGGGCCGTCCGCGACAGATGACGATCGGGAGCCTGGTAGGGACCGGGCTCTCGCTGTTGGTGATCGCTGCGGCACTGTGGCAAGTGCGCAATGTGAACTTTGCCGGGATGCTCGGCATGGTTCCGAAATCACCCCTGTTCTGGGCGATTTTCGCAGTCAGCTACCTTGCCGGCCCCATGAGCGAGTGGATCATTTTCCGCCGCCTATGGGGCGTTGGCCCGGCAGCCTTCGGTGCGCTGGTTCGCAAGCTGATCTACAACGAGCTTCTCGTCGGGTACCTCGGCGAAGTCTATTTCTACACCTGGGCGCGTCAGCACCTGAAATTCGTCGCAACGCCGTTCGGCGCGGTGAAGGACGTCGCGGTGCTCTCGGCAGTATCCGGCAATGTCATGACACTCCTGTTCATGGTCGTGGCCTTTCCCTTTCTGAAGCTGCTGCCCCTCCACGACCATGCCACTGCGATCGGCTGGTCGCTGGCTTTCGTCATCGGGACGTCGCTCGCGATCATGTTCTGGCGCCGTTCGATCTTCTCGCTGCGCCGGGATGAGTTATTGATGGTGCTCGCGATGCATGTGTTGCGCATTCTGGCGATAACCGGCCTGTCAGCGGCTCTGTGGCACATGGTGCTGCCCGATACCCCCCTTGGCTGGTGGCTGATCCTCGCGACCATCCGCCTCCTGATCTCGCGCCTGCCGTTCGTTCCCAACAAGGACGTCGTGTTTGCCGGTGTTGCGGTGCTCGCGCTTGGCGAGGACGTCCAGCTCGCCGCGCTCATGGCGATGATGGCCGCGCTGATCCTCATTACCCATGTGCTGGTTGGCCTCAGTTTTGCGATTGCAGACCTGATCCGAAGGAAAGCGAATGCCACCGACGATCGCTAGCCTTCTGGCGGCGGCCATCATGGCCGCCGCCATCCCCTCGACACCCGATCTTGGCAAGGCCGAGGGCAAATGCCGTCCCGGCGAGACCGGGCCTGCCCGGCTGGTCGACGTGACCGGCCTGAAGGATCGCAGGGGACGGCTCAAACTCGAAGTCTACCCGGCAAACAACGACGACTTCCTGGAAGACGACAACCTCCTGATCGCGGCGGGCAAGACGTTTCGGCGGGTAGAGGAACCGCTGCCTTCCTCGGGGCCCGTGCAGTTGTGCATCCGGGTGCCCTCTGCCGGACGCTACGCCGTGAGCCTGCTGCACGATCGGGACAGCAACCGCAAATTCGGCTGGCGCGTCGACGGGATCGGCTTTGCCGGAAACCCGAAGCTCGGCTGGAGCAAGCCCGCGGCCACGGCTGCGAGCGCGCAGGCCGGCGCTGGCCTTACCCGGCTGACAATCCTCCTCAACTATCAGCGCGGCCTTGGCGTCGGGCCTCTGAAAACCAGGAACTGAAGCGATGAAGATTGTCGATGTTTGTGCGTTCTATTCTCCGCGTGGCGGCGGCGTGAGAACCTATGTCGGCCAAAAGCTCTCGGTCGCAGAGCAAATGGGGCACGACATCACGATACTCGCCCCCGGCGACAGCCATGACGTGATCGAAACCAGCCCGTCGGCGCGGATCGTTACGATCCCGTCGCCGCGTTTCCCGCTCGACCGCAAGTATTGGTACTTCGACGACGAGGCCATGCTGCACGAGGCACTCGACCGCTTCGCCCCCGATATGGTCGAGGCATCCTCGCCCTGGCGCAGCCCCTTGCTGGTCGCCAACTGGCGGCCGGACGTTCCCAAGGCGCTGATCATGCATGCCGATCCCCTGTCGACCTATGCCTACCGCTGGCTGAGTCGGCTGTTCACGCGCCAGACGATCGACCGCCAGTTCGAGCGGTTCTGGGATCACCTGCGGCATCTTGGCACCGTGTTCGACGCGGTGGTCTGCGCCAACCAGGACCTGTCCGTTCGCCTGACGCGCGGTGGCGTGGCCAACGTCGTTTCCATTCCGATGGGCGTCGCTCCCGGCAGGTTTTCGCCGCAGCGGCGCGATCCCGACATCCGCGCAAGACTTCTCGCCAGATGCGGGCTCGGGCCTGACGCGACGCTGCTCATTGCTGCCGGCCGTCTCGCACCCGAAAAGCGCCTGCCCCTGTTGATTGAAGCCGTGACCATTGCCGGCAGGCAACGTCCTATCGGCCTTGGCATCTTCGGCGAGGGACGGGAGCAAGCCTCAATCATGCGCGCAATTGGCGGCAATCCCCATGTGCGCCTGTTCCGGCCCGTGACCGATCGCAACGAATTCGCGACCCTGCTGGCCAGCGCCGATGCGCTGCTGCACGGGTGCGAGTCGGAAACCTTCGGCATGGCTGCGGCCGAAGCCAGAGCGAGCGGAATTCCCGTGATCGTTCCCGATCTGGGAGGCGCTGCCGACTTCGCTCGCGACGGTGGCGGCATTGCCTATCGGGCCGCCAATCGAATCGATCTGGTCCGCGCCATAATGGATCTGCCCATGCGGTTCGAACCTTCGCGCAATGTCCGGACTGCGCGAAGCATGAACGATCATTTCGAGGCACTTTTCGCTCACTACGCGGCGCTGGTTTCCCACAAGCGTCTCGAAGCTGCATAGGCATCATGCCTGAATTGCCCTCAGACCAGCTCCTCGATGAAATGAGCGATCAGCATTGCCTGGTTGCTGACCTGGGCCTTGGCGTAAACCTGACTTAGCTGCGACCGCACCGTACCTTCCGCCGTGTTGCGCAGCCGCGCAATCTCGCTGATCGGAAAACCCTTGAGAGCGAACAAGGCAACTTCGGCTTCGGAAGCCGACAGTCCCCATTCGGCAAAGCGAGCATTCAGCAGATTGGCCATCGAACCGCGAGCCGTCTGAAGCGCTGCATCGAGCCGCCTGGTATCGGCCAGCGACTGCCGCAACTGCCGCGCACTGACGATCAGCGCCAGCAGCAGGGCAAGTGCGACCAGGCATTCCATGATCAACTCGCCATCTATGCCAACGCTCAACTGGGCGAGTGCATCGTCCACACCGTCGACGATGAAATAGACCGCGGCCACTGCCTGAATGACAAGGCTCACCACGGAGACCAGCGCCCCGCGCCCAAGGCGGCCTTCAATCAGCTGCTTCAAACCGGTCATTGCGACATAAGCAATCGTTGAAACCTCCGCGATCAAGCCACTGCTTATGTATCCCGGATCATCCCGATGCTAGCCGCATTGCCGGAAATCAGAACGCGATTGCTGGAGCAACAATGTCCGACTCGAAACTCGAAGATGACCTGCTGACAAAAGTCCCGGCAGTCACGCTTGGATTCTGGATCATCAAGATTCTCGCCACGACCTTTGGCGAGACGGCAGGCGACACGCTGAGCATGTCGTTCAATTTCGGTTACCTCGTCAGCAGCGGAATTTTCGGACTGTTGCTGGTCGCGCTGGTGGCGCTCCAGATCAAGGCGCCCAAATTTCATCCGTTCATCTATTGGGCAACGATCATCGCCTCGACGACTGCGGGAACGACGATGGCCGATTTCGCCACGCGATCGATCGGGATCGGATATCCGGGCGGTTCCCTGCTGCTGCTGTTCTTCGTCCTCGCCTCGCTGGCCTGGTGGCATCGCTCGATGGGCAACATTTCGGTGTCGTCGGTCCATGAGCCGCGAGCGGAAATCTATTACTGGACCACGATCACCTTTTCGCAAACGCTGGGCACGGCGCTTGGTGACTGGGTGGCCGACGGATCGTTAGGCTATCTCGGAGCGGCGGTGATCTTCGGGGTGCTGCTCGCCCTCATCGCGCTGGCCTATTTCCGCACGTCGATCAATCGCGCGGCGCTGTTCTGGGCGGCCTTCGTGCTGACACGGCCGCTCGGTGCCGTTGTCGGGGACTATCTCGACAAGCCCGTAGCACACGGCGGGCTGGAGCTCAGCCGGGGCGGCGCCTCGATTGTGCTGGCCATCGCCATCACCATGCTGATCCTGATCCTGCCGCAACGGGCAGGATCAGCGGAATAGCTTCGTACAAACCGGAAAATAGGCGGCCCCCTTTGGCTGCCTTTTTCATCTCCTGCCGTTCCCTGATTTCGACGAGGGCTTGCGTAAGCCCGCGCATCATCTCTTCGGAGTGCGTGGGACCGGGGATGAAGCACAGGCAATCGGTTCCGCGCGGCACGGTGGGCTGGTTGATCGGCCTTGGCCCGTTGTGCCCGGCAAAGCACCGCGCAGTGGGGAGCCATACCCTTGTCGCACAGGATGGCGATGCACAGCCGGTAACGTCCTTCCGGGTGCAAAGGCTCGATCGCCTGGGCGAAATGCCTGGTGTACCGGAAGGTGGCCGCCTTGCCGGCCGTCAGCGCGGCGAGGATGAGACGGGATTTCCGGGCATGTCAGGACTGCCCTGCCAGGCATAGCCTGCCAAACCTACGAGGAGTGCCGCTGCCGAAAGCTCGAGAGCCATGCGCGAACAGCGACCGCTCTTCCACAAGGCGGCCATCGACAAGGCGGCGAACAGGATCGCGAACAGCCAGCCCATCAGTGGTGCCTCCTCAATCTGCGCGACACCAGCCAGATGCCCAGTACAAGAGCGACGAGTGGGATCAGCCACAAAGGCAGGGTGGCTGGCTTCACCTGCGGCTTGAAACTCACCCAGTCGCCGTATTTCGATATCAGCCAGGCGCGCACTTCATCGGGCGTGTCGCCGGCCGCGATGCGTTCGCGCACGATCCGGCGCATGTCTCCGGCGAGGTCGGCATTGCTTCCCGAGATCGGCTGGCCCTGACAAACGACGCAGCGGATCGTGTCCATCAAGCGGCTGGCCTGCGCCTCTTGCGCTGGGTCGGGCAGAGCCACCTCGGCATAGTCCTGTGCTTGCGCGGGAAGCGGCGCGGCGATCAGGAGGGCGAGAGCTGCAAGCCGCCTCATTGCGCTTTCCCCAGCATGCCGAGCAGTTGCGGAACGTCTTGTTCGGTCACGACGCCGATGTGCTGGTGCACGATGCGTCCCTTGCCATCGACGACGAAGGTCTCAGGCACGCCCGAAGAGCCAAATTCGATTTGAGCGCGCCCACCCTCGTCGAGACCGATGCGGTCGTAGGGATTGCCGTTCTGCGCAAGGAAGGTGGCAAGCGCCGGAGAGCTGTCGTGGACAGCGACGCCGACGATCTCGACGCCTTGCTGTTGCATGCGCAGCAGCACCGGCACTTCGCGCACGCAGGGCACGCACCAGCTGGCAAACACGTTGAGCAGGCGCGGCTTGCCGTCGGTGAAGTCCGCGCTGGTCACGCCGGGCCTGTCGGGCATGGCCGCCCGCGCGCTGAATTCCGGCAAGGGCTTGCCGACCATGTTCGAGGCAATGATCCGGTCGTCCGGGTTTTTGAGGCCAAGCCAGAATACCGCGAACAGCACGAAGACCAGCGCGAACGGCAACCACAGTAGCAGTTTGCGGCTCATTCGGCAGGCTCCGGTTCGGGCAAGGCTTCGACAGTTGCCGTACGTCGGCGGCGAGGCAGGAAGTCGCGCCGCACCCGGCCGAGCAACGACAACATGCCGCCCAGCGCGATCATCGCGCCGCCCAGCCAGATCAGGGTGACGAACGGCTTCCACCACATCCGCATCACCCATTTGTCGCCGTCCGACTGTTCGCCGAGCACGAGGTAAAGCTGCCCGTTCCAGAAGGTGCGGATCGCTGCCTGGTTGGTCTGCATCGGCGGATCGGTGAACTGGTGCAACTGGGGCAGCATCTCGAATGGAGTGCCGCCCTTTTCACTGACCGACAGGACGGCTTCAAGCGCCTGGTAATTCGGGCCGGGCCGTTCGCGCACGCCTGCAAGCGTCACGGCAAAGTCTCCCACGGCCTGCGTCTCGCCCGGCCCCATCGCGACCATCGTTTCCCTGGTGAAGGCGCTGTCACAGGCCATCCCGGCCATGCTGACCGCGCAGCCCATGTGCGCCATGACCATGCCGAAGGTGAACAGCGGCGTACGCTTGAGGTTGCGCTTCCACAGCGGGGCGAGGCTGGCCACAGCCACGATTGCGGCGGCGACAAGCCCAAGCAGCGGCAAGATTCCGATCGAGCCTGCGAAAGCTGCAATCAGCAGGAGCGCCGCAGCGCCTGCCAGGAACGAAAATACCAGACGGTCAAGCACCAGCCGTGGCTTGTCGCTGCGCCAGCGCAGCAGTGGCCCGGCGGCGAGCAGCACCATCGTGATCAGCGCGATCGGCCCGGCGACGCTGTTGAAATAGGGCGCGCCGACCGAGATCTTGGTGCCCGACGTCGCTTCGAGCGCGAGCGGGTAAAGCGTGCCTGCAAGCACTACCACCAGAACAACGGTCAACATCAGGTTGTTGAGGACGAGTGCAGCCTCGCGGCTGACGATGTCGAAGCGGCTTCCCTCGCTCACCGTACCTATCCGCATCGCGAACAGGGCCAGCGCGCCGCCGATGTAGATGGCCAGCAGCGCAAGAATGAACACTCCGCGTTCGGGATCGACAGCAAAGCTGTGCACGCTGGTGAGAATGCCCGAACGCACCAGAAATGTTCCGACCATCGACATCGAGAAAGCCAGCACCGATAGCATGATCGTCCATGCGCGCAGGCCGTCTCTCGTTGCCAGCACCGTCACCGAATGAAGCAACGCGGTAGCCGCGAGCCAGGGCATCAGCGAGGCGTTCTCGACCGGATCCCAGAACCACCAGCCGCCCCAGCCCAGCGTATAGTAGGCCCAGTAGGAACCGGCGGTGATTCCGACAGTCAGGAAGATCCACGCGCCCAGAATCCACGGCCGCATGGCGCGCGCGAAATCGGGGCCGACGTTGCGCGTCACCAGTGCGCCGACCGCGAAGCTGAAGGCTGCCGACATACCGACATAGCCGGCGTAGAGAGTAGGCGGATGGAAGGCGAGGCCGGGATCCTGCAACAGCGGATTGAGGCCTGCCCCTTCGACTACGTTCTCGATCCGGGCGAAGGGATTGGAGGAGAACAGCAGGAAGGCATAGAAGCCGAGCGCAATCGCCCCTTGCGCGGCCAGCGTCGCCACCCTGGTATCTTCGCGCAACTGCCGCTCGAACAGAGCAATGGTGGCGCCGGCAACGCCAAGGATCGTCACCCAAAGCAGCATCGAGCCTTCATGGTTCCCCCAGGTTCCAGCGATCTTGTAGAGCATCGGCTTGGCCGAATGGCTGTTTGCCGCGACCAGCAGCACCGACATGTCCGACCGCACGAACACGGCGATCAGGCAGAAGAATGCGATGCAGACCAGCACAGCCTGCACCACCGCCACCGGCTGGATCGCCGGGGCAAGTCCGGCACGCCCACGGCCCAGCGCCAGCGCGCCAAGCGCGAACTGTAGCAATGCCATCACCGCTGCGAGCCACAAGGCGGCAAGTCCGGCTTCTGCGATCATGCTTGCACGGTTCCTTGGTAAATCATGTTGGACTGCATATCGCTTCAGAAGTCCACGCGGTAGCCGACGTTGAGCACATAGCCTGACTCGCTGGTTTTCGTGGGAAGACCAGAGAAAAATTCGCGCCGCTTCGAGAAATTGCCCCCGAATTCGACCTCGAACTCGGCATGGCGCGACGGATAGTAGTTGGCGCGCAAGGTGGGCTGGATCTGGCGGAAACTGCCATCGGAGAGCTTGTCCTGGCGATAGCCGTAGCGCATCCGCGGACTGAGCCGGAATTTCGACGTGACCGGAACGCGCGCGTTGATGTCGGCCGTATAGCTTCTTGCGCGTTGCGTATCGGCATAGCGCCCGGAAAGGATGTAGATGTCGTTCTGGATGAGCAGCCCGGTTCCGACGAGCTGCACGCCGTAATAGTATTCGGTGCCGGTAGCCGGGATCGCGAATACTTCCTGCGTGCCGGTGCTGGCTGGTGTGGCAGGTGTGCCGCCCGTGTCCGTCAGCGTGAAATCGAGGTTGAGCTGCAGTTTCTCCGAGAGCGGCCGCGCGTAGGACAGGGTCATCGACTTGGCGACCAGCGTGCGATTCCTGGCGAGGTCGTAGATTTGCGCATCGGTGAAGAACGGCCTCAGCCCGCGCAAATCGGTAATGGGCATGGCCGTGTCCGTTCGCACCTGCCCGATCAGCGCATTGCTGGTCGTCAGGAGGGGCGAGCGGCGATAATCGGCGGTCAGGCTGATGTTGGAGCTGTCCGGGAATGCGTAGTTCAGCGTCAACAGTCCCAGATTCAGTTCCTTGTACTTCACGTCGTAGTCGACGATGGCAAAGGCATTGAACCGCGGCTTGAGCAGGCGCGCTTCGACGCCCACAGACTGGCGGTCGATGAAACCGCCCTTTGCGCGCTGGTCGAACCAGTAGAGCGTGGTCTGGAAGGGGCTTCGCTTGGCGCCGATATCGACGCTGGCGCCATAGAAATAGCGTTCCTTGAGCACATGGGTCTGCCGCGATGTCAGTACCGGGAAGCCGCCGACCAGATTGAGCCGGATCTTGGGCTTGACCTGAACCCCGACGAGCGCGCCGTCGAATCTGCCCAGCACGCCAGACGAATTGCGAGTCTGGCGTCCCACCCGGATGGCGCTGTGGAGTGCTTCGTCGGTGTAATCGATATAGGCGGCGGTCAGGGATTCGATGTCCCTGCCACCCTTGCGGAAATTCCAGGTATAGGCCCCGGCGGCGCGAGCTGTAAGCTGACGCCGGTCGTTGCCACCGGACAGTGTAAAGTCGGCCGTGGTCAGCAATTGGTCGAGATTGGTCTGGTCGTTCTTTTCCGGATCGATTTCCGGTCGTGAGGCATCGACGAACTTGGTGGTCGACTGGTCTCGAAAATAGAACTGCGACAGGCTGCCGCGAGCCCGCCAGGTCCATGCGGTGGACGCGGCGGGAGTCGATGCGGCGCGCAGCGGACCGCCGCCGGTGGTTTCGCTCAGGGCCGCCAGCCTCTGGCGAACGCGGTCCGCCGCCTCGCCGGACGGATAACGCCGCAGGTATTCCTCGTATTCGGCGATCGCGTGCGCGTTCTGCCCGCTTCGTTCGCGGGTCAGGCCGAGCAGTTCCTGTGCGCGCGGACTGTTCTCGTTCTCCGGAATAGCCTGCGCCTTGGTCAGGATCTGGACCGCGCGGGTGTTGTCGCCGTCGCGGATAGCCTCTTCCGCTTCGGTGATGAGTTGAGCGGTTCCAGCGACCTGCTCGGGCGTCGCAGCGCCAGTCGCCTGCGGCGTCGCGGCAATGTGCCTGCCGGTATCCATGCGACTGGACACGCCCTGTGCGCGTTCTGCTGGAGAGACCTTCACAACCCATGCGTCAGGGAACTGCGCCAGCAGCAGAACCCGCGCCGCTTCCGCTTCGCTGCGGGTATTGAAAAAGCCGAGGCGCAACCGGTGCCAGGATTCGGATTCGCGTTCGAACAGCGTCTCGTAAACCAGACGTCCCGCGATGGCGGATTTCTGGTCTTGAGAAATGTCTCCCTGCGCAGTGGCCGAAGACACGAGGTTGATGACATAGAGGCCGGACGGAATTTCGACCCCCGGGGGAATCGCCTCAGCAGTCGGTGCGCCCGGCGCAGCCTGGCCCATTGCCGGTCCGCTGCAGATCTTGCCGTTGCCCGGCTTGTCGATCCGCACCACCAGCGTGCTGGGATCGAGGCCGGGTTCGACCTCGAACCGCATGTCCTGCGTGAAGAACAGCGACAGCACCGGGCCGGAGGGGTTGTCGCCCTCGTATTCGATCGAACGCAATTCGCGAACACTGGAAGGCGGCCTCAGCGATTCCCGCGCGCCGAGCGCCTGTGCCATATCGAGCGGGCGGAGACGCACATGCAGTTCCTGTCCGGATTCCGGAAAGGCGCTCAGCATCTGGACGCGAATGTTGAAATTGATCGATAGCGTGGTGCAGTCGCCCAGCTTCTCGACCTTGATGTCGGACAAGGTCCGGTCGGCAACCGCCTGTCCGAAAGCCGGCACGGGCAGGACGAGTCCGCCTGTAACCGCTGCCGTAAGCACCACGGCAGCGGTGCCCAGAATTTCCGAACGTGTGGTCATTGGCCTTTCCCCCTGAACAGCCCTAATCGTCCCACGTGCGCGTGTTGTGGCAGGCGCCGCAGTCTTGCGATGTTGTCGGATGTTCCTGCGTCGGCTTGCCACGGGCGATGATGCCGTTGTGGCAGGAATCGCAGCGCCCGGTCACTTCGTTGTGATCCATGTCGACGTTCTGCCAGCTACTCGTCGAGCGGTGGCAGCTCTCGCAATTGTTGGTGGTGCCGCCGTGCGTCGGGTTCTTGCCTGTCGCGGTGCTGCCGTTGTGGCAGGAATAGCAATTGCCTGTCACGTTATCGTGGCTGAACCGCGCCGGCAGCCAGGCCGTCGTTTGATGGCAGTCCGAACATTCGGCGGTCGTCTGGATATGGGTGGCCGGCTTGCCCGTCGCGGCACCTCCGGTGACGTGGCACGAAGAACATGTGCCCAGCGCCTGGCTGTGATCGACCCGCACGTTCGTCCAGCTGGTTGTCACATGGCAGAAATCGCACTGATCGGTCGAACGAATGTGCGAAGTGGACTTGCCCGGCACCTTGCTGTTGTTGTGGCACGAGAAGCACGTTCCGACGGCGTCGGCATGGTCGAAAGTGGCAGGCGACCACGCTGTCGTCCGGTGGCAGTCTTCGCACGCGTTGGTCGTGTTTAGATGCGTGCTGCTCTTGCCCGTCGCTGCGCCGCCAGTGATGTGACAGCTGACGCAGTTGCCTGTGACGTTGACATGGCTGAAGTTGGCTGGAGTCCACGCGCTGGTCGAGTGGCAGTCCGAACACTCGGCGCTGGTGGTCAGGTGCCCTGTCGGCTTGCCCTCGGCCTTGGTGTTGTTGTGGCAGGACGAGCAGGTGCCGAGCACCTGCGTGTGATCCACTCGGCGCACCGGGGACCACACAGTGGTGGTGTGGCAGTCCTCGCAGACATTGGTGGTGCTGATGTGGGTCGAACTCTTGCCGGTCGCTGCACCGCCGGTGACGTGGCACGAGACGC